>JAGNQL010000186.1 GCA_017989135.1 Burkholderiales bacterium
GCCAACTGAGTTGTAGGCGACGACGCCGCCAGCCGACGCCGTTGCTGTGCCGTTACCGCCGCTAACACTTGCCGTGAGCAGGTAGGTTCTTGGCGCTGCGCAGCTGGCGTTGGTTCCGGTGTTGGCACCGTCGCACGTCCATGTGAATTGACCTGCTGCCGTCGTGATTGCCGAGGCCGTGCCAGTGCCACACAAACCAGCGCTAGGCGCGTCATGCACAGCCACGCTGTTGGCCGCGCCACACGTGCCATTCACAATTTGCAAGAACGTTGCCGTTACCGTGCAATCGGCAACGACCGCAGCTGTCGTGTACGCATTAACGCCTGAGCCCGTGGCAGCGCCGCCGCAACCGCTGATGCTGCCCGTGATGTAGCCCATCGCGGGGCTCGCGGTGCAGCTCGTGGTGCCGCCGCCGTTAACGGGCGTGGTGCAGCTGATCGAGCCCGTTGCGCCAGCCGCTGGCGTGGCGGTGACCGTGTATTGGCGAATCGACGAGCAGGCGTTCGCTGCCGTGTTGGTGCCGCCGTTCGCGCCGTTACATCCCCACGTGTACGTGTTCACGCCGCTTGTGACGGCTGTTCCCGTTCCCGAGCTACACAGCGCTGCGCCCGAGGGAGCGACGATTGAGGCAGGCGGCGTGGCGCAAACGCCGTCCGTCACCGCTTCGTACGTGGCGGTCACAGTGCAATCGGCCGTCACTGCACCGGTGGTGTAGCTGTTCACACCAGCAGCCGTCGCTGTTCCGCTGCAGCCGCTGATGCTTGCCGTGCGGAATCCAACGCCCGGCGTGCTGGTACAGGTGGTGGTGCTTCCGCCATTAACCGGCGACGTGCAGCTGATGCTGCCAGACGCGCCAGATGTAGGCGTGGCGGTCACGGTGTACTGGCGAATCGACGAGCATGCGTTCGCAGCCGTGTTGGTGCCACCGTCCGTGCTGTTACAGCCCCACGTGAACGTGTTCACGCCGCTTGTCACAGCGGTGCCAGTGCCGGAGCTGCAAAGCGCTGCGCCAGAAGGAGCGACGATTGAGGCAGGTGGCGTGCCGCAGACTGCGTTGGTGCCAACGACAGTGCCGACGATATTGAGGGTGGCGGAGTTGACGGTGCCGGTGATGATTACTTCAACGTCGTGCGCTCGCAACGTCCAAGTGCCATTAATCTGAGGCGTCGTCAGCGCAGCGAACGTAGCCAGGAGGTTTGTTGTTGCGCCGCCTGTGGTCGACGTCCTATAAGAACCGAGCGGGAATGTCCCGCTAGCGCCTGCCGCCTGCGAGAACGTGAGCGCACCTGGAGTTGCAGGGTCAACGAAACTGTAGAGTCCCACGAAATCAGTGTTACCACCTGGTCCACCCGGACTCCGGACCAAATCGAGCGCTGTACCGTCTGGCGCAATGAGCTCTAAACGAACGTCACCACCCCACGGGTGGACCACGTTGACGTCAACTGAGATGTTGGTGATGGGCGCGGTTTGCCCGGAAACGTTAAACGTGATGTTCACGCTTCCAGGGTCGGGAATGGCCACCGGCATGGCTGTCACGGTGGGATACGACACCGCGTTCGCCCACGGCAGAACCAACAGGCTGAAAAGAACCGCAAAAAGCGGCTGGAAGACGGACTTGAAAGAGCTACGTGAATTTAGAAACATTTTTTACCCCCTGAGAATCATCCTATTGTCCGATACTTTTCGTTAAGAGAAAAGGTCTCGCGCACGGTTTACGGAACGTTGCCGTCGTCAGCGCGCGGAACCACAACACGCGTGAACGTGATGCGATTCCTTCACCATTTCGGAGCGAGCGTGCCTGCGACTAGTGCGCCGCTTTCACTCATCAAAAGCACTCAACAGCTATTTCGCTCCACCGACAGTTCAGCCGTCGTTTCAAGGCGTTTTTCCTTTAAGTCGACTTATTCATTTTTATTGCGTAAACGACCGCTGGCTAGTCGTTAGCACTTAAAAGCTGTAAACACATTGGGTTCGCACGGGGACGGGCTCGCCCCGATACCGTTGACTTAATGGGCGGGCGACGACTTGGCGTCGCTCAGCGGCACGGGGAAGCGCGGCTGAGACCGCGCCTACAACGCGGCCAACCAAACAATGACGCGCAAAACTGTGATTACATCCAGTAAACTTGGGAAATGCTTCGCGCGCTGTACGTCGATTTCAACAGCTACTTTGCCTCCGTTGAGCAACAGCTGCGGCCGGAGCTGCGCGGACGTCCGGTGGCGGTGGTGCCGATGTTGGCGGACACCACATGCGCGATTGCAGCGAGCATTGAGGCGAAGCGCTTCGGCGTAAAAACGCTCACTAACGTGGCCGACGCGCGGCGCATGTGCCCGGAGATTGTGTTTGTGGTGTCGCGGCCAGCGGTGTACGTTGAGTTTCACCAACGCGCGAAAGTGGTGGTCGAAAGCGTCGCGCCGATTGCGGCGGTGAACTCCATTGACGAAATGTGGATTCGCCTCACGGGCCGCGATCAACCGCGCGACGCCGCCGAGAGATTGGCGCTCGAAATTAAGTATCGGCTGACGCAGCAACTCGGACAATGCATCACCTCGTCCATCGGCATTGCGCCAAACACGTTCCTCGCGAAAACCGCGAGCGACATGGTCAAGCCTGATGGTTTGGTTGTGATTGAGCAAGCCGATTTGCCGCATGCGCTGATGAAACTCAAGCTCAATCATTTCGTGGGCATCGGTCGCAAAATGTTGGAGCGCTTGCATGATCACGGCATTACATCGACCCCGCAACTGCTGGCGGCGGACGTAGCCAAATTGCGCGAAATTTGGGGCGGCGTCGAGGGCGAGCGCTTCTGGCAAAAACTGCGCGGCGAAGACGTATTGCAGCGCGAAACGCAAACGTCATCGATCAGCCATTCGCATGTGCTCGCGCCCGTGGAGCGCTCGCACGCTCAGGCGCAGGCCGTGCTCTCTCGGCTCACGCAAAAGGCCGCGATGCGCCTGCGAGACGGTGAATTTATTGCGACCGATGTGTCGCTGTATTTGAAACTGCGCGGCGGTGAAAAATACAAAAATCACCTGCGCGTTGACGCGACTGATCGTACGCAAACGCTGCTCAACGTCGTGCAATCGTTGTACGAAAAATTGATGCTTGAACGTGCGGTGCGAGTAGGTTCGCCGATGGCGATTGGCATGGCATTCTCTGGGCTTCGGCCGCGCGAAGGCCAATCGCTGTCCCTGTTCGACGCACAGCCCAACACAGAGAAACTAGACCGCGTGGTCGATCAGCTCAATCTTAAGTTCGGCAAGAACACACTCTTTTGGGGCGGCGCATTCAACGCGCAGAAATCGGGCCGCATGGCCATCGCGTTTAACCACATTCCCGATTTGGTGATCGAGGCGGAGCCCGCCGAAAAGCGGTTGCCGAACGGCGTGAAGTGGCCTAAAGCGAAGGGCGGCGTTTGATCTCGTAGGGCGGGCAGTGGCCCCCGTACGCAGAGCTAGACAGAGCGCGCTACGACCGCTTGGGTTTCGGGGTCGCGCGCTCGTGCGCCGCTTTGCGCTCAGCGTCAGCCGCGCGCAGCATGCCGATCACGTCGGCGCCAACGAATTTTTCAACAAATTTTCGGTGCAACACGAACCACACCGCAAGGGCGGTGACCGGCGGCATGATGAGCGTAGAAAATTGGTACAGATAGGCAATCGTTTCCAACTGCCATTGCGCCCAGGCGGCCTGCTCGCGCACCGCGGGGCCGCTGTTGAGGAGGATTTGTTTCATGCCAACGGCAAACACGGCGAGCATCTGAAACGGCAGCAGCGCGAGCCAGCCGTACCAAAGGTTTCGCCAGCGTTGCGGGTGCCACGCGGCAAGCGTGAGCGCGGCCATGAGCGCCGTGCCGTAGCTGTAAAGCCGCGCATCAACCTCGCTGCTCACTGTGGCGTCTGCGCGGAAAACCTGCCCCGGCGTCACACCCGGCGCAAGATTGGTCAAAAACTCAAATCCGTGCAGCGTTTGTTGAACCGAAGTCACAAATTCGGGAACGCCCAGAAGCGCCATACCCGACAAAAACCACCGAATCGGCCAGTGCAAGAGCGGCACCAACACGTACCACGCAAGAAACACCGGCGGCACCCAAGCCAAGATGCGCAGAAAGAAGCGACCAATCGTTGAAGGCATACGCTGATCGGACGATTAGGCGGTGACGGGCGTGGAAGGAGTCATAGAGCCACCATCTTCCGGCGGCTGTGCGTTGCGCGCTGAGCGGTTGATGCGGCGCACCCAGATGAGCCACACAATCAACACGTCAAGCATGATGAGCGCCTGCCAAATGTAGAGATGCGCCCACTCAAAAGCGGTCATGTTCCACTGTCCCAGATAGAAGAGGCTAATGATGCGAACAACGTTGAGGCCCTGCACGGCGATGAAACCTAGCCCGAGTCCCCACGCCTTTTGCTTCCACGTAGACGGGAACGCCAAGATTGCCGCCAGAAGCACCATCGTCGCTTCAATCCCGTTGCAACCCGCCTCAATGCTCACCGCAAATCCGTTGGCGGCGCTGCGCAAAATTTTGCCGTTGGCGATCGCGCTTGGATCAACGAGAGCGACCAGTTGCGCGCAGAAATGCGCCAAGCCGTTCGTCCACGGAATCACGAAATATTCTTGGCCCCACGGCGTGAGCTGCGCGCCGAAGAGCACCGCTTGAATCACGAGGAACGAAATCAGAAAACGAACCATACAAAAAAACCTGCCAAGCGGCGACGCCAAGGGCGCAATAGGCGTGAATCGTACCCGAACCGGCCTCCAAGGTGAACCGGCCCCGCGCACCGTGCGCCCGGCGCACCGATTCCCCCTTTGCTTTCGCGCAATGGCAGAGCGGCGCGGCATCCGTAAAATCGGAGAATGACCCTATTTCACCGCATTTCCTCCACTTTTTCGTCTCTCCTCAAGGTCGGCGTTCCGATCGCCCTGAGCTTTGGGGCACAAGCCATGCAACCGGGCGAGCAGGTGATCGTGCTCAACTCGGGCGAGGGCAGCGTTACAGTAATTGACCGCGCGACACGGAAAGTCATGCGCACCTTTCCAGTGGGCAAAGAGCCGCATCACCTCATTCCTACGCTTGATGAGAGCGAACTGGTCGTCGCCAACGCGACCTCGAACGATCTTGTTTTTCTCGATCCGATTACCGGCGACGTAAAAAAGCGCATGCCGCGCATCAGCGACCCGTACCAGTTGGCGTACACGACGGACAAAAAGTGGTTTGTGTCCATTAGCTTGCGACTGGATCGCGTCGACATTTACTCGATGCCCAATTACGAGCTCAAAGCGCGTATCCCTGCCGCGAAAACGCCGAGCCACGTTGTTTTTAGCGCGGACTCACGAACGGCCTATGTC
>JAGNQL010000187.1 GCA_017989135.1 Burkholderiales bacterium
GCGGTAGCAACGGCAGCGCGGGGCATTTGGGCTGCGAGCTGTTCAAACTCGCCACTGGCTCACCGATTACACATGTTCCCTACAAAGGCGGCGGCCCCGCCATGACGGACTTGCTCGGCGGTCAAGTACACATGATGTTCGACAACATGGCCTCTGCCATGCCGCAAATCAAAGCTGGCAAACTAAAAGCGTTCGCCGTGACGACGCCGAAACGCAGCGCCCTCGCGCCCGATCTGCCAACGATGGCCGAGGCGGGCATTAAGGATTTTGACGTGTTCACTTGGTGGGGTGTGTTTGCGCCTGCGGGCACACCGCCAGAACTGGTGAAGCGCCTTTCGGTTGAAATCGGCAAGGCCTTGGCCGCGCCAGACTTGCGCGAGAAGTGGTTGTCCACAGGCGCAGAGCCAGCCGCGAACACGCCGGAGGAGTTCAAAGCCTTCATCAGCAAAGAACTGCCAAAGTACGCGCGGATCGTCAAAGAAAGCGGCGCGAAAGTAGATTGAATCTGCAGATTGAGCGTAAGCGCTGCGAGCGAACGGCGCGATAGCATTCGAGCGTTATGACCTTCGATTCGCTTACGTTCGCAGTTTTTCTAGCGATCGTATTTCCTCTTTACGCGCTGCTGCGCTCGTGGTCGGCGCGCAAAAACGTGTTGCTCGTGGCCAGCTGCGTTTTCTATGGGTCTTGGAACCCATTTTTCTTGCTGCTGTTAGCGTTCACCACCGTATTCGATTGGTGGGCAGCGCAGCGAATTCACGCAAGCGCGAACGAAAGCCAACGCCGCATCTGGTTTTGGGCCTCGATTGCCGCCAGTCTGAGCCTGCTGGGTTATTTTAAGTACGCACAGTTCTTTGCCAACACCGCGATTGATTGGTTTGGCTTGGTCGGTGTTGAGTACCAACCGATAGACCTAGGCATCGTGTTGCCGCTCGGGATTTCGTTCTATACGTTCGAGTCGATTTCATACATCGCAGACGTTTATAAAAAGCGACTCGCGCCCACAAAAAATCTGCGCGACTACGGCTTGTTCATGACGTTCTTCCCGCATCTTGTCGCGGGACCGATTATGCGGTTTGGCGATTTCAACGCTCAGACGACGACACCGCGCCACGTTACAGGCGAAGCCGTTGCGCTCGGTGCGTACATGCTCGTGGGTGGGTTGTTTCTGAAGATCGTCGGTGCCGACCATGTGTTCGCGCCGGTGTCCGACATTGTTTTCGCTGCGGACTATCCAGCGGGCTTCGTTGCCGCGTGGGCTGGCGCGTTTTCGTTTTCGATGCAGGTGTATTGCGACTTTGCAGGTTATTCGCTGGCTGCGCTGGGCGTCGCGAAAATGTTTGGCTTCCACTTGCCGCCGAACTTCGAAGCACCGTTTGCTTCGGTCGGCATCGCAGAGCTTTGGACGCGTTGGCATATTTCGTTGTCGAACTGGTTGCGTGACTATGTGTTCAATCCACTAGGACATTACCGCAAAGGGCGACTACGTGGTTATCTCAACGTAATGATCACGTTCACCGCTTGCGGCTTTTGGCATGGAGCCGCGTGGCATTTCGTCGCATGGGGCGCGATGCATGGCGCGTTTCTTGTGATTGAGCGACTACTAAAGGACAGAGTTGGCGAGTGGCAAATTTGGGACGTGAAGCCCGTTCGCTGGTTGCTCGCGCTGCTCACCTTCGCGCTGTTTTCGTGGGCGGTAGTTTACTTCCGCGCGCCGACACTTGCGGTGGCATGGGAGCGCACCGTAGCCATGTTTGGATTCGCCGCACAGAACGCGGCGACGCTCGCCTGGAACGGCGACGCAAAAGTGTTTGTCGTTGGGCTTGTCATTGGCCTTGCTGCGCAAGGTTGGCTCAAGTCGCGCAAAGGCTGGGACTGGCTGCCCGCAATCGCATGGCCCTGGCGTGTCGCAGCGCTCGCCGGCATGTCGCTCCCGATCATTCTGTCGCCGGGTAAGACCCAAGCGTTTATTTACTTCCAGTTCTAGAAGCGAGAGAAAATGCGCACGCACTGGATACTGACTTGGCTCCTCGCAACCCTAATCACACTGAGTGGATGGGTCGCCTTTGAGTGGTATTGGCGCGGACAAGGGTATGCGCCAACCGTCATGGATAGTCTTGATTTGTGGGCGCAGCATCGCGCGCGCGCAGTGAAATCGGCTCCTCCGCAGCGCGTAGCCCTACTCGGTGCATCACGTATTCAATATGGCATCTCACCCGCCGTATTTCGTGACGAAACACATGCGTTGGGCTTGAAGGTAGACCCGGTAATGCTGGCCGTAAACGGTCACTATCCACTCGCGGCGCTCCGAGATCTTTCGGAAGACAAACAGTTTGTCGGCGCCGCGATCGTTGGTATTGATGCTCGCGGCATGGATCGGCGGGTGTGGGACATGCAACGAAAGTATGTGCAGCACTATCACCACGAATGGAGCCCTTCGCGTGAGTTACACCGACGCCTTCTTACCCAAGTGCAAACGGTTTCGCTTGCCGAGCGTCCCGACTTTGCGCTGATCACGTTAATCAAGCGAGAGCTCGACGGCTATGGTCCGCCACACAAAGAGTACGTCACGTTGGAGCGTGATCGCTCGGGCGGCACTGATTACACGAAGAGCAATTTGCCGTTGATTCGCGCGGCACGCATTAACGAGCATCGCACTTACTACCCGGCCAATCCGCCCCCGTCACCGGAATTGTGGCTCCACGAAATGCGCGAAGTAGTACGCTGGGTTGAACGTATCAATGCGCGCGGCGGCAAGGTCGTCTTTTATCGCGAGCCGGTCTCTGATGAGCACCTCGACTTAGATGAGAAAAATTTTCCGCGCCCACTCTACTGGGACAAACTCGTCTCCGTCATGCCAGCAACGATGATTGATTTTCGTGACTATCCTTCGCTTCGCATCGACACGCCCGACACGTCGCACATCGACATTCACGACATAGATCGGCACACACGCGCGCTAGTGCGTGTGCTGCGACAACAAGGCGTTTTCTGACGGCTTGCTTAGGAGACGAGCGCTGCGGGAATCAATGCGGCGCCCTCACGTAGCGCCGCTTCAACCCTCGCGCGACCAGAGGCGATCACAAACACGCCGTCTATCGTTCGAATCGTGACTACGCCTTCGTTTGATGTGTTCGATACATCAGCAATCGGCGCATCGAGCAAGCGCTTTGGACTCATCCAGCACTGCGCTGTAGGCCGACCGGCACGCTTCGCGTGAAACGCCTGCTCAATAGTTTGAGCCACTATGTCGGGGGACGCGTACGATGTGTCTACGACCAAGTCATAGTTGCGGTAGTCGCGCATCTCGATGCCGTAGAGGGCGCGAAAGCGCGCTACTTCCAATTTTGCGCGCGTCAAGTTATTTTCTAGCGCGTTTTGTAGCGAACTGTGATGCTCGTCCGCGCGCGAGGCATCAAAAACGCGAGACGCCCCGACAAGTGCATCAACCGACAAGAACACTTTGTACGCGTCGGGAATGAAATGCCATGCGAGGCGGGAATCAACGATGATGTGCTCGGTCGTTTTGCCCAGCATTTTGGTGTGCGAATCGATTCGGTCGTCCACGCTTCGATCTTTGGCCGAAAGCTCATTGAGCTGCAACGTCGTCAGTCCCATGCTCGCCGCGATTTCGCGCTGAATACCGCCAGCGGAGATGAGTTTAAACGAGAGTGCGGCGGCAAGGATGCGCCCGACGGAGGACTTGCCACCACCAATGTCTCCCGAAAGCGTGACGATGTCTTTCACTGTTGCGCGCAAAAAAGAGTAAACAGTGATTTTAGAGGCCGAGCGCCTGAAGCTCGACCTAGGTCCGCTACTTGCCGATGCAGAAGCGGCTGAATATTTCGCCCAACAAATCGTCGGCCGTGAATTCGCCCGTGATCTCGCCAAGCGCTTCATGCGCGAGCCGCAGCTCCTCAGCGAACAATTCCAACGCAACATGATCAAGATGAGCTGCTGCGGCATCGATGTGCGCAAGCGCCGCGCGAAGCGCAGTGACATGGCGTTCGCGTGCCATGAAACCACCTTCCTCCCGGTAGTTGAATCCGACAGCGTCGGCAATGGCATCGGTGAGTAGCGCTACGCCATCCGCAGTTTTCGCGGAAAGCCACACGCCACTGTCGTCCACTCGTGCGCTTTCTCTCGACAGGTCAATTTTGTTGCGTACGATGATGCGGGGCAACGCTTCCGGCAACTCCGCCAGTAGCTCGTTCGGCACATCCTGCGTTGATTCAACAATTACCAGCGCTAGGTCAGCATCGCGAATCGCGGTGCGCGTGCGCTCGATTCCGATGGCCTCAACCGCGTCGGTCGTCTCGCGAAGACCCGCCGTATCAACGATCTCTACAGGAAGTCCTTTAACGCTGATTCGACTTTTCACGGTATCGCGCGTTGTACCCGCAACGGGCGTCACAATGGCGATGTCATCGCCTGCGAGCGCGTTGAGGAGGCTCGATTTGCCAACGTTGGGTTTGCCAGCGAGCACCACACGAATGCCGTCGTGTAGCAATTGGCCGCGCCCAGCTTCCGCTATGACATGTTGCAGCGCTACGCGCGTTTCGGCGAGCTGCTCGCGGGCGCGTTCAGCTTCGATAAATTCAACGTCTTCTTCGGGGAAATCAAGCGTTGCCTCAACAAACATACGCAACCGGATGATCGTGTCTTGCAGCGTTCTGATGCGCGTGGAAAACTCGCCAGTAAGAGAGCGTACCGCCGCGCGCGCCGCGCTTTCAGTCGCGGCGTCGATGACGTCGGCGACGGCCTCTGCTTGCGCTAGGTCGAGTTTGCCGTTGAGAAAAGCGCGCTTAGTAAATTCACCGGGCTCTGCATGGCGGGCTCCGAGTTCAACACAGCGACGCACCAACGCTTGGAGCACCATAGGCGAGCCGTGCGCGTGTAACTCCAACACGTCTTCGCCAGTGAACGACGCAGGTGACACGAAGTAGAGCGCGATGCCGTCGTCAATCGTACGATTGGCTGCGTCAAGAAAACGAGTGTGTTGCGCGAACCGCGACGGTAATGATCTACCGCACAGCGTTCGCGAAAATTCTGCTAAATCTTTGCCAGACACGCGCACCATGCCGACACCGCCGCGTCCGGGTGGTGTGGCGATAGCGACGATGGTGTCGGGATGAGTCATGTCACGTCAATCCGCAATGATCCATCGTGCATCCTCGATTTCGCTTCGCTGCATCGAGGCTACGGTCGGGCATGTACGCGTTAGCGTTTGCCTGCGGCGACCACCGCTGCTTGCTCGCGCTCCAACATTTTGTTGATCTGCCACTGCTGCGCGATCTGCAGAATGTTTGACACCGTCCAGTAAAGCACAAGGC
>JAGNQL010000188.1 GCA_017989135.1 Burkholderiales bacterium
GTGAACAACAGTGACGACTTGACCACCGCTTTCGTCGCGGTATTGACGATGCTCACGCGATGCGCGGTGTGCGAGTAGACGAACAATCGTGAACCGTCAGCGTTGATCGCCAAGCCGGCCGGGCCATCGGCCACGTTGATGTGTTGGCTGCTGTCTGCGCGAAACGACGCACTGGTGACGGACGCTGTCGGCAACGCTGCGATTTTGTTGGAGCCCAACGCTGCAACGTAGAGCGTTTCGCCGTTCGGACTGAACACGAGCGCTGTGGGTTGCGAGAGCGAACGCGCTTTATCCGAAGCACCAATTGCCTGCCCCTCGGCGAGCTCAAAATTCACATGCGAATTCAAATGCACGGCATCCACCTTTTTGGCTGCAACATCGACAACGCTTACGCGGCTCTCAGCCACGTTTCCGCGCACCGTGCTCGCGCGCGTGCCGGGGCCCTCGAAGCGAATATGATTGCGAGCCTCCGTGTTGCTCACGTAGACCTTGCCGCTTTGCGGGTGCACCGCCATGTTTAAGAGCGTAGTGCCCACGCCACTGACTTGCTGCGTCACCGCGGGAATCGCCGCGCTCGCGTTGATCGCAAATAGGTCGTTGTCTGGCAAGGAAAATTTGACTGCGGACGACCAATCCGTTCCCGCTTCATCACGCCACGTTACGCCATCGAATTTCACGATCAAGCCAGTGTCCGGTGCGCGCGAGCCATCAGCGCTGGTGTTGGGTGAGGGTTTCCGATTGACGACGGCGTCGCGGTGCAGTGTCGTGGTGCCATTTCCGGAGAAGTGCGGCGCGGCGTAAACCGTGTTGCCGTCGGCGCTCACGGCCAATGCGCGTGGGGTGTCGGCGAAGAGCGTGAGGATCGTAAGTGGGTTGCCATTGGTGCTTTCATCCAAGTTTCCGGGGTCAAACACCCATACATCGGCACGGCCTTGGCCGGTTTTCAGCAGACTGCTTGAATCTGCGCCAGGCCGGTTCTGCCCGCGCCCCGCGGCGGTGATAAACGCACGATCGCGGTTCGGCCCAGCGAACACAATATCGCGCGGTTCGTCACCCACTTGCAACGTGCGCAACACGCGTGGTGTGCCGTCCAACCGCACGACGCTTACCGAATCGGAAAGGTGGTTTACGACCCAAATTTCGTTGCCATTTCGTTCAGCGACGGCCACCGGCTCTAGCCCAACAGCGAGGGTGCTCGCGAGCGTCATCGTGTCGCCAGACACCGTATAAATTTCTAGGCAATGCGCAGGCCGATTGGTTACGTAGAGTCGTTGCCCATCGGCAGACAAAGCAATCGGTCGCACTGGTCCGCTTTCAAACAACGATACCGTGCCTGGCATGCCATCGGCGGTCACGGCGTCGGTACCCGTGCCGCATTGAAATACGGGTCGCTGCAATATCGAACCGAGCGATTGCTCAATCTCACTCTTAGTGGCAGCCAGGCCAGTCGGTCTCGTCTGAAAGGCGAATACTGCCGCGAGGGTCGCCAGTGTGAGCAATACAAAGTAAGTGATCAGACGCATAGTGTTCTTTACAAGTTTTGTAGTGCTGATGGTTTACGCCGTGGCCACAAAGCAACGAAGCGAAATCGAGGAAACGCAGTGACCTTTGGAGTGTTCTGTGGACGGTCAAGTCCCTTGACTCCATTGCCTTGCTAGCGATGTAAACAATCGCAATTTTTCTGGCCAGACACGTAACCTACAGCTCGCCATCCCAATAATCAAGATCAGAATCGACGCGGTGCATGCGGCCGTCTTGCAGTAGAGTGCCAGGCCCGCCTTTGGCGAACGCGAGGTATTTTCCTGAGTCCGGATACTCGCAAATCTCGGTGTCCGAGCGCGTGCTCGCCGAGAGATACTTCAGCGGAGCGTCGGACGTATTGAGCAGCTGATGAGGGTACTCAGGTCCTGCGGGAATGAAGATCGCGTCGCCCGCCGTAACCGGAATCATCTCGCCGGCAACGCGTAGCGTGCCATTGCCTTCGAGGATCATGAACATCTCTTCTTCCACGTAGTGAAAGTGATACGGGCACGAGCGTTTTCCCGGTGGCACGATATCGACTGACAAGCCCATTTGCTTCGCTGCCGTGCCGTGCGCGAGGCGCTTGCCAATGGCACCGTCGTAATGCGGCGCTCGATCAGACGTTTGCCATGAATCGTCGGGCTGCGCGAAGCTGCGGACGAGTTTGCCTTTGAGTTCGGTGGCTTTACTCATCTAGTCGGCCTTGATGCCACGCTCGCGCACGACTTTCGCGTTCAGCGCGGATTCGTTGCGGATAAATTTGGTGAATTCCGCCGGGCCCATTACGGCGGGCACGTTGTCGAGCTTGATCAAGCGCTCGGTCATGTCGGGCGTTGCAATTGCCTTCGCGATTTCAACGTGCAGACGCGCGATGACGTCGGCAGGCACTTTCGCGGGGGCGAACACGCCGAATGTGGAGGTGAGATTTGCTTCGGGGAACCCCAGTTCGGCGAGCGTCGGCACATTCGCAAAGCTCGGCAATCGCTGCGGCGCACCCACCGCTAGGACGCGCAACGTGCCCTTCTGCATTTGCCCGTTCGCCGCAGGGCTTGGGTTGGTGGTGAAGAGTTCAAATTGCCCGCCCGCGGCGTCGGTCACGACTTGTCCGCCCCCCTTGTACGGTACGTGAATTAACTCCAATCCGCTTTTGGCTTTTATCTGCTCCACCATGATGTGCCCGAGCGTGGCGATGCCGCTGGTCGCAACACGAATCGCGCCCGCTTTGGCCTTACTTTGTGCGAGCACATCGGCAAATGTCTTTCCGGTGAACGCGGGTGTGGCGAGTACGTAAACCGGCGAATACATCACGCTCGCTACGGGGGCAATATCGTTGACCGGATCAAAGGAGAGCTTGCCCAAATGCGGAAGCAGCGTGATTGGGCTTACCGCCGAAATCGCGAGCGTGTAGCCATCTGGCGCGGCCTTCGCCATCGCATCCATGCCAATCGCGCCGCCCGCGCCGCCCTTGTTTTCGACGATGAACGTTTGGCCGAGTTGCGCAGTGAGCTTTTCGGCAAGCGAGCGTGCCACAGCGTCCGTCGTGCCGCCCGCGGGGTAGACGACGATCAAGCGCACGGGTTTGTCGGGATAGGCGGCGTGGGCGTTTGCCATCAATGCGTAGCTCGCCGCAGCGATCAGGCCGACGAAGATTTTGGATAGCGTGTTGGCGATCATGGGACTCCTAGTTGGGCGGCGATGTGCGGCGTTAGTGCGTGACGCGGGCACCGCCCTGCGATTATTCGGCGGCAGGCATGAATTGCGAAATTTCTACGAGGACGCGTTCGTTCGCGTCGGAAAACCAAATCTCGCCGTCTTGAATCATGCATTGCAAGTCGAGCGCGCGATCAGCCATCGCGGCAAGCGCTTTGCTGCATGTGGACGACACGGATTTCACGGTGAGTTTGTCTTGACGTAAGAGGGCTTCGCGGTTGGCTTGCCACCACATATCCACTGTGCGTCCGCCGCCGTATGCGAGAAGCACCACGGCGTCTGAGCGGCCGCACGCGCGGCGCAGCAGCTTTTCATCGGGTATTCCCACCTCAATCCACTGCGTGATGCGGCCTGTGAGATCGCGCTCCCACAATGCGGGTTCATCGTCGGAAGACAGCCCCTTACCGAACTCCAGCGGCTCCTTGGCATGGCTCGAATACAACGCAAACGCCAAGACGCGCGTCATCATGCGCTCGTTGGTTTCGGAGGGATGGCGTGCCACGGTTAGGACGTGATCGGCGTAGTAGCCGCGATCAATGTCAGAGATATTGAGCGCCGCGCGAAAGATAGTTGATTTCAGGGCCATTCGTGCCTAGTTTGCGTGGTGAGAGAGGCGGATATTTCCGCGAGCACGAACATCAAATCTTGATGAACAACGTTACGAGCGGTTCGTCGCCCACTTGGCGGCTCCAGTGGCCGTGGATCGCGGGGTCAAACGTCGCGCCTTCGGGCAGGGTGTCGTTCGACAAGAACGAATCGCCCGCCTTGAAAATGCGCGAACTGCCGTTTTGCAGACCGATTTCCATTTGCCCGCCCAAGACGTAGAGCCACTGTGGCGCACCTGTGCAATGCCACTGGCTACGAAACCCCACTGGGCTTTGCCTCAGTTGGTAGCCCGTCGCCGCGTGAACAGGCGAAAGCATGGATTGCGGATTGCCTTCGGTGAGCGCGATGGACTCGTCGCGAAATTTCGCGCGCCCGTCGGTATCGGTGAATAGGATCGTTTGCTTTAGATGCACGGGTTGGCTCAATCGTGGTGTTTAGTGCGGGGTTTGGCTTTCTTGGGCGCTCGCTTTGCCGTCACCATTTTGCTGCCGGGCAGGGTGTTGAGGGCTGTGCGCGGACGCGGCCGAGCGCGGGGCTTGGGCGGCTCCATACCCGGAAAATGCGTACCCATGATCGCCAATGCGGCGGGCATGGATTTGGGCTTCGGCGCTTTGGGCTGCTTTTCAGGTTTTGGTGGTTTGGGTTCCGTGCTCTGGTGCACATGAATCGAGACGCCGGGCGCTTTAACCAGCTGGCCAACTCGAATCTTGGCGCTCTTGCGTAGCTCTTGCGCGCCGTCAACGGTAACTACGCCGGTGGCGACCAGCGCCTTGCCAGCCGCGCCACTGTCGGCAACGCCCATGACTTTGAGCAAATTGTGCAGATCAATAAATTCGTCGTGCAACGCGAAGTGCAGGACTTGTATAGGGCTTTTTTTCATAGGGCGAAGTATGGCATTTTGGGCGATTGGGGCTGACGCGGCTGGCGTCGCTGCTGTTGCGCAACGCATTGAATCCGTTAGGGTGCCGTTAACGTCTTTATAGCGCTAGCCGCCGCCCGATGGTCGTTCTAAGCGCTTTTTAGCGATTGTTGACTTAGCGAAATATATTGGTGTAACGCCCGTGCAACTGTCGCTATAGGTAAAAAGCTGAAGGCTACATGGCGTCATACCTGGCCGAAGGCTGGGTCTCCAGATTGTCGACACGCTGTAAGGCCGTATGAGGCGACCGCGGCCATGCCCATTCTGGATTCCCGGCCCGTGGCCGAGAACGACGCCACGAAGTGTTGGAACCCTGGTTCGAAGTGGACGCCAACGCGGGAGCGAGCACCGCATCGAACTCGAAAGCCACGCCGACCGCGAGCGCGCTAGTGATCAAACGACGCTTCAAGCTTTGCCTGACTGCTCGTCGAGCGTGCCGATTTTGCGCTATCGTTCCCGCATGTCTACGAGTCCACACGATCCATTTGCGT
>JAGNQL010000003.1 GCA_017989135.1 Burkholderiales bacterium
GCCCAACGTGCGCCAACTCGTCAAGGATTTCCGAGCCGACGCCAGCACGCTGGACGACGCGCAACGCGCACGACTCAACGCCGCGTTCGCGCAAAGCGATGCGTTGAAAAAGCTATACCAAATGCGCCAAGAACTCACGTCGCTTTGGGGCCGTTCTACCGAGTCGAAAGAGCAACTCGTACAGCGCTGGAGAGCATGGCGCGCCAATGCAGAAAGCTCCAACATCGCACCGCTGCAAGCATTCTCGCAGCGCTTGGCACGGTTTGCGTAACGCGCTGTCGAAGCAATAAAAAAGGCCCGCTGTTGCGGGCCTTTTTCTTGAGCGAATCGGATTAGAAATCCGATTTGACCGCTCTGCGGCGCTTATTAGCCTCTGGTACCCAACACTGATACTACGCAAGTTTGACCCACGGCTAGGGTTAAGCCGGCCACACAGGTCGTTCCCGGCGCGCTGATGGCGAGGTTGATAGGGGCGTTTACCAATGCGACATTCGTGATCGTTGCCGGTCCGCCCGCTGCGTTCATAAACGTATAGGTACCGCCACTCACGCTGCTCACGGTGGCTGGGCTGACGATCAGATTGGTTGTCGGCAAGACCGCAGTAGCATCGACCTGCTGCGTACTAATCGACAGGGTAGCCGTTGCAACGACGGCTCCAATCAGCGCCATAAGACGCGAGGCTGTCGAGCTGCGTGATCGCAGCACATACGCCGCCAGCAGGCCAATAAAGAGCGCCGCACCGGCAACGCCCCAAGCACCGACGGGAACGCCCGTCGCCAGACTGAAATTCACAACGAGCGAGGTAGGGGTTTGCGCCCAAGCGCTTGGCGCTGAGATGGCTACGAGACTGGTGACAGCTGCAAATTTTGCGGCGACGGATGAACGCATTGCTAAGACTCCGGTTGTTGTTAGGAATAATCCGCGAAGATAGCAGTGGTCGGCTACTTCCGCGCTGGGAAGCCTCATTTTTTCTTTGGTGCTCTGTCGGCTGGGGCTTTTCCGCGACATGTTGTCGGATTCGGTCGACGTAGCCAGGAATCCACAAGGGGAGCTACGTCCACTGCGGTTCGCGCAACGTCGCCCAAGCCGCCATCTGGATACCCGCCTGCGGCGAGTGTGACGCCTGAGGTTGGCGTGCAGTTTTCACAAATCCCAAAAACAAAAAAGCCCGCCGAAAAAATTCAAGCGGGCTTTTGTTGTGTTGCAGCAGAAGCTTATTTGAGCTTCGTCTCTTTGTAGAGAACGTGCTTGCGAGCGACTGGATCAAATTTCTTGATCGAGAACTTTTCGCTCATCGTTTTTTTGTTCTTGGTCGTCGTGTAGAAGTGGCCGGTGCCAGCTGACGATTCGAGTTTGATTTTTTCACGCATGATTTAGTCTCCTCGATTAGATAACGCGACGGGCACGAAGGTCAGCAAGCACGACATCGATGCCGTTCTTGTCGATCAGGCGGATAGCGGCTGTCGAAACGCGCAGGCGGATGAAGCGGTTTTCGCTTTCGATCCAGAAGCGGCGGCTTTGCAGATTTGGCAGAAAGCGGCGCTTGGTTTTATTGTTGGCGTGAGAAACGTTGTTTCCCACCATCGGCCCTTTGCCGGTGACGATACATACGCGTGACATGTTGAACTCCAGTGACTTCGCTTCCGCCCTGTACGGATGAAGGATCTGAACGCCGCAAACGTCAAATGGACCGCTAGCGCTCGGGGGTTGAATAGATCAGGGAAAGCCGGTAAGTATAGCCGAGTTTTGGGCCAAATGGCGTTGGTTGGCGGCTGTGGGAGGGGCGGAAGGCACGAATTTTGGCGGGTTTATGACCCGACAGGTACTTCGACAGCCTGAGTGCGAGCAAAAACCGGTTGGCTAGAGCAGTTCCGCGAAGTATTCGTGTGCGGCAGTGTTCACGGTAGAAATGCGTAGCTCGACCGGCTCGTTTCTCATGTCGAACGCTGTGCGGCGAATGGTGAGAACTGGCGTCCCGGGTTTGACCTTCAACAGTTTCGCGTGATCCTCTGACGCGCCTTCTGCGCGCAGACGCTCATCGGTGCGAACGACGGTAATGCCGAATGCATCTTGATAGAGGTTGTAGATCGTGTTCGGCCGCTCTTTGAATTGCGCGGCGGAGAGCTTCTCGAAGCGCGCCTGTTCGATCGCAATGTCGTCGACAGAAACAGGCACCCCGACGAGCGAGAGCTTATTGCGAATGTGAAACGTGGGCGTGCCGATGGCGATCTTTAGTCGCGCGGAAACTTCCTCGTCTGCGACGGACTTGTGAAAGAACACTGATTCAACAAGCGGATAACTCTTCGCGCCCTTTTGAGGCACGATGTGAAAAAAGTAAAAGAGCAACCGTTCGCGATCATGCGACGACACGAACGTGCCTTTGCCTTGTTGGCGAATGAGGATGCGGTTCTCGACGAGTTCGTCAATGGCTTTTCTAAGCGTACCGATCGACACATTGAATTCCAGCGCCAACTGCCGTTCAGACGGAATGAGCTGACCGGGCTTTAGATCGCCGGACGCGAGTTGCTCCATCAGCGCGCGCTGAACGCCTTTGTAGAGCGGTCCGCCGTCAAGGCTCGTCATGTAGGTTTCCATCGGTTGGGCGGGGTGAGCCGTTCACTACGCCTTATGTTCGCAAGCAGCTTTTTGGGCAATCGACTGATTGTAGGGACATACAGCCAAAATGGGCAATAAGTCGACTTTATTCATTTCATGCCGCTAACGACCGCCAGGCAGTCGCTGGCGCAAAAAAGCTGTTAGGTGTAGGCATAGTCCGAAATGCGCTCGCGATGCGACTTCAATGCGGCCGCAAGACAATTTTTGCCGAGGCGCTGCGTCCTTCGTGCAAGTCCGCAAACGCCGCAGCGCCGTCGGACAAAGCGCGCTCTTCGACCCATGCGCAGTCGCCGAACGCACCTGCGTGCAGCGCCTTCACGGTGCTGCCCAAATCCGACATCGTGTACGTGTAGGTTCCAATCAGCGTGATCTCCGCGAGCGTGAGTTTGCGCATGTCAATTTCGCTCGCCCAATCTTGCAAGCCCACATGCACCATCACGCCGCCGTGACGAATCGCCTTAAACGCCGCGGTGCGCGTGTGCTTTGAGCCCACGCAATCAAACACGATGTCGCAACTACTCTCGGCGGGCCCCGGTTGTGTGAGCGGATCGAACGCGTGCGCACCGGCATGCTTCTGGACGCTTGCGCGACGCAGCGCGTTGGTTTCCGCAACGCTCACTTCTCGCACGCCGTAGTTGCGGAGTAAGAGCGCCATGAACATGCCAATCGCGCCGCCGCCAATCACGAATACCTTCGACTCTTGCAGCGGACGAACCGCCGCGCGCTGCGCCATGTGCAGCGCGTGCAACGCCGTTGCTGCGGGCTCGGTCAGCGCGGCAAGCGTTGCACTCATGCCCTGTGGAATTTCGATCAAACACTTCGCCGGAATCGTCATGTACTCGGCGTATGCGCCGGGCCGCGTCATGCCGACCATGCTGCGGTTGCTGCACAAATTGCTGCGTCCTTGCAGGCAATATTCACACGCGCCGCACGCGATGAGCGGATTGCCCGTGAAGCGCTTGCCCAGATAGGGGCCGGCCACCACTTCGCCCGCGAATTCGTGGCCCAAAATAATCGGCGGAATACGCCTTGGATCGTGTCCGTGATACGCGTGCATGTCGCTGCCGCAAATGCCCACTGCGTCGATGCGCAGCGTCACCTCGTCGTCGGCAAGGCGCAACGCCTCCGGCTCGTCGCGGTACATCATCTGGAGCGGTGCGGTGTTAACCAAAGCTTTCATATGGACACTTCTACAAATCCGTTGGTCGGGCGGATCGCGGCGTCGCGGGATGCTCGCAATCCTCATCTGTCACGGCGCCCATCGCGCGAACATCTCCGACGCATCGGATCTCGCCTGCGCGCCCGCACCTCGGCCTCATCCCGAAAGACAAAGCTCGGAAGCGTCCCTGTCAGGTCATCTTCGCTATTCGACTCGCTATCCGATTCGAACCAGCGCACGCGCACACTCGATTGAGTGCGCGCGTGGTTCATCGTTAGGCCGATTCGTACAAACGGGTCAACACGAACTCGCGATGGCCCAGCGATTCGGCGCATGTGAGGCGACCGTTGATGGTGCGCATCATGTTTTCCAGAAGCGCGTCGCCCGCGTCGTCCATCGTCATTTCACGACGCAGAAGGCCAGAGGTGTCGACGTCAATGTGCTCGCTCATTTGGCGTACGGTGCGTGGGTTCGAACAGACTTTAATGACCGGCAAAATCGGGTTGCCGATGACGTTGCCTTGGCCAGTCGGGAAGAAATGCACCACGTAACCCGCAGCGGCACACAAGGTGACCATCTCAGCGGCAGCAGACGAAGAATCCATGAACCACAAACCGGGGCCGGTCGGTGCTTCGGCTTTGTCGAGCACGCCATCAATCTTGCATTTACGGCCAATCTTTTGAATGTTGCCAAGTGCCTTTTCTTCGATGGTTGTCAGACCACCGGCGATGTTGCCCTTGGTTGGCTGGCTGTCCGAAAGATCGCTCGTCTTGTGGCGCTCGATCATCGCTTGGTAGCGATCGAACATGAACATAAAGTCTTTCCAAACTTTCGGCGTGCGGCAGCGTGCCTCAAGCAGTGACTCGCCACCCGTGATTTCGGAGGTTTCACCGAACAGGAGCGTGGTCTTGTGTGGATAGAGTTTGTCGAATGCGTTGCCCACCGTGGGGTTCGCGCCGCAGCCCGACGTCGTGTCCGATTCGCCGCACTTTGTTGACACCCACAGCTCGCTGATCGGACACTCCGTGCGGTGAATTTCGCTGGCGTTTTGCAGGAATTTTTTCGCGGCAGCGGAGGCGTGCATGATCGTTTGATGGTCGCCGTGACCTTCAATGCCGAAGCCAACCACAGGCTTGCCTGTTTTAGCGATGCCTTCAACGATTTTTTGCGTCCATTGGCTCTCGATGCCGATGACCACCACTGCAGCCACGTTCGGGTTCGAGCCGGTGCCGATCAGGGTCGCAAAATGCAATTCCAAGTCCGCGCCGAACTGCAAACGGCCATACGGATGCGGAATCGCCATCGTGCCTTTGATGTTGTTGGCAACGGCCTCAGCTGCGGCGTTGGAAAGATCATCCACGGGCAGGATGATGACGTGATTGCGGACACCCACACGACCGTTTTCGCGGCGGTATCCCCAGAATTTGGTTTTTTTGGAAATCATGTTTTCGTTACTTTCAAAGAATTTGAGGCGCGATGAGCAAGCCGATATCGGATGGATCGGCTCGTCAGGCTAGGCGCTTCGTGCCGACGCGTACTTACGTACGCGAGGTGCGAAGCAACGACGCATCACGAGTCGAGACGCCGATATCACCAGCGCTTGGTTTTGACGTTGTGTACATGCAGGTGCTCGCCCTTCTTAATCGGTGCGACCACCTTGCCAATGTCCACGCCGTACTTGATGACGTCTTCGCCGACCTTGAAGTCTTTGAGTGCAACCTTGTGACCAATCGGAATGTCGTTTTTCAAAACGACGTTCACCGTTGAATCCGGTTCCATCATCCAGCCGATGGCTTTCTGGCCGCTTTTGCAGCCCTCGACAACGACGACGCCAACGCCGTCACCCTTTTCATGCACTAAAAAATGAATCATTGCTTTTCCTGGATTCTTGGACAATTCCGTGGGTTTCACCGCTGTATCGGTCTCCCGATTCAGCAGAACCTAAGTCATCTAGATGATATAGATGAGTTGCGTAGAATACCAACATCGAAGAAAAGTGCAAGCGCGCCCTGCTTGTCTCGTCTCAAAAAACGGATCACCCCATGAAAATTGTCATCTCCGAATTTATGGACGACGCCGCCGTCGACCATCTACGCGCCGCTTTCGGTGCCGACAACGTGCGCTATGACGCCAAACTCGTTGACCAGCCCGCCGCGCTCGCAGAAGCGGTCGCCGATTGCGACGCCTTCATCGTGCGAAACCGCACGCAAGTGCGCGGCGACTTGTTAGCAGCATGTGGCAAAGCCCGCGTCATCGGTCGCTTGGGCGTTGGGCTCGACAACATCGACGTGCCCGCCTGCGAAGCGCGCGGCATGAAGGTCATCCCCGCGACGGGCGCAAACGCACTGGCTGTTGCCGAATATGTGGTCGGCACGGCGATGATGCTGCGTCGCGCCAGCTACCAGAGCACGTCTGACGTCGCATCGGGCAAATGGCCGCGCAACGCGCTTTCCAATGGGCGTGAGACGATGGGTGCGATGCTCGGGCTGATCGGCTTTGGTTCGATCGGCCAGCTCACCGCAAAACTCGCCCGCGCCGTGGGCATGAGCGTGATCGCCTACGACCCGGCGCTTCCAGCCGATCATCCGGCGTGGAGCGAGCTTGCAGCGGCGCGTGTGTCTCTGGACGACTTGATCGCGTTGAGTGACGTGGTGAGCTTGCATGTGCCGCTCGTCGACAGCACGAAAAATTTGTTTGACGCCGCGCGCATCGCCAAGATGAAACCCGGTGCAATTCTTATCAACACCGCACGCGGTGGCATCGTCGATGACGCCGTAGTCGCTGCCGCGCTGCGCTCGGGCGCATTGGGTGGCGCAGCGATTGATGTCTTCGCGAACGAGCCGCTACCCGCGTCCAAAGTGTTCGATGGTTGCCCGAATCTCGTGCTCACGCCGCACATCGCGGGCGTGTCGGCAGAAGCGAATGTGCGCGTGTCGTCGATGATCGCCGCCGCGGTTATCGCTGAATTGAAAGGCTAAATTCATGGCAACCCTGACCCTCTCCGAAGCCACCGCACTCACCGCCGCCGCACTCGAAAAGGCAGGCGCGTCGACGCTCGCTGCGCAATCCACCGCCAAAGCGTTGGTTTACGCCGAAGCGCAAGGCACCGCGTCGCACGGCCTATCGCGTGTCACGCAATACGCGGGTCACATGGGCGCGGGCCGCGTTGTGGGCAACGCACTGCCGTCGATCATCAAACAACAAGGCGCAACCGCGATCATCGACGCGGCTGACGGCTTCGCGTTTCCTGCCTGTGACCTTGCGATCCAAATCGCGATCAAGACTGCGAGCACGCAAGGCGTCGGCCTAGCGGCTGTGACCAACAGCTACCACTTCGGCGCGGCGATTTATCACCTTGAAGCAGTGGCCGCGCAAGGCATGGTCGGTCTCGCGTTTTCGAATTCGCCCGCCGCGATGAACGCATGGGGCGGCAAGCGCGCGCTGTTCGGCACCAACCCGGTTGCGGCGATGTTTCCGCGCGCCGGCGCACACCCGCTCGCGATTGACCTCGCGCTCTCAGAGGTCGCGCGCGGCAAATTGATGGTCGCAGCGAAGGAGGGCAAATCCATTCCACTAGGCTGGGCGCTCGACGCAGCGGGCAACCCGACAACCGATCCAGCTGCGGGGCTCAAGGGCAGCATGGCTCCGGCGGGTGGTGTGAAGGGCGCGATGCTCGCGCTCACCATTGAGCTTTTGGTCACCGCGCTCACCGGCGCGCACTTCGGTTACGAGGCCGACTCATTTTTTGACGTGCAGGGCAACAAGCCAAAACTCGGCCAACTGTTTTTGGTGATCAACCCGAACGCAATGGGCGGCGCGGACGTGTTCGCCGAGCGCGTAGAAACGCTCATCACCGCGATGCTCGAAGACGGCGACGTTCGCCTGCCCGGCGCGCGCCGCTATGCACTGGCCGCGAAAGCCGCGCGCGATGGGCTCAACGTGTCGGACGCGACGCTGGCGCAGATTCGGGCGTTGATCGATTAGCGTGGATGCGCGGCAAGCGGGAATGATGTTGCGTCTGCTGGGTTTTTGCTAACAACTTTTTGTGCTAAGCGACCGCCCAGCGGTCGTTGCAGCCAATTTATTGCGTATATCAATATGCGCAAAAAACGACCGCTACTCGCCGCCAGGCTGTCGATGCAGCCATAAAGCCATTGAACGTACTTTTGCGCGAGACCGCAATCACGGTGCGCGCTCGCAAGCGCGCCTGATTTTGCGCTTTGACCCGCCCGCTAGTTCGGCAAACTCAAGCCACACTGACTAACGAGGTACGGTCGAATCGTTGCCCATGAATTTCGCTTGACCGCAACCGGAAACGTGATGCCGTTGGTCACCGCAGCGCCGGTCATGCCGAGTGCGACGCACGCGTTGATCAGCAAGTCAGTAAGCGCGAGCACTTGCCCGTCGCCGTCGATGTCGAGCGAACAACTGCGCACGCCCTCGTAACGCACGACGCAAAAAACATTGTTGGTGCCGTTCCAGCGCTGACCGCTGACGATGACCTATCCGTCGTGTTGCAGCGCGACGCAGAGGCCGCAAATATTAGCTGGTGCGAGTGACATTCGCGTCGGTGGCGTCGCGGCGGCCAACCGTGTGATCACCGCCGGCGGCGGCGGTGGCGGCGGACGTGGCGGTTGCGAAGGTGCGGGCACCGCGGGTGTCGGTGGTATCGGCGGTGCAGGTGGCGGTGGCAACGGCGTCAATGGCGGCGATTCGCCCACCTCTGGCGGTGTTGCGGGCGGCGGCGCAGGCGCTATCGGAGCGGCGTCTGGCGCGGCTGGCATCGGCTGCGGCGGCTTTCTGGGCACCCCAGGAGCGGCAACGTCGGATGAGAACGGCGGCGCGGGTGGCACGACCAACACGAGCACACTCACTGCTGTGACCGTGACACAGGGCGTCAATCTGGGCAACGGCTCGGTTGAAGTTTGCTACGCACCCACACCACCCGTCAACGGAGCCTGCGGCACAGCCAACGGCGTAGCGATCGGTGCCGCACCCTCGGCAAACCTGTGCGCAGCAGGTACAGCCAGTGTTGTCGCCTCAGCGGTCGGTCAATTCACGTGGACCTGTGACGGTGCCAACGGCGCTACCAACGCTAGTTGCGCGGCACCACGCACCTACACGGTGACGCCAAGCGTCTCTGGCGGCAACGGCACGGCAACGGGCGGCGGCGCAGTGGTGTACAACGCCACGGGCAGCGTGACCATCACGCCAAACGCGGGCTTCTTCACCACGACGCCGATTGGCGGAACCTGCGGCGGAACGCTGACTGGCGGCACGTTCACGACGCTGCCAGTAACGGCCGACTGCACAGTGATCGCAAGCTTCGCCGCGCAAATCACGCCAAGCGTTGCTGCGTCGCCATCAACGGGTGGATCGCTCAGCTGTACGCCACAAGCGGCCGTCGGCGGCAACTCGACATGTACGGCAACACCAAGTCCGGGCTACGTGCTGTCGTCGTTTAGCGGTTGCAGCGGTGTTCAGACCGGCCAGACGACCTACGTCACTGGACCACTGTCGGCAGCTTGTACGGTAACGGCGCTGTTCGTGCCAACCGCAGTGATTCCAGTGCTCACCGGCTGGTGGGCATGGTTCCTCGCCGCGTTTGTCGCATTTGCCGCGTTCATCACGGTTCGTCGCCGAGGTGTTTCACTGCGTTGAGTTTGACTCGACACACGTGAACTAAAAGGCGCCCAATTGGGCGCCTTTTTTTATGTGGGTCGAAGCGTTTCGCACATTGGCGCACGCAGACGACGAATACAGCAATATCATTCCACCGACCGCCCAGTGGTCGTTGTAGCCTCAAAAATGCTTATATCGACTAGATAATAAAACGACCTATAAACGCCATCAGGCGGTCGTTTTATGGCAAAAGCTGTAAATTGCGGGACGTCGTCGCTCCGCGCCGCGTCCCTGCCGTTTATCGCGGTCAAACAAATCCTAAATTCTTGACTGAGAACGCATCGAGATTTGGGGCAACCGTATTGAGCTGCGCGGCGGGCACGCCGAACCAGCTGGCGAGCGTGGCGGCGTATTGATCGACTGACGTCGTCGGCAACCAACGCCCTTCGCTCGACACGTCGTCGGCTCCGCGCAGCGAGACGTCCGGGAAGGTGCCGTACATCGCCCCGCCTTTGACCGCGCCGCCCATGATGAGGTGATGGTTGCCCCACGCGTGATCGGAGCCGCCGCCCGCAGCGGGTTTGAAGGTGCGACCAAAATCGGTTTGCGTAAAGGTTGTCACTTGATTGGCGACGCCGAGAGCTACTGTAGCGTCGTAGAACGAGCGCATCGCGCTGTCTACTTGCGTGAGCAGTCCGTTCTGCACCGTCAGTTGATTGGTGTGGGTGTCGAATCCGCCGAGTGAGACGAAGAACACCTGTCGCTTGACGCCGAACGTGTCGCGCGCGGCGATGAGTTTGGCAACCTGTTGCAACTGCGCGGCGAGGCTGTTGCCGTTGGTGTCAAACAAGGATTGCACCGTGGTGTTGGTCGCGCTGATGACGGGGTTCACGATGGTCGAGAGATTGATTGCATTGGCCAGACCGTCTGCGGTTTCGGCGACCAGCGTTTGGTCGCGTCCTTCGCCGAGCAGCGCCGAAAGCGCTTGTTGCCGTGCACGCGCGGTGGCGCTGTTACCAGCGTCGCTTAATCCGAAGGTGCCGGTGGAAGGTAAGGTCAGGGCGCTGGTTGTAGTCCCTTGCGCGAACAAAACGTTGCCCGCGATCGAGGTGGTGACGGGCATCGCTGCGGTCCCGTTCATCGACTTCATCACGTCGGCGAGGCGTCCACCCCAACCCGTGCGGGACGGTTCGTCCGATATCGACGATTGCCACTGCGCTTGCTGATCTGAGTGCGAAAAAAGCTGGTACGGATTGTCGCCGCCGGCTTTGTATTGCGCCATCGTGAGTGGACGATTGAGTGGCCCAACGTTTGCCAGAACTGCGAGCTGGCCCGATGCGAACAAGGGGTGAATTTTTGCGAGCGACGGATTCATGCCGAAGACGCGAGTGCTGTTTTTCGGCTGAAATTGCAGCAGTTCGTTTTGTGCGATGTTGATGCCGCTTGCCTCACCGCGTGCCGCGGCGTATGCGGCGTAGCCAGCAGTATCCGCGCCGATAATCATGTTGTTGGCGTCGTTTCCGCCAAACAGAAAAATGCAGACCAGCGCTTTGTAGTCAGTGGCAGACTGCGCGAGGGCAGGTGAGACGCCGAATCGCGTCAGCGAAGCAAGCGTTGCCCCGGCAGTCAGCGTGTGCAGGAAGTCGCGGCGGGAGTGGTGAATGTGGCTCATGGTCAGTTCTCCGATTAGCGAAGCACTTGGGTTTCGGGGGCGGCGCTGGCAAGGTAGAGCGCCATTCGGCTGCGACCCGTGGTGTCGCTTGCAGCGACCGTTTCGACGGCTGTTTTCATGATGGCGCGAGTGCTCGCCGTCATGCGTCCCGCGAAAAGCACTTCGTTAACCTTGTCGAGCAACGTGTTTGCGTTTGCGGCAACCGAGGTGTAAGGCGTGAGATCAAACTGGGTGCCCGTCGCGCCAAACACGGTGGGGTCTGGATTGATCGTGCCGTACACGGTGTTGTAGGCAATATTGACGCGATTGATCGCGGAGGTGGTGTTGTAGATCGCGAACTCCGGTGCGACCGCTCCGCTCTTGCTGAGCACGAAATCAGGCGGGTAGTAGTTGAATACCGATGGCGAAATGAAAACCGTTTGCCCCGAGTTCGTCGGTGTGTTTCGGAAGTAGACGCCGTCGCTTTGTGCGCCCATTGCGCGCGCCAAACGGGTGACGGCGAGCACCGGTTCGCTTTGATGGCCGTAGTCCGGCGTCCACTTTGAAGCGCCGCGCGCTTCGATGTCGGTGAGCACTGCGCGAATGACCGCCTTCATGTCACCGCGCACGCCGCTGCCGTTGTTTTGGAATACTTTCGCCACGCGATCTACGTAGCTCGGAGAAGGCTGCCCGGTCACCAGTTGCTTGATGAAATGAGTAGCGACGAAGGGGGGCACGTTCGCTTGGTTAAAGATGATGTCGAGCGCCGCGTCCAGACGCTGCGATTGAACGAGCGAACCAGAAATGGTGCTGCCCATGAGTGTCTGCGTCGAGTAGTCGTGCTGCGCGCCACGCTCCTCCATCATGCCTTTCATGTTCGCTGCGCGATTGATCGTGCCGGGCACTTGGCCGGGCACTGTCGGGTAGGTCCACCCGGTAAAGACGTGCGCTAAGTTTTCAACATCGTCTTGCGAATACGCGTCGATGGGTTGGCCGTTGGCGTTGAGTTTTCGCGTTCCATCGTTGTTGAGTTGATACAAGCCGAGCGAAAAGAGCTGCATCAATTCGCGAGCATAGTTTTCGTTGGGAACTACGCCTGTTGTGGTGTTGGGTTTGAGGTTGTTCACCATGTCAAGGTAGCGGCCCATCGCGGCATGCAACGTGACTTTTGAGATGAGCGAGCGGAAGTTTGAGAACGCATCGTCACGCAGCATCTGCTGGTAGTCGATCATGCCGTACGCCATCTGCACGTCGAGACCCGAGGTCACGAAAAACTGCGACCAAGCCCATGCTGTGCGCTGGCGCAGTTGGTCGGGATTGTTGATCGCATGCTGAAAGAACTCGCGCTGTGGCTGGAACATCCCGTAGTTATCGCGCTGGCAATAGCTGGTCGCGGTGAGCGGTGGCGTGGTGTTGTTCACGCAGGTGTCGGGGCGATTGAGCGGCATCCAGTCGCGCGGGGTGTAGCGTGAGGCTGTCGCATTAAATTGGTCGTCCAGCCAGCCATTCACACCACGGCTCACCACGGTGTCGACGTCTGCTGGGCGCGCGCCGAAGGTCGCCTGAAACAACAAGCGAGAAGCGTCGGCACGCTTTTCTGCTGTCGAGGCCGGAAGGCACATGCTCAGCCCCTCAAGTGCGTAGCCCTTTGCCGCGTACGTTTGGTAGAAGGTGTAGTCCGCGAAATAGCGATGATTCGCCGGTCCGTTGTTGCCGTTGTTGAAGGTACGGAAGAGGCTCGTTGTGCCCGATGCGCACATGCCGTTCGCAGGCGCCTCGGCGTACCAAGCAATCCCTTCGTTGACGAACAAATCAGGGCGCGTCGCGAGCAGATCGCACTCGGCTTTGTTTACGCTAAAAAAGTGGGAGGCGACTGCCGGCGCGAAGTATCGACACACCGGAAGCGCAGCGGCTTCTTGGCCGGCGTTGTAGGCAGAAAAGGTCACCCCCGTGCGCTTCCAGCCGATATTGGCTGCTCCGTCGAGCAGCGTCCATTCGGATGGGATCGCGGTGATGTAGTACTTGTTGGCCGGCGCGTTGAAAAATTCCACGATGGTTGCGCTTGGCTCGGCGGCATGGGCGCTTATGCCCGCAAGCGCCGCGACGCTGGCGAAGGCGGAAAGCGTGCGCTGCAATAGTGTTTTACGCATGATGTGTTCCTCATTACTCAATGGCGACGACGTGTGATCGTCGGTGTCTGGCGGAAAGTGTCGCGGATTCGTGCGCATGCGCCTAGCAGTGAAAAGTAACAATCTATTTCGGTCGCCGAGAGCGCGACCCGAAACCCGCATCCGGTGCCGAGAACGCTCGCTGCACCATCGTCCGCAGCGCGGTTGCGCCGCTTTTGGCGGAAGACGCCCTAAATCACCACAAAAACACGCGCTTTCGGGTGAGTGTTGGCCGTCGCGTGGTTCATCAGCTTTTTAGCGCTAACGACCAGCTGGCGGTCGTTGGAGAGCTTTTTTGCCTAAAGTCGATAAAGTGGGCGCACCGCTCGAGGTGGTTTTTTCACGACTTCAGAACGTACTTTTGAAAATGTGCATAACTCACTATTTTTGCTCACTTTTTTGCATTTTTTGGACTTCAATAATGGTTTCTAAGTGATTGAAATAAAAGGCTTTTACGGGAAACTTCCTAATTTCCCAAACTTGTGCATAAATGTGGGTGTAAGCTGAAAAAAGGTGGATAATCGGGGTCATGTTTACTGGTGCCTCCAACCTCAGCCTTGACGTAAAGGGTCGTTTAACGATCCCAACGCGCTATCGCGAAGCGTTGGGTACGCATGTGGTGCTCACGGGTGACCCAAGTGGTTGCTTGCTGCTGTTCACGCAGCACGACTGGGTTCCTTTCGAGGAATACGTGTGCGGCTTACCGGTTGACGACAAGACCACCAAACCACTCAAACGTGTGTGGCTCGGCTGCAAAATGGAATGCGAAATCGACGGCGCGGGCCGTTTGCTGCTCCCGTCCGAATTGCGTGACCACGCGCGACTTGAGCGCAAAGTGCAAATGATTGGTCAAGAAGATCGCTTCGAACTTTGGAGCGAAGCGGGTTGGCTTGAGCAAAAAGAACTCGCGCGTCGCATTGATCGCGATGGCCTGCCGGCGACGTATCCCGGCAATTCGGCATGAGAGGCGCGAGATGCACATGCCGGAAACCCATATCTCTGTCCTGTTACGAGAGGCCGCTGACGCATTGCTGCCTGAGCGAGGCGGCACGCTCGTCGACGGTACGTTTGGCCGGGGCGGCCATACCCGCGAATTGCTCGGGCGAATGCCTGCCAGCGCGCGTCTTATCGCCATTGATCGCGATGCCGCTGCCGCTGAATCAGCGCGCGGCGTTACCGACTTACGATTTACGTTCGTCGCGGCGCACTTCGGCGATATGCCGTCGGCGCTCGCCAACATTGGCGTCACGCAAGTCGACGGCATCTTGCTCGACATCGGTGTGTCGTCACCTCAACTCGACGACGCTACGCGAGGCTTTAGCTTCATGCGCGATGGTCCGCTCGACATGCGCATGGACCAGTCAAGCGGGCCAACGGCGGCCGACTGGATTGCTACAGCCTCACACAACGAATTAACGGAGGTCATCCGTGACTACGGTGAAGAGCGGTTTGCTTCGAGGATTGCAGCAGAGATTGTTGCGCAGCGCGAGCGGCAACCAATCGAGCGAACCCTTCAGCTTGCGCAGATTGTCGAAAAAGCCGTCTCAACGCGGTGGACTGGGCAGCATCCGGCCACGAAGACCTTCCAGGCTATTCGGATTCACGTCAATCGCGAACTCGAGGAACTCCGAATGGCGCTGAGCGGTGCTTTGCCTTTGCTCGCGCCCGGTGGTCGTCTCGCGATCATCAGCTTCCACTCGCTCGAAGATCGCATGGTGAAGCTATGGATGCGCGAGCAGGCTGGGCGCGCACCGGAAGACCCGCGTCTGCGTCATTTGCCGCAGGTATCGGTCGTGCAGCCGAAAATTCGACTGGTGGGCCGCGACGTTGCGCCCTCCGACGCGGAAGTACGCGCCAACCCGCGCTCGCGTAGCGCACGATTACGTGTCGCCGAAAAGCTTGGTAATGATGAAGGCGCAGCAGCATGACGCGCGTCAACATTATTCTCGGTGTGCTTGTGTGGGCCAGTGCGTTCGCGTTGGTCAGCAGCCAGTACCGCGTTCGTCACCTGACCATCGAAATCAACCGGGCGCGTGACGTTGCGTATCAACTCGAAACGGATCGAAATCGCGCGACGTTGGTGCAATCGAGATTGTCAACGCCCACGATCGTCGAGCGCACGGCGCGCGAGCGTTTGGATATGGATCTGCCCGAAGGATCGCGCACGCAGTTGATTGATTTGAATGTCGCGGCCAGCGGTAAGGGTGCGCAATGAAAATGTGGAAAGCGAAGCAACGTACGCACGCGAACAAAGGGACTCCTCAGTTCGCAGTATGGCGTGTACGTGCGGTCGCTTATGGTTTGCTCATCGGTTTCGTCACGCTTGCCGGTCGAGGCGTTTACTTGCAAGTCGTACAGCACGACGACTTAACGAAGCGCGGCGACGCGCGCACGACGCGGGATTTGGTGCTGCCTGCGCATCGCGGGCGCCTTCTAGATCGTGAAGGAGCGGTGCTCGCGTCGAGCGTGCCAGCCAGTGGTGTGTTTGCCTTTCCAGACCAAGTGGAATTGACCACTCCGCAACGTGATAGTTTGGCCAAGGCGCTAAACATTCGAACCAAAGATCTCGACCGAAAACTCGATACCGAGCGTGACTTAGTCTATCTCGCCCGTGGCATCGCGCCTGAGCAAGGGCAAATTATTTCCGCACTCAAAATTCCTGGCGTGGCGGTGCAAAAAGAGTTCAAGCGCGAATACCCTGCGCAAGAGGTCATGGGGCAGGTGCTGGGCATCACCAACGTTGACGATATTGGGCAGGAAGGCCTCGAACTCGCCCAAAACGAATGGCTTTCGGGCAAGGCAGGTGCGCGTCGCGTGACCATTGATCGCCGTGGCGGCGTCGTGGAAGAGATCAGAAGCGTTCGCGCGCCACAGCAAGGACGCGACTTGCAACTCGCGCTCGATAGTCGCGTGCAGCATTTAGCGTTTCGAGAGTTGAAACGAGGCGTCGATGCGCACCGCGCGAAAGGCGGCGCGGCAGTGGTGCTCGACGCGAAATCAGGTGAAATCATCGCGTTGGTGAATTACCCGACGTCAAACCCTAGCGACCGCTCAGCCGCAGCCACTGGTGGCTTGCGCAACCGCGCGGTGGCTGATTTGTTCGAGCCGGGCTCAACAATGAAAGCGTTCACGATTTCAACAGCCATAGAAACTGGTGTGTTGAAGCCCGACGCCTTCATACCGATGCCAGGCAGTACCTACACGCTCAACGGCGCAACCATCCGTGACACGCACACGATTGGCGCTAACGGCGTCGCCTCGGTAACCGAAATTCTTCAAAAATCGAGCAACGTTGGCACTGCGCGCATCGCAGAGCGTTTGCCAAACGAAGTGATGTGGAGACAGTTGCAACGCGCTGGCTTCGGCCGCGCGCCACAAACTGGCGTGCCCGGTGAAGCGCACGGCCGCTTGCGCGCGCCTCAGTCGTGGCGGCCCATTGAAAAAGCGACGATGAGCTACGGCTATGGTTTGTCGGTCAATCTTGTGCAGCTTGCGCGGGCTTACACGGTTTTTGCCAATCAAGGTGCGCTGGTTGATGTGACGCTGCTTAAGAACGGCGGTGGCGCTCGAAAAACTCAGGTGTACTCCAGCGGCACGATTGATGCGGTACTGCCGATGCTTGAGAAGGCCACAGCAAAAGAAGGTACCGCGCCGCTGTCGCAGATTCCGGGCTATCGCGTTGCGGGCAAAACGGGTACTGCGAAGAAGTTAGCAGGTGCAACGTACTCCGAAGGGCGCTACGTTGCATCGTTCGTGGGTTTGGCGCCGGTCAGTAATCCGCGCTACGTGGTAGCCGTGATGATTGACGAGCCCAGTGGTGGCATTTTCTATGGCGGACAAGTTGCCGCGCCGGTGTTTTCCAGCGTGATGGGGCAGACGCTTCGCTTGATGGAGGCGCCCTACGATGCGCCGTTGCCCAGCCAGCCCAATTCTCCAAACGCAAGTGACACGCTGGTGGCGGTTGTTCGGGAGCACCGCTGATGAGTGAAGTTGCGACATCCGTGGCAGATGTGTTGTCCTCGCTTGATGCGTTGGGTATTAAGCGGCAACGCATGACCGTGGATTCGCGCTTGGTGGTCGCGGGCGACGTATTTGTCGCGATTCCCGGCGCCCGAGTCGATGGGCGAGATTTCGCAGTGGCGGCGCAGGCGCGCGGTGCGTCTGCGCTACTGTGGGACGCTGCGGGACTTCGGGTCGCCGACACCACGGAGATCACGATTCCCGTGATCGTTGTTGAGAATCTGTCAACGTTGCTCGGCCAGATTGCGGATGCGTTTTACGGGCAACCGTCGTCTCGTGTGAAGGTGTTTGGCATCACTGGCACCAACGGTAAGACTTCTATTGCCAATTGGCTCGCTCAGGCTTACAGCTTGTTAGGGCAAAACTGCGGTGCGGTTGGCACCTTGGGCGTCAGCCTCGGCGACCAGTCCTGGCCAACCAACAACACAACGCCCGAAGCCGTATCTGTCCACACGATTTTGCGAGATCTGCACGAAGCGGGTGCGGTTTCTGTCGCGATGGAAGTTAGTTCGCATGCACTTGAACTTGGACGCGTGTCTGGCGTGCGATTTGCGACCGCGATCTTTACCAATCTTACGCAAGATCATCTCGACTTTCATGGCACGATGGAGGCGTATGGCGCCGCGAAACTCAAACTGTTCACTGACTATCCAGTAGCTAATCGCGTCGTAAATGTTGACGACGCGTTCGGTGAAACCATCGTAGCGCGTAAATTGCCAAACACCACTACCTACGGTCTTGAACGAGGTGACGTTCGCGGTGAAGTGCTGACGACAAGTTCTAGTGGCATGACGTTACGGCTTCATTTCGCGGGTAGCGCTGTTCGAGTAGATACTGCTTTGATCGGTCGCTTCAACGCTTCAAATTTGATGGCCGTTGCAGCCACACTGCTCGCCGACCACGTTTCGCTTGAGACCGTTGCCAACGTCCTCGAAAAATTGAAAGCGGCGCCCGGTCGCATGCAACGTGTTTTTGTGCAAGACGAAAACGCTCTGCCGAGCGTGTACGTTGATTACGCCCATACGCCGGATGCGCTCGCGAAGGCGCTCGATACCGTGCGTGAAACTCAACCCAACAGCCTCACGGTTGTCTTCGGATGCGGGGGTGATCGTGATCGTCGCAAACGTCCGCTCATGGGCCAAATCGCAGATCAGCGCGCAGACCGTGTTTATGTCACGAGCGACAATCCGCGCAACGAATCTCCCGAGAGCATCATCACCGAAATAGTGAGCGGGATGAGCGCTGACAAAGCGAAGCTTGAAATCGTTGTTCAACGACGCGACGCTATCCACGCAGCAATCCACGCAGCGCAAAGTTCGGATGCTGTGCTGATTGCGGGCAAAGGACATGAGCTTTACCAAGAAATTTTCGGTGAGCGGCTCCCTTTTTCGGACGAGCTCGAAGCTCAGGGTGCACTTCAGTCGTACCGCATTTTCACGACGGCGGCCCCACGAAGCAGTAGCAACACACAGGCGGCTAGTCATGTGGGCGAGTGACATGTTGGCCAAAGCCTGCGCTGCGACGGTGACTGGGCCGAACACAGCGTTCTCGTCCGTGTCGATTGATACGCGTACTGTGATGCCTGGCGCGTTGTTCGTGGCGTTGCGTGGTGAGAACTTTGACGGTCATCGTTTCGTTGAACAAGCGGTTGCTGCGGGAGCGTTGGGCGTAGTCGTTTCGCAACCCGTCGTACTTCCATCGCATGTAACGATCATCAACGTTACGGACACGCTTATCGCCTTGCAACAGATGGGGCACGCGGCACGCATGGCGTTCGACGGACCGGTGGTTGCGGTCACCGGAAGCAACGGAAAGACCACGACAAAGCAGCTGATTGCTTCGGTGTGTCGTGCGCACTATGGATCCGAGGCCGTTCTCGCGACCGAAGGCAATCTGAACAATCACATTGGCGTTCCGCTCACGCTCCTGCGACTGCGCCCAACACACCAGATCGCAGTGATCGAAATGGGCATGAATCACTTCGGCGAGATTGCATTGCTGAGCGGCCTGGTCGAGCCGACGATAGCGGTGATTACCAACGCTGGCCCCGCGCATTTGGAGGGCGTGGGTTCCATCGAAGGAGTTGCCGCCGCAAAAGGCGAAATTTTCCAAGGCCTACGCGCCAACGGGGTTGCGGTGCTCAACGCTGACGATCCGTTTCAGGCGTACTGGCAAGTGCAGTCGCGGGCATATCGCCGGACCACGTTTGGCCTGCACGCTACAGCAGACATCGCAGGAAGTTACGATGCTGCGCGCACTTCGTTGAAGTTTACGTTCTCGCCATCGGCAAGTTCCGTGACCATCAAGCTTCCCTTTGCCGGTGAACACAATGCGCAGAACGCACTGGCCGCGGCTGCGGTGGGGCGAGCGTTGGGTATAGCTGATGTTGAGATTGCGTCGGGACTCGAAACGGCTTCAAACATCGGCGGACGCCTAGCGCGCATCACATTGTCCGACGGCACCAAGCTGATCGACGACAGTTACAACGCCAATCCAGCCTCAATACGTGCAGCCGCTCAAGTGTTGCTCGCGGAACCTGGGGCGAAGGTTCTAGTGATCGGCGACATGGCAGAAATAGGCGCAAGCAGCGATGCAATGCACCAGGCATTACTTAACGATTTAGCCACGCTTCCGATCGCTGCTGTCTTTACGCTTGGTGATCGCATGCAGCGCGCTGCCGCCGCCATGGCGATTTCGCCTGATCGCGTGACGACGTTCATCGACATTGACACGCTTGTTTCAGCGCTCAAAGCGCGCCTGTCGCCGAATACGACGCTACTGGTCAAAGGCTCGCGCTCAATGGCGATGGAGCGAGTCATAAAGAAATTAGAACCAACATATAAGGGGGCGCACTAATGCTGCTCTGGCTCGCGAATTTATTGAGCACCGAAGTGAGGGCGTTCTCTGCGTTTAACTACATCACACTGCGCAGCGTCTTAGCCTGCGCGACGGCAATGGCGATTGCGCTGGCTATCGGACCGCGCATGATACGTTGGTTGCTCGACATGAAAATAGGTCAAGCGGTGCGCAGCGATGGCCCGCAATCGCATTTGGCTAAACAAGGTACGCCCACGATGGGCGGAGCGATGGTGTTGACCGCGATTGCGATTTCGACCTTGCTGTGGGCTGATTTGAGTAACCGGTTTGTGTGGGTTGTGCTCTTTGTTATGGTGGGCTACGGCGCAATTGGCTGGGTGGATGACTATCGAAAAGTGGTCCACAAAAACCCGAAGGGAATGTCGGCTAAAGAGAAACTGTTTTGGCAAGCGTTGATTGGCATCATCGCGTCAACCTACCTCGCGTTTGCCGTGTCTGCGCCTAGTACGAGCAAAATTTTTGAGTTGATATTTGCGTGGGTACAGAGCGGCTTCACCAAAGATCTGCCGTCCCAGGCGGATCTCATCGTTCCATTCTTTAAGAACGTGGGCTACCCGCTTGGCGTGTTTGGCTTCATCGCATTGACTTGGTGCGTAATCGTGGGAACGAGTAACGCGGTCAATTTGACCGATGGCCTCGATGGCTTGGCGATCATGCCTGTTGTGATGGTGGGCAGCGCACTGGCAGTGTTCGCGTATGTCGTGGGACGTGTCGATTATTCCAAGTATTTATTGTTTCCGTACATTCCGGGCGCGGCTGAACTGATGGTGTTCTGCGGAGCGATGGCAGGTGCCGGACTGGGGTTTCTGTGGTTCAACGCGCACCCGGCCCGAGTGTTTATGGGGGATGTCGGCGCGCTTTCGTTAGGCGCATCGCTGGGCACCATCGCGGTAATTGTGCGTCAGGAAATCGTCTTGGTCGTAATGGGCGGTGTGTTCGTTGCTGAGACGATCTCCGTGATGTTGCAAGTGGGTTACTTCAAGTACAGCAAAGGCAAGCGAATTTTTCGAATGGCTCCCTTGCACCACCACTTTGAATTGGGAGGTTGGCATGAGAACCATGTCGTCATTCGGCTGTGGATCATCACGATGTTCCTAGTTCTGGCTGGTCTCTCCACGCTCAAGCTCCGCTAATCACTTAAACGTCTTATCGAAAGAAAGCTGCACATCGTGTTCCAGTGTTCGAATGCAAGAGCGACCGTCGTGGGCCTTGGGGCCACCGGGTTATCGCTTGCGCGTTTCCTACACAAACGCGGAGCGCAGGTCACCGTAGTCGATAGCGGTGAAACGCCTAGCGGACTGGAACAGTTGCGCTCGGTTTGTCCCAGCGTTGCGTTTCGCCAAATCGATCTGTCGCATGATTCCTTGCCGGCGAGCGACTTCGTCGCTCTATCGCCCGGTGTGCCGCGCGCGCTGTCTGCGCTGCAACAGGTGATCAGTTCCGGCGTCCCCGTGGTGGGCGACATTGAGTTGTTCGCTCGCGTGGTTTCACCGCATGCCGATGTAGTCGCCGTTACTGGATCAAACGGAAAAACTACGACGACGGCACTAGCCGGCGAGCTTGCCCGTAGCGTGCGCGCTGATACTTGCGTTGCAGGCAACATTGGCGTACCGATTCTCGACGCGCTGGATGAAAAGCCGGATTGTTCCAGCTGGGTCCTGGAGCTATCAAGTTTCCAATTGGAGTCAACGCAGTCGCTGAAACTTTCGTCTGCGGCCGTGTTGAACGTGACGGACAACCATCTGGATCGATATCAGAGCTTTTTCTCCTACGCAGCATCAAAGGATCGAATTTTTGAACACGCGCGCAGCCAAGTGCTCAACCGCGCCGACCCGTGGTCAATGAGCATGCGACGCACCGGTGTTGATGTCGTTACATTTGGGACTGACGCGCCTGCTACCGCTGCTGATTTTGGTGTGAGAGTTGGTAGCAATGGGGAATTCTTAGTGTGCGGGGACAAAGTCGTTTTGCCATGCGCTGAACTGGGCGTGGGCGGTGCGCACAACGCTCAAAATGCGCTCGCGGCGCTTGCGCTCACGCGGCCCTTTGAAGTGCCACTTGCTGCTCAGCAGACAGTATTGCGTAGCTTCGACGGTATGCCGCATCGCTACCAATTGCTAGGGGCGATCAGCGGGGTGAGCGTTATTGATGACTCTAAAGCTACGACGGTCGTGGCGACCGCCGCAGCGTTGTCCGGAAGTGTTCGGACGACCTGGCTAATCGCCGGCGGCGATGGTAAGGGGCAGGATTTTGCCGCGCTCGGCGCGATAGCCGCGAGAAGCTGCAAAGCGGTCTACCTGATCGGCCGCGATGCGAACAAGATTGCCGCGTCGCTGGAGCCGTATGGCGTTACGTATCGCCTATTTGAGTCGTTGCAAGATGCGACGCACGCTGCTCTTGAAGGGGCGGCTTCAGGAGACCGAGTGCTACTCTCGCCAGCCTGCGCTAGCTGGGACATGTTCAGAAACTACCATCATCGCGCCCAAGTGTTTGCTGATGCCGCCGCTGCTTGGGCCGCGGCACATGGGCGAGACTTCGCGGTCCGAAAGGGAGCGCGGTAATGGCTCAAAGCTCTATCGTGTCAAACCTCGGCCGATGGCCGACGCATGCGCGCGCGTGGATGTCCTCGCTGTTCAAACCCAACGCGGCGCCGACGACGCGCGGTGCGTCCCTGAGCACAGAAGAATTTGATCTCAAGATCATTTGGGTGGCCGCGCTTCTCGTTGCGCTCGGGTTGTTGATGGTCTACTCGTCTTCTATCGCGAGTGCTAGCGAGAGCCGCTTTACGCGTTACTCGCCCACCTATTTCTTTTCGCGGCAATGTCTATTTGTTTTGATCGGCGCGGTGCTCGCGTTATTCGTATTTGATACCTCACTGAAAACATGGGAGCGCATCGCGCCCTTGGTATTTATCGTCGCGTGTGTGCTGATTGTGGCCGTGTTGATTCCACATGTAGGCCGCAAAGTAAATGGCGCGATGCGCTGGATTCCATTGGGACCATTTAGTTTGCAACCGTCTGAACTCATGAAGCTCGCGATGGTGCTGTTTGCTGCGCGCTACGCGGTGACCAAGGCAGACGTGTTACATGCCGCACAACCATTGAAGCAAAGTTTACTGCAGGGTCTCGGTCCGTTCTTGTTAATCGCGTTGGTGGTGAGCGCTCTATTGTTAAGAGAGCCTGATTTCGGTGCGACGTTGGTGGTGCTCAGCACGGGTCTCCTAATTCTCTTCATGGCCGGCTTGGATCATCGCTTGGTACTGCCAGTGGTCGTTTTAGGTTTGGTTGCGGCCGTCGCACTGGTTTGGCTCGAACCGTATCGGTTGGAGCGCATTTTTGGCTTCCTCGATCCTTGGAAAGAAGAGTTCGGTAAGGGATACCAGCTAACGCAGTCGCTGATGGCGATTGGTCGCGGTGGAATATTCGGACTCGGACTGGGCGCGGGCGTGTCTAAGCACTACTACTTACCCGAAGCGCACACCGATTTCATCTTGGCAGTTACCGCTGAAGAGTTGGGGCTCGTCGGCGTGTTTGGTGTTGTGGGCGCGTATGCATGGCTCACGTGGCGCGCTTTTGCAATCGGCAAAGAAGCGCGCCGCTTGGAGCAGCCATTTGCTGCGTTAGTCGCGCAGGGGATCGGTACCTTGTTCGGGATTCAGTCGCTAATCAACATCGCAGTAAACATGGGTTTCGCGCCGACGAAAGGGTTGACCTTGCCGCTCATGTCCTATGGAGGCAGCGGCATGATTGCCAGTCTCGTGACACTGTCCGTGCTCGTGCGTGTCGATTGGGAAAATCGCCGTTTGCTACGGGGATTTAAGGTATGACGCGGCATTTGCTCATGATGGCGGGGGGCACCGGCGGGCACATCTTTCCGGGACTCGCCGTCGCGCGTGCAATGCGCGAGCGCGGGTGGCGTGTGAGCTGGTTAGGAACAGAAACCGGCATGGAGCAAACGCTCGTGCCGCGCGATCTCTTTCCGTTGCATACGATTGATTTTGTAGGCATCGTGGGCCGTGGGCTCAAACCGAAACTGGCGCTTCCTTGGCGCTTGCTCAAGGCCTATCGACGCGGTCTCAAACTGATTGACGAGATCAAACCCGACGTTGTGATTGGCATGGGTGGCTACCCGACGGTACCGGTGGGTTTGGCCGCGCGCGGTAAGGGTGTGCCTTTGGTTATTCACCAGAGCGATGCCGTCGCCGGTTTGGCCAATAGATTGCTCGCCCGCTTTGCGTCAAAGGTGCTGGTCGGTTTCCCAAGTGTTTTCAACGACGTCGCTCATAAGAGAGTCATTACGGGCAATCCGATCCGTCCAGAATTTGACGGCTTGCCGACGCCGAAGGCGCGAGCGTCGCGTCGTGCAGGTTCGCTGCACCTGCTAATGATGGGGGGCAGTCGTGGGGCTGAGGCAGTTAACCGACTACTACCCGCTGCGCTTGCGCTGATTCCTGATTCACAACGGCCCGTCGTGACGCATCAAGCGGGGCGTGGCTCGCGCGAGAAAACGCAAGCGCGCTACGACGAACTTAATGTCGTAGCTAACGTGGTGGAGTTCATCGACGATTCACCGCGAGCTTTGGCTGATTGCGACGTGTTTGTTGGACGAAGCGGTGCGAGCACTGTGTCGGAACTGGCCGCGCTGGGCGTGGCATCAATTCTTATTCCCTATCCGCACCACAAAGACCAACAGCAACTGCGTAACGCGCGCATTCTCGAAGCCGTGGGTGCTGCAAAAGTATTGCCGGAAACTGGCTTAACCAAAGAAACATTAGCTGCTGAAATCGCTGCGCTCACACGCGCCAATTGCCTCGCCATGTCGGACAATGCACTCACCGTCGCCAAGCCGAACGCAACTGCTGATATCTGTGCGGTCATCGAATCGCTTGCCGCAGCCAACGGAGGCACTCGATGAAATTTCGTTTGCAAAATTTGCATTTCGTTGGCATTGGCGGTATCGGTATGAGCGGTATCGCCGAGGTTTTACACAACCAAGGCTACAAAGTTAGCGGTAGCGACGCAGCAAACTCGCCCGCTCTGGAGCGACTCGCGTCACTGGGGATCCGTGTTTCGGTCGGGCATCAAGCAGCGAACTTGCAAGACGCACAAGCCGTCGTGGTGTCGACTGCAATCAATCCGTCGAATCCAGAAGTGGTTGCTGCGCGTTCGAGGAAACTACCGGTTGTGCCGCGCGCCGTCATGCTTGCTGAACTAATGCGTATGAAGCGTGGCATCGCCATTGCGGGTACGCACGGCAAGACCACAACGACATCGCTAGTCGCGAGCGTACTCGCTGAGGGTGGTCTGGACCCGACGTTCGTTATTGGTGGCCGATTGTTGGCCGCAGGGTCAAACGCGCGCTTGGGCTCGGGCGAATTTTTGGTCGCCGAGGCCGATGAGTCGGATGCATCGTTCCTGCATCTTTCGCCCACGCTCGCGGTAATCACAAACATAGATGCTGATCACATGGAAACCTACGGACACAGCCTTGATCGCCTGCATCAAGCGTTCGTAGATTTTGCGCATCGCCTTCCGTTTTACGGTTCACTGTATGCCTGTATCGACGACGAAGGCGTCGCAGGGATATTGCCGCGCGTGGTCAAACCGGTCGTGACTTATGGCCTGTCCGAGGCCGCTGATATTCGTGCGACTGACATTCGCGCGGACGCGTCGATGATGCACTTCACTGCGAAACGAGAGCGCTACGCCGACTTGCCCGTGTCTGTTCAAGTCGCGGGTTTACATAACGTGCGAAACGCGCTCGCTGCTATCGCAATTGCGCAGGACTTGGAAGTGCCCGCCGATGCGATCGCGCGAGCTCTTCGAAATTTTGGCGGCGTGGGTCGTCGCTTCCAGCGCTACGGCGAAATCACGCATAACGGCGTCAAGTTTGAGTTGATTGACGACTACGGCCATCATCCAGTCGAATTGAAAACAACGCTCGCGGCCGCACGCGCTGCTTTCCCCGGACGTCGCTTGGTGCTTGCATTTCAACCTCATCGCTACACGCGAACCCGCGATTTGTTTGAAGATTTCGCATCTGTCTTGTCGGACGTCGATCTGCTGTTACTGGCAGAGGTTTACTCAGCAGGTGAGCCTCCGATTACTGCCGCAGACGGCCGTGCACTCTCGCGAGCGATTCGATTGCGTGGCCGTGTCGAACCATTGTTCGTCGAAGACATTGCGAACCTGCCTGCAGACTTGTTGCGCGTTGTTCGGGATGGGGATGTTGTGATGACGATGGGAGCCGGCTCCATTGGGGGCGCGGCTCAAAAAATTGTGACCGCGAGCATCGGAGGCGCAAGTGTGGTCTGACACGCAATCGATCAATCGCGCGGCGGCCCTCATCGCCACACTCGCAATCATCGCGCTGTCATGGTGTGCGCTGTCGTGGGCAAGCAACAAGAGCTACTTTGCGCTACGTCAGGTCAAAGTGGTGTCGCCGCTGACTGAAGTCGATTCCGGATTGCTCGAGTCGGCGATCCGAACCGAATTGCGCGGAACCTTCTTTACCGTTACGCCCAATCGCGCGCGCGCAACGCTCAAGAAATTGCCGTGGGTACGTGATGTATCAATCAAGCGCCGTTGGCCGATGGCGCTTGATGTTGGCGTTGAAGAACATCGCGCAATCGGGTACTGGGGCGACAACGATTTGCTGTCGGACCGTGGAGAAGTATTTCGTGCAGCATCAAAAGCACCGATGCCGCGCTTTGACGGACCGATCGCCGCCGCGCCAGATGTGCTGAAGCGCTATCACGAAGCCAAGGTTGCCCTAGCTTCTCACGGGCTTGATATTCGTGCGTTTGCGATGTCACCACGCGGGGCGATTACGGTGACTACCGGAAGCGGGGTCAATCTCGATTTCGGTCGTGAACATTTTCAAGAGCGACTTAACCGGTTTGTCGCTCTCTACAACAGCTGGCCACCGTCGTATCGCAACAGTCTTGCGCGCATTGATTTGCGCTACAAGGCTGCCGTTGCTGTCGCCCGAACGGGGAACGTTGTGCCTACAGAAACTCAGAAAGGTCAATCGTGAGCGAATTGATCGCAGCTCTTGATATCGGAACTTCAAAAGTCGTCGCGTTGGTGGCGGAGATTGATGCCGTTGGGCAAATAAACGTAATTGGATTTGGCGAGCAACCGTCAATGGGTCTTCGCAAAGGCATGGTGGTCGACATTGACGCGACCACCAACAGCGTCGCTGCTGCCGTGCGCGAGGCCGCGGCGATGGCGAACTGCAAAATCACCAATGTTTACGTTGGTATTGCTGGCGCACACATTCGCAGTTTGAATTCGAGCGGCATGGTCGCTATGAAAGACAGCGAAGTGACCGAAGCCGACATGGAGCGCGTGGTCGAAACCGCAAAGGCCATCGCGATTCCAAACGACCAAGTCGTGTTGCACACGCTGCCGCAGGAATACATCATCGACGGGCAGGAAGGCGTTCGCCGCCCACTAGGGATGAGCGGACGTCGCCTTGAAGTTAAGGTGCATATTGTGACCGGCGCTGTTTCGGCGGCGGAGAACATCGAGAAGTGCGTGCGTCGCTGTGGACTAAACGTTCAGGAGCTTGTGTTGCAGCCGCTGGCCTCTGCGGCTGCGTGCTTGACCAGTGACGAAATGGAAATCGGTGTTGGGCTCATCGACATCGGTGGCGGCACCACCGACTTCGCATTGTTCACCGGCGGCGCGATTCGCCATACGGGGGTGATTCCTGTCGCGGGAGATCAGATTACCAACGACATCGCGATGGCACTTCGCACGCCGAGCAAAGAAGCAGCGGACATTAAGCATCGATATGCGTGCGCGCTCACCAAATTGGTCGAGCCTGACGAGTTGATCGAAGTGCCCAGCGTCGCGGATCGTCCCGCAAAAGCGATGGCGCGGCACATGCTCGCCGAGGTCGTTGAGCCGCGCGTGGAAGAGTTGTTTCAGCTTGTGCATGAACAAATCAAGCGCTCGGGCTTTGAGCCGCTGCTGCGTTCGGGCATCGCGTTGACGGGCGGCAGCAGTCTGCTGCCGGGCATGGCGGCGCTGGGCGAAGAAGTGTTTCACATGCCTGTGCGCCTTGCGGCACCCGACTATCGCGGCGCGCTTAAAGACGTACTCGCTGCGCCAAAGTATGCAACGGCGATCGGATTGTTGATGCATGGTCGCGATCAGCAGACGCGGCAGGCGGTGCTGCGTCGGCGCGATTCGGCGGCAGCGGGAATGTTTGCCAAGTTGCGCGATGCGTTCGGTGTTTAGTGGCTTGACGTCACAGATTTTTGTTCGGGTTACGCAGTAATTTTTCAGTGTTGTTTTGCCTTACATAGGAGCGAAGTATGTTTGAGATTGTTGATGAAAAAAGGGACGGCGCAGTCATCAAAGTGATTGGCGTCGGTGGCTGTGGCGGCAATGCCGTTGAGCACATGATTCGCAAAGGTGTCGCAGGCGTTGAGTTCATCGCCGCCAACACCGACGGACAGGTGCTCGACAAAAACCCTGCACCGCATCGCATTCCGCTCGGCGCGGAACTGACGATGGGTTTGGGGGCAGGCGCTAAGCCCGAAGTCGGTCGCGACGCGGCGATGGAGTCAAAGATGGCCGTGCAGGAAGCCATTCGCGGCGCGGATATGCTCTTCATCACCGCGGGCATGGGCGGCGGTACGGGTACCGGCGCGGCACCAATCATCGCGCAGCTCGCGAAGGAGATGGGCATTCTCGTGGTGGCAGTGGTTACCAAGCCGTTCCGTTTCGAAATGCAGAAGCGCGAGCGCACCGCACAGGCAGGCATCGACGAGCTGCAGAAGCACGTCGATTCGCTCATCGTGGTGCCGAACGAAAAACTCATTCAGGTGCTTGGTCGCAACATCTCGTTGCCTGCGGCGTTTGCTGCTTCGAATGACGTGTTGCACGGCGCTGTCGCTGGCATTTCGGAGATCATCAATAAGCGCGGTCTCGTGAATCGCGACTTTGCCGACGTTCGCACCATCATGTCCGAGCTAGGCATGGCGATGATGGGTACAGCCACGGCGTGCGGCGAAGATCGCGGCAAGGTTGCGGCCATGGCGGCGATCAAGAGCCCGCTTTTGGAGGACGTGGACCTTCAAGGCGCGCGCGGTGTTCTGCTCAACATCACCACATCGAGCAACGTCGAACTCGGCGAGCTCTATGACGTCACGGACACCGTTGCCGAGTTTGTCTCAGCCGACGCGACGGTATTGTGGGGGCACGTCATCGATGAAGACATGGGCGACGAAATGCGCGTCACCATGGTCGCTACGGGCCTCGGCGCCAAGCGCAAGATGCAAGCGGTTCAAGGTGGTATGGCTAACGCGCCGCGCCTTGAGCTGCCGGTGATGCGCACGGGTACCGACAACATTCCGGTACTCGGCGACGCAGTGACAACGACGGCAACCGCGACGACAGAAGTCTCGTACGACGAACCGGCCTTTATGCGCAATCCAACGCGCAACACGGCCCGTTCGTTGGAGATTCCGACGTTTTTGCGCAAGCAAGCCGACTGATCGGTGAGCAATGCGCCTTGAACGCGAGCTGTAAATGCTTGCCGTTCACAGCGCACGGCGGAATGCGCGCGCTGCGCTTGCGGAGATTCGCTCTCTCCGGCTAGCGCGGCGCGTTGTGTCGTCCGACAGCGACAGCACATTCGCGCCGACTCGGCGAACCCTATACTTTCGCCATGCCAAAGCAACACACCATCGCTAGCGACATCGCCGCCACTGGCGTCGCACTTCATTCCGGCGTTCGCGTTCAAATCACGCTGAAGAGCGCACCTCCCGATACCGGCATCATCTTTCGCCGCACCGACCTCACTCCGCCGCAAGACATTCCGGCGCGCGCTGACTTGGTCAAAGAGACCCGTCTCGCCACCACGCTAGTGCACGGCAGCGCCAAGGTCGCCACGGTCGAGCATTTACTCGCCGCCTGCGTTGGTTGCGGGATCGACAACGCGATCATCGAACTCGACAATCTCGAAGTCCCGATCATGGACGGCTCGGCAGCACCATTTGTATTTTTGATCGAGCAGGCGGGCGTGGTGGCACAAGACGCGCCGCGTCGCTACATTGAAGTACTCGAACCGGTTCGCGTGGAGATGGGGGATAAGTTCGCCGAACTGTTGCCGAATCCGCATTTTGAAGTGGACTTCACGATTGATTTTTCGCACCCGGCGATTCCGGACGATCAGTGTCGTGTGCGCATGAAGTTGGACGACGAAGCATTTCTCTCGCACATCAGCAGAGCCCGAACGTTTGGGTTTGCGTTCGAGGTCGAGACGTTGCGGTCAATGGGCCTCGCACAAGGCGGCAGTATGGAAAACGCCGTGGTGCTCGACGAGTACAAAGTGCTCAACCGTGAAGGACTGCGCTTCGCCGATGAACTCGCGCGCCACAAAGTGCTCGACGCCGTTGGCGATTTGTTCTTGCTAGGTCATCGCGTTCGCGCCAAGTACCACGCGTTTAAGTCCGGCCACGAACTCAACAATAAGCTCTGTCTCGCGCTGCAAGCGCGACCGAACGCTTGGCGGTTTTCGGAGTAGGCACTCGGACTCCAAAGCCGCTAGCGACAATTCCGAGCCGTATCGCGGTGACTAACCCGAGGTAAACGATTCACCGGTGTTTCAAACTCTTGCGTGGTCCACCGGGGTAGGCCTTTTTGGACAGACGGCATGACCGGACGAAAACAAAAATAATTGGAGGATTACATGTCAGTTTCCTTGGATAAGGAGCACCGGTGGTGGGTGCTAGCGGTCGTTGCGCTGATCGTAGTGTTGATGGGTGTCGCCTACAAAATTGCGCGGCCGGGTTTGCCGTCTGAGGTGGTGATGTCTACCGGTGGTAGCGGTGGAGCGTATGAAGCTTTCGGCAAGAAATATGCTGCGGCATTAGCCGAAGAGGGTGTAACGCTAACGTTGAAATCGTCCAATGGCGCTGTCGAAAATTTAGCGCGATTGAGTGACGAAAACTCTGGTGTTGACGTGGCTCTAGTTCAGAGCGGTATCGCGGATCGCGAGACGATGCAAGAAAGCGGCCTCGTCTCGCTTGGTAGCATGTTTTACGAGCCACTATGGGTGTTCTATCGTCCCGGCGCGTTCGCAAAGCCGGTGACATCCATTGCACAGCTTGCGGGAAAGCGCATCGCGGTGGGGGCACAGGGGAGCGGTACGCGTGTTCTCGTGGGCGACGTGCTCGCGCTGCATTCAGTCACCGCACAGAATGCGACCTTCGCCGAACTTGCCGCGCAAGCCAGTGTCGACCAATTGCGCGCAGGCGCGGTAGACGTGGCGTTCATCGTCGGCGCTGTCGGAGCCCCGTTGGTGCAAACCGGTTTTCGTGACGCGACACTACGCGTGGCGGATCTCGAGCTCGCTGAGACGTATTCGCGGCTGAAGCCTAATTTGTCCGTGGTTACGTTGTCCCCGGGCGTTATCGATTTGCCCACCATGATCCCTGCGGCGCCAGTGCGCACTATCGCTGCGACATCGAGTCTGATTGTGCGCGACGACTTGCACCCTGCTGTTGTTTTTCTGCTGATGAAAGCCGCAAAGAAGCTGCACAACCCTGGCGGCGCACTGTCGAAAACGAACGAGTTTCCGAGCATCGCTTTGCAGCAAGACTTCCCGGTGGCGGCCGAGGCGGAGCGCTTCGCCAAAGAGGGCGTGCCGTTCTTGTACCGCTACTTGCCGTTCAAGGTGGCCAATTTCGCTAGCCGCGCGATCATTTTTTTGCTGCCGCTGCTCGCGTTGCTGCTGCCGCTGACGGACTGGCTACCCAAGCTCTACGGGATGCGCATCAAGTCTCGCTTGTTTGCGCATTACAAAGCAATGAAACGCATCGACGAACGGGTGCGCCACGCGCAAACACGCGACGAGCTCGACGCCGCCGAACAAGAGCTTGACACGCTGGATTCCGCCGTTGGACAAATGGCCATTCCGAACGGCTACAGCAACGACCAATTCAGCATCCGCGATGATCTTGACCTTGTCCGCACTCGTGTGCAGCGGCGGCGGGAGGTGTTGGGGGCCGCGTAGGCTACGCATAGCAATTTCGGCCGCTCGCTTCCCACCAACGTCGGTCAATGGCTTTTTCGTTGCAACGACACACCAGCGGTCGCTTTACGTGCTTTTGTAGATAAGTCGATATTTAGAAAAAATGCGCTGAACGCGAGACAGAGCAGCCGTTAAGCGTTAAAAGCTGTTACGCGGCATTAGTGCGGTTTTTGTTGCCCCTCTGCGAGTCGTCACTCTCGAACGGAGCGCTTCGGGTAACCCCGTTATACTGCCTCGCATGAATATTGCAGTAGACACTGTCGCCATTCTGCGACGTGCGCGTAGTGTGCTTTCGACCGAGGCGGCCGCTATTTCGGCGGTGGAGTCGCGCTTGGCTGCCAATGGCGACGCGCTGGTGGCTGCGGTTCAGGCAATTCTGGGCGCGACTGGGCCTGGTCGCGTGGTGGTTACCGGAATCGGTAAGTCCGGCCACGTCGGTCGCAAAATCGCGGCGACCCTTGCGTCGACCGGAACGCCAGCTTTTTTTGTGCACCCCGCCGAGGCGAGTCACGGCGACATGGGCATGATCGCTGCGGTCGACGTCGTGATCGCGCTGTCTAACTCGGGCGAAGTGGCGGAAGTCAACGCGCTCCTCTCGCCCATCAAACGCGTCGGCGCGAAAATCATCGCGATCACCGGCAACGAACAATCCACACTCGGCACCGAGGCGGACATCACGCTCGACGCGGGAGTGCGCGAAGAGGCCTGCCCCTTGGGGCTCGCACCGACGGCGAGCACTGCCGCTGCAATGGCTTTGGGCGACGCGCTCGCGATGGCGTTGCTCGAAGCGCGCGGCTTCACCGCAGAAGACTTTGCGCGGTCGCATCCCGGTGGCTCGTTGGGTCGAAAACTGCTGACGCATGTGCGCGACGTCATGCGCACGGGCAGCGCGGTTCCAACGGTCACACTCGACGCGACCTTGGCGCAGGCGCTTTTTGAGATTACCGGCAAAGGCATGGGCATGACCGCCGTGGTCAACGGCGACGGCACGCTGGCCGGGATGTTTACGGATGGTGACCTTCGCCGCTGCCTGCCGAAAGTCACCGATTTCAACGCCGCGCCCGTGGCCGATTTCATGACGCGTACCCCAGTGACTATTGCGCCTAGCGAAATGGCCGTCGAGGCGGTGAGCCTTTTGGAAACGCAGCGCAAGACGCAACTCTTAGTAGTCGACGTAAACGGCCAGCTTGTCGGTGCGTTGCACATGCACGATCTACTGCGCGCAAAAGTGGTCTAAAGCGAAGAACATGGCAAGACATTCTCCCCCCACCGTTGCCGAGCGCATGCTCGCGGTCCGCGCGATCGTGTGCGACGTCGACGGTGTGCTTACCGACGGCAAACTCAATTACCTCGGTTCTGAAGAACTTAAATCATTTTGCGTGCTCGACGGCTTCGGCATCACGCTCGCAAAACAAGCTGGCTGGAAAGTCGCGCTCCTCACGGCGCGCGGTGGTCCGGCTGTCGAGCGGCGCGCGACGGAGTTGGGCGTGGAACTCATCAGCGGAGAGCGGAGCAAGGGTGTTGCGTTCACCAATATCTGTGCGCGTTGGGGATTGCCTACGAGCGAGGTCGCCTACATCGGTGACGATTGGCTCGATTTGCCCGCGATGGCGCTGGCCGGATTAGCCGCCACTGTGCCCAACGGCGCGGCCGCTGTGCGACAGCGCGCGCATTGGCTCGCGGGCGTGCCTGGCGGTAGTGGCGCGGTGCGTGAACTCGTCGAGGCGATTCTTCGCGTTCAAGGCCGACTCGACGAACTGGTGCAACGTTATCTTGCCGGGAATGGCGCATGAGCGCTTTTGTCTGGCGTCGTCGCCAAGATCATCTCGCCGCGCTATTTCCGGTGATCGCGATCGGCTTGTTTGCGATGCTCACCTTCTGGTTGGACGCACGCGTATCCGAGAGTGCGCAGTCGCAACAAAAATCCGCGCCGCTCGCGCCTGATCATTTTCTTGAGGGCTTCACGATTTCGCGTACCGCTGCAGACGGCGGTGTCGAGAGCACTATGACGGGTAAACGTGCAACCCATTTTCCCGGCAACGATTCGACCGTGGTGGAAGCCCCGAGGTTCGAAAGCCAACCCACTGGTAAGCCGAAACTAGAAGTGCAAGCGACGCGCGCGTTGTTAATCAATAACCCAACGAGAAACACGCTCGAGCGAGTTGACTTTTCCGGAAAAGTCGTCGCGCGCCAAGGGCCGAGCGAGGGGCGTGAAGCCGTCACCTACGAGAGTGAAACGCTCACCGTGTTTCCGAAAACACAACAGGCACAGACACAATCGCAAACACGCACCACTAGTGGGGATCGTGTCATGACGACGCAGGGACTGCGCCTCGATGCGGACAAAAAGCAAGGCCAGACCAACCGAGGTATTGAAATTGAGCTGCGCCCGAAAAGCGCTGACTCAACGCCGTAGAAAGAATGAACATGAAACCATCTAAAAATTGCCTTCTGCTGGCGTTGCAAGCCACAGCGCTCACAGTGTGTTTTGGCGCCGGCATTGCGGTTGCGGAGAAAGCGGATCGCAAGGAAAAGGTCACGATTAACGCTGTCGACGGCGATGCCGATCACGCCAAGGGCTTTTACAAACTAGAAAAATCGGTAGTGATAACGCAAGGCACGTTGAGGCTCACGGCCGACCGCGGAACCGCGCAAACCAACGCCAACGAAAATTACAACGCTGTGCTCTATGGAAAGCCCGTCTGCTTTCGCCAACGCACCGACAACGGCGATTGGGCGCAGGGCGTCGCTGATCGCGTGGACTATGACAGCGGAAAAGGCATTGTTGAGCTCTTCGGCAATGCAATTCTGTTTGTCGGCGAGGATCAAACGGCCGCGAATTACATCACGTACAACACGCAAACGAGCAAGTACGAGGCGCGTGAGTCCAAAGGCCGCGCGAGTGAAGGCAAAGGTGTGACCTTTGTGCTTCAACCGCGCGACAAAGAAGAAACCGTAGGTGCGCCAGACGCCTCCGGGAAGCAGGCGGCAAAACCCGCCAAAGCCGCTATCGTTAAAACCGCAACTCCACCAAAGCGCAATGAGCCAGCTTTCAGCCGTTGCGCTTAAGAAGCGCTACAAATCACGCACCGTCGTTCACGACGTTTCTGTCACCGTAGACAGCGGACAAGTCGTCGGGTTGCTTGGGCCGAATGGCGCGGGCAAGACCACGTGCTTCTACATGATCGTCGGCCTCGTTGCCGCCGATGGTGGCATCATTAAGCTCGACAATGACGAGCTGACGCATTTGCCGATTCACGAGCGTGCGCGGCGCGGCCTGTCGTATCTACCGCAAGAAGCGTCGATCTTTCGCAAGCTCACCTCCGGAGAAAACATTCGCGCAATTCTGGAATTGCGCGAAAAGGACGAAGCCGTGATCGAGCGTGAGCTCGAAGCACTGCTCGATGATTTAGCGATTGCGCATTTGCGCGACACGCCGTCCGTTGCATTGTCTGGCGGCGAGCGTCGTCGACTTGAAATCGCCCGGGCGCTGGCTTCACGGCCTCGATTTATTTTGCTCGATGAACCGTTTGCAGGTGTGGACCCGATTGCTGTGATCGAGATTCAACGCATCGTTCGCTTCCTCCGCGAGCGCGGCATTGGCGTGCTCATCACGGACCACAACGTGCGCGAAACCTTGGGCATTTGTGACCGGGCGTACATCATCAGCGAAGGCCGTGTGTTGGCCGACGGACATCCTGAAGAAATTATTGGCAACGAATCGGTGCGCAAGGTTTATTTAGGTGAGCACTTCCGGCTTTAGAAATCTTCCGTCTTGAAAGCTGGTCTCCAACTCAAACTTGCGCAGCACTTAACGCTGACGCCGCAGCTGCAACAGTCGATTCGACTCTTGCAGCTCTCTACGCTCGAACTGCAGCAAGAGATTGCGACAGCTCTCGCCGAAAATCCGCTGTTAGAACTTGCCGAGCCGGAACCCGGCGAGGAAGCGACCCAGATTGAAGTCCTCGCCAGCGCAATCGAGCTTCCGGAAGACCGTGAGCGATTGCTCGACGGCAGTGACGACTTTGACGCGTTTGCGGCGAGCGACGCGGTGCCCGATTCGTTCACAGCCGATGCGCTTCAGACTGGTTCAGCCTCGGTAGACAGTGCAGTTGAAAACGCGACGCCGCTGGATGCGAACGATGCTGGCGGTGATTTTGACGCGCCATCGCTCGATCTTTCCGAGTGGGGCAGTACGGGAGCGGGCAGCTTCGAGGACGATGACGAATCGTTCGAGTCGCAACGCGCTACGCCGGTCAGTCTCGTCGAGCACTTGCGCAGTCAGCTCGCCTTCGTCGACGAATCGCCGGAGGTCACGCAACTCGTACGTGCGCTGGTTGAGAGCGTCGACGAAAACGGTTTTTTGTCGGTGAGCAAAGAAGACATCGACGCGCTCATCATGCAGGGCGAGGACGCCGAACCTATCGCCGACGCGGATTGGGCCGCTGCGCTGGTTGTGCTTCAAGGATTCGATCCACCGGGGGTTGGCGCGTCCGATTTGCGTGAATGTTTGTTGTTGCAGCTCGACGTAAAGCGCAACAACGCCGATGTGCGACTGGCGCGCCGAATCGTGAGCGACGCGCTGGAACATTTGGGAAAACGCGATTACGCGCGCATCAAAAAGCTCTTCGATATTGACGACGTTGAGCTCAAAGCGGCTCACACTGTCATCAAAACGCTCACGCCGCGACCGGGCGCGCCGTTCGCGGATGTCTCCGCGAGCCAGATGGTGCCTGACGTGATTGTGCGTCGCAGCAAGCGGCGTTGGGTCGCCGAACTCAACCCCATCGCGGTGCCGCGCTTGAGTGTGAATGCGGTCTACGCAGACATGTTGCAACGCGAGAAAGAAGGCAGATCAACCCCGCTCTCAACGCAGTTGCAAGAAGCACGTTGGTTGGTTAAGAATGTGGCTCAGCGGTTCGATACTATTTTGAGAGTGTCCGGCGAAATTGTGGAAAGACAACAAGCGTTTTTTGATCACGGTGAAGTCGCAATGCGGCCGCTGGTGCTCAGAGAAGTGGCTGACGTTCTGGGCCTCCACGAATCAACCGTCTCTCGCGTTACGACGCAAAAATACCTCAGCTCCATGCGAGGTTCATTCGAACTTAAGTACTTCTTCGGCAGCCACGTGGCGACCGATGCGGGCGGCGCTGCGTCTTCAACGGCGATTCGCGCTATGATCAAAACGCTTATTTCAGAGGAGGACACCAACGAGCCATTGACCGACAGCCGCATTGCTGAATTGCTCGGAGAGCAAGGCATCATTGTTGCGCGACGGACTGTGGCCAAATACCGGGAACTACAGAACATTGCCCCGGTCAACCTGAGACGGCGTGGCTAAATCATTAGCTGAAGAGCTGATTTGCGGAGCCGCTACGCCCAGTTTCAATTTCTGACTTTTTTGCTTTTGAGGTACGTTCATGAATCTGCACATTACTGGCCATCATGTTGCTGTGACCGATCCGCTCCGCGAGTACGTTGTTTCCAAGCTTGGACGCGTGAAGCGACACTTTGACCACGTTATTGACGTTAACGTCGTGATGTCGGTGGAAAAATTAAGGCAAAAAGTCGAGGCCAATGTGCACGTTAGCGGACGAGAGATTCACGCCGCCGCTGAGGGTGAAAATCTGTACGCTGCCATTGACGAGTTGGCGGACAGATTGGACCGTCAAGTAGTGCGTCATAAAGAGCGCCTGCAGGTGCATCGCAACGAGGGCAGCGAGCGTAAACGCGGCAACCTGAGCGAAGGTGTTCCGCTCTAGCGTCGCCTCCAACGTGACCAGTGCGTCCCTTTTGACGCACTGCACCACAAAATCCTTCCGCTGCTCTAGAATCGGGGTTATTCGATGCCCTTGAAACAGGCGTACTAGCTCGCAGCTAGTGCGCCCTTAACGGATTTCAGCCACTTGTGAGCCGCCTAGCCGACCTCCTAATCCCCGAGAACGTGTTGCTCGACCTTGACGTCGGGAATAAGCGCCGTTTGTTCGAGGTAATTGCGCTGGAGTCTGAGCTTCGCTACGACCTCGCGCCCTCTATTACCGTGGATAGTCTTCTCGCGCGCGAGCGCTTGGGCTCAACGGGCCTGGGTCAAGGCATCGCAATTCCTCACGGGCGCATTCGCGGCCTCCAGCACGCGATCGGCTATTTCGCGAGACCAAGAAGCCCGATTATTTTTCAGGCGCCCGATGGGCAGCCGGTACGCGATATTTTTGTGCTCTTGGTGCCCGAGGCTGCCACCGACGAGCATCTGCAAATTCTGTCCGAGCTTGCCCAGCGTTTCTCAAATCGCACGTTTCGCGATGCGCTTGCGGCCGCGAACGATCCTGTCGCGATTCACGCGTTGTTTAGCGCTACACCGTAGCGTACTTTCCCGCCTAGCCTAGGCTGGGCTAAAAGCGAGGGCCTGTGCGCTCAGTTGAAATCTCCCAGCTCGTTCGCGATAACCTAGAGCGGCTCGATATCGAGTGGGTCGCAGGCAAAGACGGCGGCGGGCGCGCGTTAAGTCGCGACACCACCACGCAGGCCGACGTAGGTCTCGTGGGGCACATGAATTTCATCCACCCGTTTCGCATCCAGCTTATCGGGCCGGCAGAAATAGCCTACCTTGCAACACTCACGCTCGATGACCAGCAGGCCACGTTTGCGCGCTTGTTAGTCGACGAACTCGGCGCAGTATTTGTTTGTGGCGTCGGCGCACCGCCGATTTACATGGTGGATCAGTGCAACGCGCTGCACGTACCGCTGATGCAATGCCCGCACCCCAGTCCGCACGTGGTTGACGTGCTCAGGTTGTATCTTTCGCGCATGCTCGCCGCCAACGCGACGCTGCACGGGGTGTTTCTTGACGTCCTAGAAATGGGTGTGCTTATCACCGGCGCCTCTGCGATCGGCAAGAGCGAATTGGCACTGGAGCTCATTAGTCGAGGACACGGCCTAATCGCGGACGACATTGTTGAGGTCTACAAAATGTCGCCCGAGTTAATCGAAGGCCGTTGCCCCGATGTGCTGAAAGACTTTCTCGAAGTGCGCGGCATTGGCATCTTGAACATTCGTACGACGTTTGGCGAAACGGCGGTGCGTCCGCGCAAATCACTCAAGCTCATCGTGCATCTGGAAGACCACACTGATGAGCAGTTCAAACGCTTGGATCGCATGAATGTGAACGCCACCTACCAAGAAATTCTCGGTGTAAAAATTCGGAAAGTAGCCATTCCTGTGGCGGCCGGTCGCAACCTCGCGGTGCTGGTTGAAACGGCGGTGCGTAACTTCGTATTGAACCTGCGAGGCATCGACTCGACTCGCGAATTCATTGAACGCCAGGCCAAACTGATGGAGGAAGGCTAAGCGCCTTCTCTCACGCGCATGCAACTCATTCTCGTGCTGGGCGTTTCTGGCGCTGGCAAAAATGTAGCGCTGGGGGCGCTTGAAGACGACGGATTCGCCATCGTCAACAACCTACCCACCGCGTTGCTCGTGGATACGGTGGAGGCCATGCTGGCGACGCATACGCAGTCGCTCGGCATCAGTTTGAACGCGCATTCACCGAGTTTTGTTGCTGATTTCGAGGCGGGTTGCGCCACGCTTCGCCGCCAGCATCCTACGCTGCCCGTGCGCATCTTACGAATCGACGCAAGCGACACAACGCTGATCCGCCGCTTCGCGGAAACGCGGCGCAAGCATCCGTTTGCCTCCGACACGATCACGCTAGACCAAGCGATCAAAGAAGAGCGTGATCGGCTTCACGCCGTCGCGCCGGACGCGTTTGACGTCGATACCAGTGCTACTAGTACCCACATGTTGCGGCAACGGGTGCGTGGTTTCGCCCACGCGATTGCATCGGGGGCGCAGCGACCGTTACTCGAAATTTCGTCCTTCGCGTACCGACAAGGCATTCCACCCGACGCCGACTTGGTCTTCGACGCGCGTATCTTGCCCAATCCACATTACGAACCCGGCCTGGCAGCGCTCACTGGCCGCGACGCGCCGGTCGTTGAGTACCTCAGAGGACAACCCGAAACCGCCGTGCTCGTGAATGCGATTGCCGCGTTTGTCCGCCTATCCTTGCCTGGTTTCGCGTCCGACAATCGCGCGCGCCTGCACATCGCTATCGGCTGCACCGGCGGCAAGCATCGCTCAATCTATGTGGCCAACGCGCTGCAGGCGGCGCTCGCTTCCGAGGCGCGCGTACTGCGGCATGATCGCGAGCACCCGCTCCCACATTAACTTTTACGCCCCACAATTTCCCCATGTTGTCTTTCCTCATGCGAAAGCGTGCAACCGCGCTCCCCGACACATTGCCGTTGTTCCCGCTCGGGGCGACGCTCTTTCCTAGTGGCCGTTTGGGGCTCAAAGTGTTCGAGCAGCGCTACCTTGAATTGGCCAAGGCGCGTATCGCCGATAGCGGATTGTTTGGCGTGGTCACACTCACCAGTGGCAGCGAGGTCGGCGCGGCACAAACGTTTGCCAAGGTCGGTACCGCCGCGCGCGTGCGCTCATACGACGTGCCGCAAGCGGGCATCTTTTTGCTCGATGTCGTTGGTGAAGATCGCTTCGAAGTACTGAGCGCGACAGTAGATAAATCGGGGCTTCACCAAGCTAAAGTGCGTTGGATCAAGCCCGAACCGCAATCGAAGCTTCCGTCAGAGCACAGCGCGCTGGCTGTGTTGCTCGCGCAGATTATTGAACGCAACGGAAAAGACAAATTCGCCGATCCAATTGCGATTGATGACGCTACGTGGGTCGGTTCTCGCTTAGCCGAGGCATTGCCGCTGCCGCCTTCCATCAAGCAGACGCTATTGGAAATTAACGATGCGTCGCTGCGACTAAAGACAATTAGCCAACTGCTGGCGCGCATGTCAAATGCGACAGCGACAGGTGGTTCGGGCCAGCCCTCGTAAAATCTCAGCTAAGACACACACTCAGGCATGCGCAGGACGCATGAAAAAGCACTATGGCCGGTCACAGTCAATGGGCAAACATCCAACACCGCAAGGGTCGTCAGGATGCCAAAAAAGGGAAGATTGCCACCCGTCTGATCAAAGAAATCACCGTCGCGTCGCGCATGGGCGGCAGCAGCTTGGACGGCAATCCGCGATTGCGTTTGGCGGTTGATAAAGCCTACGACAACAATCTCACCAAAGAGACAGTAGAGCGCGCGATTAAACGCGGCGCGGGCGAGGTAGACGGCGCGAACTACGAAGAAGTTCGCTACGAAGGCTACGGCATCAACGGCGCCGCGATCATCGTTGATTGCCTCACCGACAACCGTGTGCGCACGGTCGCCGAAGTGCGCCACGCGTTCAACAAGCACGGCGGAAATCTCGGCACGGATGGCTCGGTCGCCTTCATGTTCAAGCACTGCGGCACGCTGCTCTTCGCGCCAGGCGTTGATGAAGACAAACTCATGGAAGCCGCGCTAGAGGCTGGTGCAGATGACGTTGTCAGTAACGACGACGGCTCGGTGGAAGTCGTCACCGGCCCGTACGATTTCGTGCAGGTCAAAGAGACGCTGGCCACGCTCGGCTTCAAATCCGACGCGGGCGAAGTCACGATGAAAGCACAGAATGAAGTCGTCTTCACGGGCGACGATGCTGCGCGCATGCAGAAGTTGCTCGACGCGTTTGACGCGGTCGATGATGTTCAAGACGTGTATACGTCTGCGGTGATCCAAGAGTAATTTTCGGAGGTACGTATGGGCTGGTTTTCAAAAAACGACGACGGATTTTTTCTCTCAACGACTACTCCGCCGGAAATTGGGTCGTCGCAGTATCTCGGAGTAGTCAACGGCGAAGCGATCATCGGCGCAAACATTTTTCGCGACATGTTTTCGTCCGTTCGTGATGTCGTGGGTGGTCGTGCTGGTGGGTATGAGCGTGCGTTGTCTGGCGCCCGCGATGCCGCGCTCGACGACTTGATCGCCGCCGCCAAAGAACGCGGCGCGACGGGCGTGATTGGCATTGATTTTGACTACGAAGTGCTCGGCGAAACGAACGGCATGATGATGGTGGCTGTAAGCGGTACTGCGGTGAAGATGTAATCGGTGAGCGGCAAGTACTGAGCGGTGAGTCGTGAACGCCTCCCGCTTCATCCTAGGTATCGATCCCGGCTTGCGCAGCACGGGCTTCGGCATCATTGAGCAGACCGGCAGCATGCTCGCGTACGTCGCGAGCGGTTGCATCAAGACCGACGACAAAGGCACGCTGCCAGAGCGCTTGAAAACGATCGCCGAAGATCTTCAAAGCGTCATTAACCTGCACAAGCCGGACGATGTCGTCGTCGAGAAAGTCTTCGTCAACGTCAACCCGCAATCGACGCTTCTCTTGGGCCAAGCGCGCGGCGCTGCAATTACCGCTGCCGTGCTCGCGGGCGCGACGGTCTACGAGTACACAGCGCTGCAAGTGAAGCAAGCTGTCGTTGGTCATGGCAAGGCCGCGAAAGAGCAGGTGCAAGAAATGGTCAAGCGCTTGCTCAAACTAAACACCACGCCACAAGCCGACGCCGCCGACGCACTGGCTACCGCCATCACCCATGCGCACTCGCGCCAGGGTTTCGGCGCGCTAGGTGCAGAACTGCTCGCCAAGCGAAAAACGCGGCAGCATGGGGGGCGAATTGTTTAGCCTGTTGTTGGCATAGCGGCTTTTCGCCGAAACCCTTTTTAATAGGGCTCACTCCAGTATTTGGTGATATTCGACTCTGTGCGTTTCCGCGATGTATGCCTCACGCAATAGGCGAAACAGCAAAAAAAGCTTTCTCGCGATTTCCCCGCCGCAACCCGTCGAGGCGCCGCTGCTGACTGCTAGCGCACAAGCTTGGCGATCGCGCTCGCAATGTCCGCCGCCAGAGTGCGGGTGGCGTCGCTTCCTACAGCACCATTAATCAGCGCATCGTCGCGCAATCCGGCTAGGTAGCGCACAAGCAAGAGCCCGTCGGTCAGCGCATCTGTGCGACCGTTGCCATCGAAGTCAAGCAGCGGGCGGATGTTGTTCAGGTAGCTTACGATCTGAGCCGGATCGGTCCGCTCCGGATTCGCCCCCAGCGCATTGTTGGTAAGGGCGGTTCCGGATATGCCGAACAGATAGCGCGCGACCAGCACCCCGTCAAACGCCGCCTCGTAGGCGTAGTTGACGTCGACGTCGATGATGAAGGGCGTCAATGCTTGCGGCGCGAAGGTAGCGGAGGCGGCATTGTTCGCTGCTATCACGATCTGGCAGGTACCGGTGCCGGTACAGGCACCAAGCCAGCCCGTGAAGTTTGAACCGGCATCGGCGGTAGCCGTCATCGTCACGGTGCTGCCATTCGGATAGAGATGGAAACAGGCTGCGCCACACTGGATCAGGCCGTCGCCGCTCGTCACGTTGCCACTACCGGCCCCATCGCGGGTGACCGTCAGCGTGCTCTGCTCGCTAGCGGCGACCACAGTGTGGCTGACCGGCATCGACGCGCTCGCGCCAAAATCAGCATCACCGGAATAGTTCGCTGTGATGCTGCGAACGCCTGTATTAGTGGGGCTCAGTGCACAACTGTCGGCGGGCAGCGTGACGGTGCAGCTTTCGACGCCATCGCTGACGACGACCATGCCACCTGGCGTACCGGTATTTGGTGGTGTCGCTGCCACGGCAACCTGAACAGAAATCGGCGTGCCAACCACGCTTGGCTCTGGTGCGTGTGAAGTGATTGCCGTCGTTGTCGGCGTTGCTTGCAGGCAGGACTGCGACGCGCTGGCGTAAACCGCCGCAATTTCTATCGCGCTCAGGGCGCGGCTGAAGATGGCGACGTCGTCGAGTTCACCCTTCCAGAACGCGCTTCCCGGACGATGACCGATGGTCAGTCCATCACTCGTGAATTGGGTATTGAGACCATACGCAGCTTGTCCGTCGAGTTGGCCGTTGAGATAGAGGCGCACGGTTGCGCCGTCGTAGCTGACTGCCGCGTGATACCAAGTGTCGGGCTGCAGTGTGGTTGCGCCTGCAAGATCGCTGTCGTAGCCAAAAAAGTACAGTCTTCCTGGTGCGTTCAGCGACGTGACCAGGCCAAACATACTGCCTGTACCGTTGCCGCCACCGTACTGCATCAGCGCCCATTCGGTCGTGCTGTAGAAATTCGTCGGCGTCTTGAACCACAGCATCATCGTGCGCTGCGCAGCGCCCACCGGCAGGCTGTCGGGGTTCGATACCTGCACGAAGCCCGTGTTACCGTCCAGACTGAAGCTCTGTCCAAATTTGCCCGGCGCGTAGCTGACGCCACCGACGGCGTTGCCGTGATTGAGCCCCAGCGCGTCCTGCGCATCGCCTTCAGCTGGCCACCAGCTGACGAGCCCCGAGGGCAGGTTGCTGCAGGTCTTGGCAACTTCGACGTAGTCGAAATCAAACGCAGTGGGTGTTGCAGTAGGCGCGCTGTGCAGCGCAAACAGTCCGACGTGCTTCATCGGCTGCCCCTGCATGGCGACGAACGCTTGGGCTGTGCTGGTGGAGAATTTGACGAAGTCAAAACCGTTTAAGCTGTAGCCTGCTTCCAGCGCGCCGGCCGTACGCGCGAAGCGCAGCCAGAACGGCGTGTTGCCCGGCACGGAGGTCAGCGGACCGTTTGGCAAGTCGGCGTTAGGCACGCCATTGATGTCGTGGGTGATCTCGAAGCGTGCGCCACTTTCGAACACATGCATCTGGCGGATGTAATTGTCCATGTCCGGCGCGCCAGCTTTGTCGGCGAACAACGCGATACCTGCCTGCTGATAAGGCTCGGCCGGCGCAACAGGTGCGCTCACGCGTGCGGTCATGACGTAGTCGCTGACCACGTCCGGCAACCGCATCGTCGTCAGATTTACAAGGTTGTTGCCGCCACCATAGAGGTCGGTGGCGGTGGTGGTGAGGCGCAAGGCAGTTGCCTGTGCACCAATGGTCAGCGCAGACTCATTCGTGCGTGTCCACACCGGCCGCAGGTTGCCGTTGAATTCGTCGCGCCAGGGCAGCGCGATCCGGCCGAGACCGTCGCGATGGCGCGTTTCCACCTCACCAAGTGAAAGCGCGCGGTTGTAGATGCGGGTCTCGTCGAGCGCTCCGCGCAAGTAGCTCTCGCCGACGCTGTAGTTCCAGTGGCCGAACTGGAAGTCGCGTGATTGGTAAACGCTTGAAATGCCTGCGACCACTTGCTGCTCTCGTTGTTCGCCATCGACGAACATGGTGTAGGTGTCGCCGTCCCGGGTCACCACCACGTGATGCCACATGCCCATCGCATAGCTGCCGCCAGAGGCGAGAAGCATTTGCCAAGTGCCACCACCGAAATTCAGCGAGAACTGTCGTGCCGTCCCATGCGCCGCCGTTAGGTAAGCGAGAACAAGACCATCCTGGTTGCCGACGCTACGTACGATGATCGGGCAGTGCGTATTGTCGCTACAACCATCGGGCCGCACCCAAGTCTCAATGGTCCATGAGTTGCCCATGTCAAATGCGGGAACTGTAGCGACACCGCTGCTGCCATTGAACTGAAACGCCTTGCCGGAGACGCCCTCACCGTAGCTGACGCCGGCGTTCGCCGTCGCATGGTGGCTGCCGGTGCTGTCGACCGCGTTACCCTCGGCCGCGTATTCCGCCACCGCACCGTCGAATGTGGCTACGCTCTCCACCGGCGCATGTTTGCGCACCAGCAGCCAATCAAAATTCCACACACTCGATAGGTTCGACAGGTGGATGTGAGTGAGTGAGGCAAATGCTGTTGACGACCCGGTGATGAGGTTTTGGCGGTTGCGCTCGTTGTTGAGGTTGCTGCCCGACCAGCGCAGGCCCCCGATATTCCATTGGCCCGAACTGCCGCTGTCGGGTAAGCTCCAGTCTCCGCTGCCCGGGCCGCCCTGATCGACCATGGCGATCACTCCAGACTGAGAGTTGCCTTGCCGGAATGCGTAGGAAACGTAGCCGTTGCCAGGCAGGTCATAAACCGCTGGGTAAAGACTGCCGTCGGTGAAACCAACGAGGTAGCCGTCGTTCAGCGATCCGGCTTGTGCGCGCGTTTCAACGACATGTCCTGTAGCGCTGTTTGACGCAAACGGACGGGTGATCAGGATCGCATTCACGCCGTCCTGAGAGGTCAAGCGGGCGACGCTTTTGCCGTCAACGGTTGCCGTCACAGCGGTCCCGGTACCGTTGCGATTCAACACCGTCCACGCCGCAAGCGAGTCAAAGTCATCAAACAGATCGAACGTTGCCGTGCCACTGCTGACGGCCGTTGCCGCCGCGTTGCCGTGGTACAGACGCAGCGAACTCGTACCAACGGCGGGTACCTTGACCCACAGCGTGGAGACGCCGAGCGGATTCCAGTTTTCAATCCAGTACGACAGCGCCGCGCTTCCCGCGTACACACGCAAGTCGCTGCCGTCTGCCTTGGCCTTTGTGTACTCGAAAGTGGCTGGACTCAGAACAAGCCGCAACTGATAATTGGCAATCGTGGTGGCCGGACTCACGCGAACCGCAGCGCTATACAGCCAGCCGACCGGCTGGCCCGTCGCCGGCATAGCAGTCCAAGAGGTACCCAGCCAAAGCAGGATCGCGAACCAGCGGGCGACGACGCGAGAACGGTTGTGAAGCGGCGGGAATGTGGACATGATCGCATCCGGATGACGATTCGCCTCACACGAAGCCGAACATCAACATGACGGCGGCTGTGCACAGGCTGTCAAAGAATTTTGTGTTCGATCAAAGGCACAACCGTTGACGCGTATCAAGCAGCGAAGGCTGAAAGCTTCGGTGGCCAAATGTGTTGCGTTTGTGGCTTTAGCCATTTAACGCGGCCAATGCGGCACACAATCGTCACGCGTTCTGTGGTGATCGACTTTGCTGTGAAATGACGTACGAACGGGGCTTTGTCGAAAGCAACGTCAATAGTCGACTTTTGCAATAATTCGCTGCTTCCCCAATTCATTAGGACTTTCAGCAATTTACTGGCGGCCCGCCTAGTTTGAGCCGTGCTTGTTGTAATGTCTCAACCATGAACTCATCGCGCACTCCATCATGATCGGACGCTTAAGTGGCACGCTCGCTGCCAAACAGCCCCCGCAAATCATTCTTGACGTCAATGGCGTCGGCTACGAAGTCGACGTGCCGATGAGCACTTTTTACGCACTTCCCGCCACCGGCGAGCGCGTCATACTCATGACGCACTACGTCGTGCGCGAGGACGCACATCTGCTGTACGGCTTCGCCACGCACGACGAGCGTGCCGCATTTCGCCAGCTCATCAAAGTCACAGGCATCGGCCCCAAAGTTGCGCTCGCTGTGCTCTCCGGACTCTCGGTGGCCGAACTCAACCAAGCCATCATGTTGCAAGACGTGAAACGATTAACGCGGGTGCCCGGCATCGGCAACAAAACTGCCGAGCGCTTGCTGTTGGAACTCAAGGGCAAGGCTGTTGCCTCCAGCGGTGCGCCCGGCGGACAATCGGCCGCACCTAGCCCGGCCGATGATGTGGTGAATGCGCTGCTCGCATTGGGTTACAGCGAAAAAGAAGCCGCTGCCGCGTGTCGTGATCTGCCGGCAGATTTGCCGCTCAATGACGCGATTCGGCAGGCGCTCAAGCTGCTATCCAAAGCGAAGTAGACGGACGTAGCAGCTGACCGAATCGCGTGATTTGATTGCCACCGCTTTGTTTCGCCTTTCGGCGAATTACTTTTGGCAATGCCAAAAGTACCTCGCCCAACGCGCGAAACGAAGCCGTCGCAATCAAATCACTTCATGAACTCAAATCGTTCGGCCAACTCGGGTGGAGCAGACGCAGGGGCGATCCCGGTCGCCCAATACAATACCTGTATGGCCATTCATGACGATTCTTTGCTTCCTGCCCGGAGCGCTGCGGCGCCCGTTGACCGCATCATTGCGCCTGCGAGTGAGAGCTTGCAAGAAGAGGCGCTTGAGCGGGCGCTGCGACCGAAGCAGTTGGACGAGTACATCGGCCAGGAAAAAATTCGTGGACAGCTTTCGATCTTCATCGAGGCCGCTCGCACGCGCAAGGAGCCGCTCGATCATGTGTTGCTCTTTGGGCCGCCAGGGTTAGGCAAGACAACGCTCTCGCACATCATCTCGCGCGAGATGGGTGTGAAGTTGCATCAAACGTCCGGCCCGGTGCTGGAAAAGAAGGGCGATCTGGCGGCGCTGCTGACAAACCTTGAGCCTAACGATGTGTTGTTCATCGACGAGATTCATCGCATAAGCGCGGTGCTCGAAGAAACGCTCTACAGCGCGATGGAAGACTACGCCATCGACATCATGATCGGGGAGGGACCGGGCGCGCGTTCGGTGAAGCTGGATTTGCCGCCGTTTACGCTCGTGGGAGCGACGACGCGCGCGGGCATGCTGACCAACCCGCTGCGCGATCGCTTTGGCATCGTCGCGCGGCTGGAGTTTTATAGCGACGAGGAGCTGTCGCGCATCGTGGCGCGCTCGGCGAATCTGCTCGGCGTGAATATGGACGGCGCGGGCGCGATTGAGGTTGCAAAACGCTCGCGCGGGACGCCGCGAATCGCGAACCGATTGCTCCGTCGCGTGCGTGACTTCGCGGAAGTCAAAGCGCGTGGTCACGTCACGCGTGAAGTCGCCGACGCAGCGCTGGTGATGCTCGACGTTGATTCGAGCGGGCTCGACGTGATGGATCGCAAATTGCTGCAAACCATCGTTGAAAAATTCTCCGGTGGTCCGGTCGGCGTCGATAACCTCGCCGCCGCGATTAGCGAAGAGCGCGAGACCATCGAAGACGTGATCGAACCGTATTTGATTCAGCAGGGCTATGTGCAGCGCACGAGCCGCGGTCGCATGGCCACGGCGCGGGCATATCGCCATTTTGGCCTTGTTCCGCCGGCGGCAATGGGTAACGGCGAATTGTTTTCGGAGTGACCATGTTCTCGATTCCCGTCCGCATTTATTACGAAGACACCGATGTCGGCGGCGTTGTGTATTACGCCAACTACCTGCGTTTTTTGGAGCGCGCACGCACTGAGTGGCTGCGTGCTGTGGGTTTTGAGTTGGACGTGATCCAGCGCGATATGAAAGCGGTGTTTGTGGTGCGTCGAGTGGAGGCGGACTATCACCAGCCCGCGCTCCTTGGAAATTTGGTCACCGTTACCGCTGAGCCTACCGACGTTGGCGCGAGTCGCCTCCTAATTCGCCAGCGCGTTTTGCGCTCGAAACCCGACGGTAGCGATGAACTGTTGCTCTCGGCGACGGTCACACTCGCATTCATCGCGAGTGACTTGTCCGGCCCCATCCGCATGCCGCCTGCACTTCGTGCAGCGATGAAATCCACGCTCCCAACATCTAATCTCGAATGAAACCCACCGCTGATCTATCGTTCGTTCATCTCATCACAGGTGCCAGTTTGCCGGTGCAACTGGTGATGTTGTTGCTCGTTGGCCTGTCCGTGTGGTCGTGGTGGTTGATTTTTTACAAGGGCGGCGTGCTCAAACGTGCGGCGAGCAAAAACAGCTCATTTGACGAATCGTTTTGGCAGGGCTCGGATTTGAATCAGCTGTACAAACAGGTGGGCGAGGGCGGCGAGAAGTTTGGTCCTCAAGCAAACGTGTTCGCAGCGGGCTTCCGTGAGTTTATTAAGCAAAAGCGACAATCGACGACATCGCGCGAGGCGGTGGTTGACGGTACGCGCCGCGCGCTGAAAGCGGCGATGCAGCGCGAACTCGACACGCTGGAGCATCAGTTGCCGGGCCTCGCCACGGTCGCGAGTGTGAGCCCGTACATCGGGCTCTTGGGTACTGTGTGGGGCATCATGAATTCGTTTCGCGGTCTCGCGAGCGTTGGCCAAGCCACACTTGCGCAGGTTGCACCGGGCATCGCGGAGGCGCTGATCGCCACCGCCATTGGTCTCTTCGCGGCGATTCCGGCAGTAGTGGCGTACAACCGCTTTCAGGCGCAGCTTGATCGCATCAACGTGCAGCTCGAAACCTTTGCGGAAGAGTTTTTAAACATTTTGCAGCGTCAGGCTTAGGGCGAACGAAAATGCGCCGCCGCAAACTTGTTAGTCAGATTAACGTCGTGCCGTTCATCGACGTGATGCTGGTGCTACTAATCGTTTTCATGATCGCCACGCCTGCGCTGCGCACGGGGGAGATCGATTTACCCAGCGTCGGGCAGTCGCTCACCGCAAGCCAAGCCGATCCGATTGAGGTGACGATCAAGGCTGATGGTTCGCTCTCACTAATGGAGGGCGGCAAGGCTGTCGCGGGCCGCTTTTCGCGCGCAACGCTCGTCACGCGCGTGCTTGAATTGCAAAAAACGCGCGAGCGTTCCGTGGTGATCGCGGCGGACAAGAACGTGAAGTACGACGAGGTAGTGAGCCTGCTCGGCGCGCTGCATGCGCAGGGCGTGAAACGCGTGGGCCTCGTTGCCAAAGAAGGCGGCTAGCTCGCTCCGCGCATGGACGCCTCAAAAAGCAAAGCCCTGATCGGCACAATCGCAGTGCATGTTGTGCTCGTCGCGGGGCTGATTTTTAGCGTGCGCTGGAAGCACGTCGAGAACACGCCGGTTGCGGTTGAGCTCGTCACGCGCGCGTCAAGCGCCGCGCCTGCACCGACGCCCATGCCCGCGCCGCCGACACCAACGCCTGCACCGCTGCCCGCACCCACGCCGCCACCTCCCGCGACGAAAGCGCCACCACCGCCGCCGCGCCCGGCACCGGTGCAACCACCGCCGGTCGCCAAGGTTGCGCCGACACCGCCCGCGCCGACGGCGGCGGATATCTCGCGCGAGAAGGCCAAGCAAGAGGCCGAGCGCAAACGCATTGAGAGCGAAAAGCAAGCGGCTGAATCTGCAAAGGAAAAGCTGCGGAAAGAAACCCTAAAACGCGAAGCCGATGCGGCGGCCGCGAAGTCTCACGCGTTGGCGCAGTCCAAAGAAAAAGCGCGACAAGACGCGTTGAAAAAAGAAGCGGATCAGGAAGTTGCAAAGAAGCAAGCGGCACAGCGGGCTGCGGACCTAAAAGCCGCGCAGGAAAAAGCGCTGAAAGAGCAGCAAGCCGCCGCTGCCGCGCAAGCCGCAGCGGAAAAGGCTGCCCGAGACGCCGCCGAGCGCGCCGAAGCGCAGCGTGTGGCGAAAGCGGCCGAGGCTGCGGCGGCGAGGGCGAGAGCGAAAGCCGAGGGCGAATACGTGGCGAAGATTCGCAGCAAAGTGCTGGGCAACATCATCATGGCGAGCGAAATCTCAGGAAATCCCGAAGCCGTTTTTAGTGTGACGCAAATGCCAACGGGCGAAATCCTCGACATCAAACCGGTGCGCTCCAGCGGCAACAAAGCTTACGACGATGCCGTAGAACGCGCGATTCGCAAATCGTCGCCGCTGCCAAAACCTGACCAGCCCGAACTGTTCCAGCGCCAGCTCACGCTGAAATTCCGACCGCAGGATTAGTTACAGCTTTTTAGCTTGAACGGCAGCTGAATGGACGTTACAGCCAATTTTATTGGTTAGTCGAGAATGACGAAAATGAGCGGTAAACGACCGCCCAGCTGTCGTTCCCTATAAAAAGCTGTTGCGCGGATTCGCTGCGCAACACGGGTCGCAGCCACGCAACTAGCGATTACCTTCACCGCGCCGATAAATCACGTAATACGTGAGCCCGACTAGAACGCTGCCGCCAAGCAAATTGCCTGCAATCACGGGCAGGAGATTGCCGAACATGCCCGCCCACGTAACCGTCGGCGCTCCCCCCGCTCCTAACGCGCCATGTTCAATGAGGATCGCCAACGGCATCAAGTACATGTTCGCGATACTGTGCTCAAAGCCAGCCGCAACGAATGCTGCGACGGGCAAAACGATTGCCACGGCCTTATCCACCACCGTGCGGCCAGCCATCGTCATCCACACCGCCATGCACACCAGCACGTTGCACAGCGCGCCGCGAAAGAGCGCCTGCCACGCCGGCAAATCTTGCTTCGCTTGCGCGATCTTCACGACGGTTTTGCCAATGGCGCCGCCATTCATGTCGGTGTGGCCACTGGCATAAACAAGGAGCGCCAACCCTGCTGCGCCAACGAAATTCGCAGCGCATACGAGCCCCCAATTTCGCAGCACTTCACGCGTCGTGATCTTGCCATCCGCCCACGCCATCACCAGCAAATTGTTGCCCGTGAAGAGCTCCGCACCGGCAACAACGACCAGCAGCAGTCCGAGCGAAAACACCACACCGCCAAGCACTTGACTAACAGCGAAGCTAAGCGTGGCATCGGACTTCACCAATACGAAAAAAAGCGCACCCAAACCAATGAACGCGCCAGCGAGTACGCCCAACATCAACAGCGGCAGCGTTGCCATGCGGGCTTTGGTTACGCCTACTGTTTCCACGCGCATCGCGATTTCGCGTGGCGAGTAGGCGTCAAATCCGTTGAGTTCTGACATTGCGTAATCCTCCGGTTTTAGGCGCGATCAAAGCGCTTCGAGTTCTGCGAGATCGAACCCCGCGGCGAGCCTAGCCTCGCGGTTAAACGGACCGCGCAGTTTCGGCGCGCGGTACTGCGCCGCTAACGAAGCATAGGTGTCGTGCTCGTTGATATTTCGCTCGGCGCACACATGGCGATACCAACGATTGCCAACCGCAACATGACCAATTTCATCGCGCAAAATAATGTCGAGAATCGCCGCGCCTTGCTTATCACCGGCTGCGGCGAGCTTGGCGCGAATCGGCGGCGAGGCATCCAGCCCCCGCGCTTCGAGCGTGCGCGGTACAAGCGCGAGGCGCGCGAGCAAATCGCCCTGCGTTTTCTCGGCCATTTCCCACAAACCGTTGTGTGCAGGAAAGTCTCCATACGAAAAGCCATGCGTAGCTAGATGATCACGCAGCAAACAAAAATGCGTTGCCTCCTCAAAGGCCACCCGCGCCCATTCGCGATAAAACGGGTCGGGCATGCCCGCGAAGCGCCAAACAGCATCAAGCGCGAGATTGATGGCGTTGAATTCGATGTGACACAGCGCGTGGATGAGCGTCGCACGGCCCTCAACGCTTCCGAGCGCCCGATGCGGCAATTCCTTGGGTGACACCAAGACTGGTCGCGACGGGCGCCCCGGCAGGCCTTCTGGCGTGGGAATCGCTTCAGCCGCACCCACAGGCACCGATTGCACGTCGATGGCGTGCACCAACGCGCATTTTGTCGTTGGATCGTCGATGCGGAGCGCTTCAAGGCAAAGTTGGCGGAGCGTGGACATGGCTGGGTAGGTCAGTTGGGCGCAGAAGCTAGGAATTGCTGTCATTTTCGCTGGGCACGGCTTTAGCGTACTGATTTAGCGCAGTCGTCGATAATTACGGGTTAAGTCGTTTCCACGCTCGAATCTCACGGGCGCACAGCAGTTTCTCGTATGCACATCCATATTCTCGGTATTTGCGGCACCTTCATGGGTGGCCTCGCAGCGCTCGCGCGCGAAGCCGGCCACAAGGTCACCGGCTGTGATGCCAACGTCTACCCGCCGATGTCGGATCAGCTCACTGCGCTCGGCATTGATTTGATCGAGGGCTACAGCGCAGACCAAATCAACTTGAAGCCCGATTGCTTCGTCGTGGGCAATGTCGTCACGCGCGGCAACCCGTTGATCGAAGCGATTCTTGATGCGAACCTTGATTACGTGTCGGGCCCGCAGTGGTTGGCCGATCACGTGTTACGCGGACGCTGGGTGCTGGGTGTCGCGGGCACGCACGGTAAGACGACCACCACGTCGATGCTCGCGTGGATTCTTGAATACGCAGGACTGAATCCAGGCTTTCTGATTGGTGGCGTAGCGAAGGACTTTGGCGTGTCGGCGAAACTGGGTGACACGTCAAAGGATATTTCGCATCACGGCGCACCGTTCGTTATCGAAGCTGACGAGTACGACACCGCGTTTTTCGATAAGCGTAGCAAGTTTGTGCACTACCACCCGCGCACGCTGGTGCTCAATAACCTTGAGTATGACCACGCCGATATTTTTCCGGACGTCGCCGCGATTCGTCGCCAGTTTCATCATGTCGTTCGCATTGTGCCGTCGACAGGCCGCATTATCAGCAACGGCACGGACAACGAGCTTGCCGACACGCTTGCCATGGGCTGCTGGAGCGAACGCGAACTATTTGGCGTGGAGCAGGGATGGCACTTTGTGGGCAATTCGCAGGTGAATTTCGGCGGCGAACGCTTCGGCGATTTGCAGCTTGAGATGCCTGGCACCCACAACCGTCAAAATGCGCTCGCCGCAATTGCGGCGGCACGTCACGCAGGCGTGCATCCGTCAAAAGCGATCGAAGCGCTTGCGAAATTTGCGGGTGTGCGCCGTCGCATGGAGCTGCGCGGTGAAGTGGCTGGCGTGCGGGTGTACGACGACTTTGCTCACCATCCGACGGCGTTTGCCGCCACCGTGTCTGCGATGCGTAAAGCTGCCGCCGCAGGCGAACGGGTGGTCGCCGTATTCGAGCCGCGCTCCAATACGATGAAGCTTGGCGCGATGCGCTCTCGCCTCGCCGAGAGCTTCGTTGACGCGGATCGCGTGTACGCCTATTCGGGTGGCGTGGATTGGAACGTTCTCGAAGCCTTAAGCGAACTGGGAAATCGTGCTACCGATCACAAAAACATTGAGGCCCTAACGCAAGCGATTGCGAGTGAAGCCAAACCCGGAGATCACGTTGTCGTGATGAGCAACGGCGGCTTCGGTGGCTTGCACGAAAAGCTTTTAGCGCGGCTGCGGCATGCTTTGGCATAGCGCAACTCCGCCGCATCATTGACAAAATCAAGCAAAGCGCTGACGACAGCGATCACAAAAAGCACCATGAGCGAAACCCCTTCATTTAAAAAACTCTTCGATCCGATTCAAGATGGCCTTAAACAGGTCGAATCGGACATCCGCGCTGGCAATTTAAAGGCCGCAGCCGAGCGACTGAATCTGCTGCAACGAGAAGCGCCACGCGATGCGCGCATCTTCTTGATGGGAACTTCGTTGGCGGAAGCTGCGGGCAATCCTGCCGCGGCACTGCAGTCTGCCGAGCGAGCTGTGAGTCTTTACCCCACTTGGGCGCCCGCACACATCGAGCTCGCTGGCGTGCTTTTGCGCCAAGGAAACGTTGAACGCGCGCTAGAAGTTGCTGACAAAGCGGTGAGCATCACGCCACCGTCACTAGCGGTTCTCGAGCTCGCCACCAGTATCGCCAACTCGGCGAACGACCCCGAACGTGTTGGCCGCTGTCTCACGGCGGCGCACAAGCTCGCGCCAGAAAATTTAGCAGTTCGTCGTTCGCTTGCTTTCAACCTTCTTGATCTGGGCAAAATTGACGACGCATGGGAGATGTTCACCGCGTTGATGAAAATTGAGCCAGACAATCCGGTCGTGAGACTCGGGCGTGGCCGTGCCGCACTGGCCCGCGGCGACCTGCCAACGGCGTCAGAAGACTTCAAGGTTCTAACCGCACTGGACCCAACTGACGAAGTGGTTGCCTACTACGCAGTCGTCGCAGAGGGAGGAACACCCGCTACACAACCCGATGTGATCACACAAATTACGTTTGATGGTTATGCACGTCGGTTCGACGCGCATTTAGTGACGCTCCTGAAGTATCGCGTGCCAAAGCGAATTGCGGAAATTATCCGTGCACGCTATCCCGACCTCGCCATCACCGTGCTCGACTTGGGTTGCGGCACAGGACTCGTCGGTTTGTACCTAGGGCGTCCACAGGGCGGATTGGTGGGCGTTGACCTGTCGCCAAATATGATCGCTGAAGCGGCCAAACACAATTTATACGACCGGTTTCATCAGGTCAGTCTGATCGACGCGCTGCGGGAAACCCCGACGGCGGAGTTTGAAGTTATCACCGCTGCCGACGTATTCATTTACGTAGGAGAAATTGAGCAAGCGGTTAAAGATGCGCGGCGAGTGCTCCGCGACAATGGCGCGTTCGTCTTCTCGTGCGAGGCAACGCAAGCTGACGAACCTCACTTAGTGTTACGAAAAACCATGCGTTACGCACACAGCGAATCTTCGGTTCGTTCGATGTGTGAGGCGGCGGGATTCAAATCGGTCGAAATCGAGTCATTCGATATTCGCAATGAAGCCAACGCTCCTGTTGCGGGCTTCATTGTCTGCGCATCAACCTAGTCGTTTCGATCAAGCATGAGCGCTGTTCTCTCAGACAAACTGATCGTCGCGATTTCGTCGCGTGCGCTGTTTGATCTCAACGAGAGCCATTCGGTCTACGAGAACGAAGGCGTTGAGGCGTATCAACAGCATCAGATTGAGCACGAGAACGAGCTTCTGAAACCGGGCGTCGCCTTCGCTTTGGCGCGTAAGCTTTTGCGCCTGAATGATGTGGGCCATCAGCATGTAGAGATTGTGCTGCTCTCGCGCAACAGCGCCGATACAGGCTTGCGCGTGTTTAACGCCATCAGCCACTACAAGCTGGGAATCACGCGTGCGGTGTTTACTAGTGGCCGCGACACCTCGCGCTACGTTCCGGCGTTGGGCTCGCATCTTTTTTTGTCTGCGGACCCGGAAGACGTGCGCCATGCGCTTGAGTCGGGCCATGCGGCCGCGACCATCGTACCGCATGACGGACGCACCAGTGTGGCAAAAGATGCGCCACCTGATGACGAATTGCGTATTGCGTTTGACGGCGATGCGGTGCTCTTTTCCGATGAAGCCGAACGCGTATTTCAATCACACGGACTGGACGCATTCAGCGCGTCTGAGCAACGCTCGGCAGGCACGCCGCTAGGTGGGGGACCATTCAAAAATTTCCTCGCAGCGCTGCACCGTATTCAAACCGATTTCCCTCGCGATCAGCAGCCGATCCGCACTGCTCTTGTTACCGCGCGCTCAGCGCCGGCACATGAGCGCGTGATTCGTACGCTGCGCTCATGGGGGGTGCGCATCGACGAGGCTCTATTTCTAGGCGGCCTCGATAAGTCCGAGTTTCTGCGCGCCTTTGGTGCCGACATTTTCTTCGACGATCAGAGGCGGCATGTTGAATCTGCTAGCCGTGTCGTCACCGCCGGGCACGTTCCGCACGGCATTACCAATATTCCTAAATGAATCTACTTTTTGAAGACGACGGTCAAATAAAGGCCGGGGCGATCCTGTCCGAAAGCGATGCTGCATCGCAAGTTGAGTTGCCCGGTGGTCGCCGCATTAAGGTGAAGAGTGCCAATGGCCTACTTCGCTTCGCCGCGCCCGACGCCGGACAGCTCATGAGCGCGGCGCAATCGCGCCTTGCCGAGATTGACATGGCGCTGCTCTGGGAAAGTGCCGCTGGAACCGAAGAATTCGGATTTACCGATCTTGCTAAAGAGTATTTTGGCAGCGAAGCTACGCCTGAACATGTAGCGGCCACGATTCTTGCGCTGCAGGCGTCGCCGATGTATTTCTACAAGCGCGGCAAGGGCCGCTACAAGCGCGCGCCAGAAGATGCACTCAAGGCGGCCCTTGCCAGTATTGAGCGCAAGGCACGCGAAGCGGAACAGGTCGACGCATGGGTGGCCGAGTTGATTGCAGGCCGAGCGCCCGTGGAAATCTCCGCGCAGTGGTCGCAACTATTGCATGCACCGGACAAACAGTCGCTCGCTTACAAAGCGCTGGTCGCTGCGGCGGATCGCGCGCGAATGGCTCCCGTGCATTTGCTCGCGAAAGCCGGTGCGATTCCGTCGACACACGCGTTGCACTTTGAAAAGTTTTTGCGCGCCACGTTTCCAAAGGGTATCGGTTTTCCGACGGACGTCGCCGTGCCCGCTGCGCCCGAATTGCCTGTAGCGAATGTGCGGGCGTTCAGCATTGACGATGCGGCCACAACGGAAATAGACGACGCATTTTCGTTGCAGACTAATGCGGATGGCAGCTACACGTTGGGCATTCATATCGCTGCCCCCGCCGCGGCCATCGCGTCTGATAGCGAACTTGAGCGCATCGCTCGCAATCGCTTGTCAACGGTGTACATGCCGGGCAACAAAATCACGATGCTGCCTGAAGCGGTGGTCGCCGTGTATTCGCTCGACGAGGGAACAACCCCTGCCGCGCTTTCGCTCTACGCCACGCTCGACGCTGACTTGAATGTGACTGCCACGCAGACGCGCCTAGAGCGTGTTCAAATGGACGCAAACTTGCGCATCGCGGCGCTCGACGAGCTGGCATGGATGGAGCCTGCGAACGACGGGGCCGCGGACAACACGGTGCACGCAGCGTCCCTTCGCGTACTCTATCGTCTTGCTGCGAAACTCTCCGCTGCGCGGGGCGAGCAAACGGTCAATCGCGTTGATTACAACTTCGCTATCGTGGGTCAGCCTGATGCTGCCGATTGTCGTGTTGAGATCACCCAGCGAAAGCGCGGTTCGCCGGTCGATACGCTCGTGTCCGAACTCATGATTTTTGCCAACGTTGCATGGGCTGGCTTGCTGGCTGAAAAGCAATGGCCCGGCATGTTCCGTGTGCAAACCGTGGGCAAAACCAAGATGAGCTCGCTGGCCGGGCCGCACGAGGGCTTGAACGTGCCGCACTATTTGTGGGCGACGTCACCACTGCGTCGCTACTCAGATCTCGTCAACCAGCGCCAATTGCTCGCCGCTATTACTGACGCGTCGCCCGCCTATCCGCGCGGCAGCGCAGAGTTGATGGGCGCGGTCGCTGACTTTGACGCCACCTATTCCGGTTACGCTGATTTTCAGCAGCAAATGGAGTTTTACTGGTGCCTTCGGTTTATTCAGCAAGAAGGCATCGAAAAGCTCACCGCGCATGTGATTCGCGAAAATTTAGTGCGTTTTGACCGCTTACCGATGGTGCAGCGCATTCACGACTTGCCATCGCAAGAGCCCGGAACGCAAGTTGTTTTGGCTGTGGCGGAGATCGATCTGTTTGAGCCGGCGCTGCACACGCGCTTTGTTGAAGCCGTACCGCGTGCTACGCATGACGAAGCCGACGCCGCCGATGAGGCGGTGGATACCGCTTTGGGCTCAGCGAGCGCCTAGAATCGAATCGTGAAACGCGCCGCTCAAGCCATCGAAGCGATTCAAGCCATTCCGGGCATTCCGACGAAAAGGCGGAATGGTGTTGTGCGCGCGCCAACGGTGGCCGCTGTCGCAGCGGGCATGAGCCCGCTGCTGCGTTGGACGTTGGCCGCCTCGCTCGGTGTGCATCTGATTCTTCTTTCGCTTCATTTTGAGCTCCCAAAATTATTTAAGCAGTCGATGTCTTCGCCGCCGCTTGAGGTGTCGTTGGTCAACGCCAAAACGCTGTCGAAACCATCGCAGGCCGATTTTCTGGCGCAAGCAAATCTCGATGGCGGCGGAAACACCGACGCCAAGCGGCGCTTAAGTTCGCCCCTTCCGCGTGCCGCGATGGACGCACAGCAAACCCAGCTCGCCGCGGCGCGTGAACAGGTAGAAACGTTGGAGCGACAAACGCGGGAGTTACTTCAGCAGTTAAACGCCAAGAAACAATTGCCCGCGGATCGTGACGCGAAAGAAACCTCGCGCGCTGATTCCGCCAATGCGTTTCGCGAACTCTCGGCTAAAGCGCTGGAATTGCAGCGCCTAGAAGCGCAGATTTCGCGTGAGTTTGATTCGTACCAACAGCGTCCAAAGAAGAAACACGTTGGCGCGAGAGCGACGGAGTATCGTTTCGCGCGCTACGTCGAAGATTGGCGGCAGAAGGTCGAACGCGTCGGCAACGCGAATTACCCTGAGGCGGCACGTGCACAAAAGCTCTACGGTTCGCTCGTTATCACTGTGGCGATCAAAGCCGACGGCCGCATTGAAGCGATCGAAGTCGACCGCGGTTCCGGCAAGAAAATCCTCGATGCGGCGGCGATAAAAATTGTTGAACTAGCCGCGCCGTACGCACCGTTCCCGCCAGACATTCGAAACGATACTGACATTCTCTACATCACACGAACCTGGAGTTTCACGCGTGCTGGCGAACTAGAAAGCACTGCCGCAAACGCAACTGCCGCGCCTGTCGCACCTACCAAATGACCGAAGCTTTCAAATCCAGTTCTACCGCTGACACCGGCCGTTACGCGGTGATCGGTAACCCAATTGCGCACAGCAAAAGCCCGCGCATTCACGCCATGTTTGCGCAGAGTGTGGGCCAGGAAATCGACTACACGACGCGCCTCGGCCCACTTGGGGCTTTTGCGGCTGATCTCGAAACCTTTCGGTCGGGTGGCGGTGTCGGTGCCAACGTTACCGTGCCGTTTAAGCAAGACGCTTTCGCGTTGGCAACCGAAGCCTCGCTGCGCGCGAAGCAAGCTGGCGCGGCAAACTTTTTGATGTGGCGCGGCGACCATTGGTACTGCGACAACACCGACGGCGCAGGTCTCGTGCGCGACATTGAGTCCAATCAGCAAGTGAGCCTTCGCGGTAAACGAATTTTGTTACTTGGGGCTGGCGGCGCGAGTCGTGGCGTGATCGGTCCGTTGTTGTTGCGCGAGCCGCGAGCTTTGGTTGTTGTGAACAGAACTGCGTCACGCGCGGTGGAACTGGTGGCAGCCTACAGCGCTACGTATCCTGTGTCCGCTAAAACGGCCGAGTCGCTACTGGTGGACGGCGACGAGTTTGACGTAGTAATTAACGCGACGTCGTCCAGTCTAAGCGACGACTTGCCGCTGCCTGAAGACGCAAAAATCTTCGCGCCAAACGCACTCGCGTACGACATGATGTACGGTGCGAAACCGACGCGATTCATGTCGTGGGCCACGGCGCAAGGCGCGTCGCGCATATCGGATGGCTTGGGCATGCTCGTGGAGCAAGCGGCCGAAAGCTACGTGCAATGGAAAGGAGTGCTGCCGCCCGCCGCGCCCGTTATTGCAAAGCTTCGTGCTGAGCTTGAAGCGTCGGTTTGAATAGGTCAATTCCCTATGAGGTTCGTGGCGAACCTGTCGAACCATGAACGCTAGCCAAACGATGCGAACTGCGATGCGCATGATGCTGGCAACGCTCTTGGCAATGACGCTCTTGTTTGTCGCCGCACAGGCGTGGTTCGTGTTTCAGGTCTGGTGGTACGGCTCTCATGCGCCGGGGCAGACTGCGTTCATGTCTTATCGCATGGGCGAACTGCGCGAAAAAAAACCGGATGCCACACTTCGCTACACATGGGTTCCGTACGAGAAAATTTCCCGCAACTTGAAGCGCGCATTGATTGCCGCAGAAGACTCCACCTTCGTTGACCACGAAGGTTTTGATTGGGACGGAATTCAACTTGCGCTAGAAAAAAATCGCGCGAAGGGAAAGTTTGTCGCTGGTGGTTCAACGATCACGCAGCAGCTCGCCAAAAATTTGTTTCTCTCACCAGAGAAAAGTTACTTGCGCAAAGGGCAGGAAGCCATCATCACGCTTATGCTCGAAAAGATGCTCGATAAAGAGCGGATTCTTGAGCTCTACCTCAACGTGATTGAGTGGGGCAACGGTGTGTTCGGCGCGGAGGCCGCTGCGCGTCGTTACTACGGCGTGTCCGCCGCGCAGCTCAGCGCCGAACAATCCGCCAAGCTCGCTGCGATGGCGCCGAACCCGCGATTCTACGAGCGCAATCTCGGCGCGCCGGGGCTGCGCCGCAAGACCGGAATCATCCTCTCGCGCATGGGTCAAGTCGAATTACCGGAGTAGCGCTGCCTCGCACTTGCAACGCAAGTCGCTCACAGGAAGTTAGCGTTTAGAATTCACGCATCGCTTTCCGATCCATCCCCACCTTGGACCTTCCCTATTCATGCCCGAAGCTCTCGATAAAGAGTCGCTTTCTGCGAGCGTGGATGATGCGCTCAGCGAAGCCTTAAGTGACGTAACCGCGCTGGTACGACAGTACCGGCTGCTCTCAGGCTTTGCCGAGAGCCTTGCAGACACGCTCGATAACCCTTCACAAAGTCCGATTGTGCAGGGTGTGCTCGCGCGTCTGCGTGAGGCCTTGGACGCGTTGCATCCCGCAGACGTCGCACACATTCTCGAAGCCTTGCCGCTCGATGAGCGTCTGTTCGTCTGGGATTTGGTTAAGACCGAGCGCGAGGGTGACATTCTTGTTGAAGCGTCCGACACCACGCGCGAGAGCCTCATCGCGAGCATGGATGCGCCGGAGCTGGTCGCCGCTGCCGCCACGCTCGACACGGATGAACTCGCTGAACTCGCGCCGGATTTGCCGAGCGAGGTGGTTGAAGAGGTCAAGAAAACGCTTGACCCCGAAGAGCGCGAACAGTTACGCCAAGCCATGTCGTTTGAGCCGGACATGGTCGGTGCGTTGATGGACTTTGAGTTCGTCGAAGTGCGGCCCGATGTCACGCTTGATGTGGTGATGCGCTACTTGCGCCGCTTTGAAGAATTGCCGGCCAACACCGATCAAGTGTTCGTCGTCGATCGTGAAGACAAACTTCTTGGTGTGTTGCCGACCAACGTGATCTTGGTGACGGACGAAACGCGTCTCGTGAGCGACGTGATGGTAGAACCTCAAATTCGTTTTGAGGCGATGGACCACGCTGACAGCGCTGCGGCAGCGTTCGAGCGCTATGACCTGGTGTCGGCGCCCGTGGTGGACGCCAAGGGCGAACTGGTCGGCCGCGTGACGGTCGCCGAAGTGCTCGATTTCGTGCGTGAAAGCGCAGAAGAAGACATGCGGCAACAGGCGGGTTTGCGTGATGAAGAAGATATTTTCGCGAGCGTGTGGAAGAGCGTGAAAAACCGTTGGCAGTGGTTGGCGCTGAACCTCATTACCGCGTTTGTGGCGTCGCGCGCGACCGATTTGTTTCAGGCTTCAATCTCGAAACTCGCCGTGCTCGCCGTGTTGCAAACCATCGTCGCGGGCATCGGCGGAAACTCCGGCAATCAGACGCTCACCATGATTGCGCGCGCTATTGCGCTGGGGCAAGTCGGCACCGAGCACTTCCATCGTTTGGTGAAAAAGGAAATGGCGGTCGCGTTGATTAACGGCCTCATTTTTGGCGGAGCGATTGGGCTCGTGATCGGGCTGATGGAAGGCAATCTCGCGCTCGGGCTGGTGCTCACGCTCGCCATGACGTTGAACCTGCTGCTCGCGTCGGTGATGGGTGTAGTGATTCCGATGTGGCGCTACCGACGCGGGCAAGACCCGGCGGCGGGCTCAAGCGTGCTGCTGACCGCTGTGACGGACACCGGCGGTTTCTTTATTTTCTTGGGGTTAGCAACGTTGATTTTGTTGCGAGGCTCTGGCGTTTAGCGATGCCTGATTCGTCGCGTGACGGTTGGCTCGGAGACGCTCTTGTTGGCGCGGGCTTGGCCTAATGCTGTTCACTTATGCAATTTTTAGGCGCGGACTCGGCCGCGCTTCCCCGTCGCACCGAGCGACGCCAAGTCGTCGCCTACATTCTTTGCTCATAGCTTTTTGCTGTTAACGACCGTCTGGCGGTCATTTGAGCGCATTTATTGCAATACTCAACATGCAAAAATAATGGCCGTAACGACCGCCGGGCGGTCGTTACGGCCATAAAGCTGTTATCGCGGATTTTTTACTTCGGCGCGCTGAACTTCATAACTTTCTGCGTTTGCGTGCCGAGCTTTTCGATGCCCAGCGTCATCACGTCGCCCGGTTTTAGAAACACCGGATTGGGCTTCTTACCGAGGCCCACGCCCGGTGGCGTACCCGTCGTGATCACGTCGCCTGGTTCGAGCGTCATCAACGTTGAGCAGTACGAAACGATCGTGGCCACGTCAAAAATCATCGTTTTCGTGTTGCCGGTCTGCTGGCGAACGCCGTTGACGTCGAGCCACATATCAAGTTTGCCAACGTTGCCCACTTCGTCGGTCGTGACCAACCACGGACCAATCGGGCCGAATGTGTCGAAGCCTTTGCCCTTGTCCCAGGTGCCACCGCGCTCCATTTGGTACTCGCGCTCGGACACATCGTTGATCGTGCAGTAGCCCGCGACGTGATCAAGCGCCGCCTTCTTGCTGACGTTGCGCGCCTGGGTGCCGATGACTACTCCCAGCTCCACTTCCCAATCCGATTTCACGGAATTTTTCGGCAGCATCACGTCGTCGTTCGGGCCTTGAATGCAGCTCGACCATTTGTTGAACACGACCGGTTCTTTCGGAATCGGATTGCCCGTTTCCGCCGCGTGATCGGTGAAATTCAAACCGATGGCGATGAACTTTTGCGGCCGCGCCATAGGCGAGCCCAAACGCTGTTTGCCCTTGACCAGCGGCAGTTTGTCGGTCTTGAGTTTCGCGATTTTGGCGAGCACTTTCGGGCTCAAATTCGCGCCATCCCAATCCTTAATCACAGCAGCCAGCGACCGGATCTTGCCGTCGGCATCAATCAGACCGGGCTTCTCAGCACCGGGTTTTCCGTAGCGAACAAGCTTCATTTTCTTCCTTAAAAGTGAACAGTGAGCGGTGAGTAGTGAGCAGTGAATAGTGAACGGAGAGCAATGAACAGCGGAAGGCGCGTGACCGTGGGCCTAACAGGCTGTTACTGCTCACGACTCTCCATTCACTGTTCACCTTCTTAAATGGTCATTCCACCATCAATCATGTACGCATTGCCTGTCGCGAAGGCCGATTCGTCGCTGGCGAGGAACACGATGGTGGGCGCGATTTCTTCTGCCTTCGCCAAGCGGCCCATCGGTTGCCGCGCCGTGAACATCTTGCGCGCTTCATCGACATCGCCGAGCGCGGCCATGCGGTCATGTAGCGACGGCGTGTCCACCGTGCCGGGGCACACGCAGTTGCAGCGAATGCCGCCTTTGACGTAATCCGCAGCCACGCTCTTGGTCATGCCGATCACAGCGGCCTTAGTCGCGCCGTAGACAAATCGATTCGGCAGGCCTTTTATGCTGCCGCAGACGCTCGCCATATTGATGATCGAACCGCCGCCGTTGGCAATCATGCGCGGCAACGCCGCCTGAATCATTTTGAACGGTGCGCGCACGTTGAGGTTGAACGAAAACTCCCAGTCTTCGTTGCCCGTTTCCAGAATCGTGCCTTGGTGTACGAAGCCCGCGCAGTTGAAGAGAATATTGAGCGGCGGCAAGCTCTCAGCGGTGAACTTGATCGCCATATCGTCGAGCACGTCAAGCTTTTGCGTGATGATGCCCGGATGGCCTTTGAGCGTTTCCAAAAGCTTGAGGTTCACATCGGTCGCGTAAACCGTTGCGCCTTCGCTCGCCATCGCCACCGCCGTTGCGCGGCCAATGCCCTGACCCGCCGCCGTAATCAGCGCCACTTTTCCTTTGAGACGTTCGCCCATCTTTGTCCTTTGCGCAGTGCGCTGCTTCCACATCGATTCCGGATTGGCTCGAAGCTTTCAAATCATTATAGGAACGACGTAGCATTAGCGTTTGCACGCATTTCGGTTGCGCGCTTCTCCCGACCGTTGTTGATTTCGCCCAGGATCATTGTCAATGCCCACGTCTGCTCAGCCCACCATTCGCCTCCATCCGAACGACGACGTCGTCATTGCGCGCGCGCAGCTCATCGGCGGCACCGCGCTTGCTGGCGAAAACGTAACGGTTAAAGGCATGGTGCCGCCGGGCCACAAGGTCGCCACGCGTGCGATTGCTGCGGGTGAGCCGGTTCGCCGCTACAACCAAATCATCGGCTTCGCGAGCAAAGCCATCGCCGCAGGTGAGCACGTACACGTTAACAATCTCGTGATGGGCGACTTCGAACGCGACTACGCGTACGGCGTCGATGTTCGTCCGGTCGCACGCGCAGCGACGCAAGCAACCTTCATGGGCATCAAGCGCGCCGACGGTCGAGTCGCCACACGCAATTACATTGGATTACTTTCCACCGTGAACTGTTCGGCCACGGTCTGCAAAATGATCGCGGATCATTTTCGTCCTGGCCCCAATTCACCGCTGAATGCATTTCCGAATGTGGACGGCGTCGTCGCGATCACACACGGGGTCGGCTGCGGCATGGACGTGCACGGCGAGGGCATGACGCTCCTGCGGCGCACGCTCGCAGGCTACGCGCGGCACGTGAACTTTCATTCGGTGTTGGTGATTGGGCTTGGCTGCGAAGCCAATCAAATCAGTTCGTTCAAGGCGGCGGAAGGGCTCGACGACGGCCCCAAATTGCACAGCTTCAATCTGCAAGACGTAGGCGGCACCGGCAAGTCTGTCGCGAAGGGCATCGCGCTCGTCACGAGCCTGCTCGAAGACGCCAACAAGGCCAAGCGCGAGCCTGTGCCCGCCTCGCACATCACTATCGGTCTGCAATGCGGCGGTAGCGACGGTTACAGCGGCATCAGCGCCAACCCCGCGCTCGGCGCAGCCGTTGACTTACTCGTCGCGCACGGCGGCACAGCAATACTCTCCGAGACGCCAGAAATTTACGGCGCCGAACACTTGCTCACGCGCCGCGCCGTCACCCGCGAAGTCGGTGAAAAACTCGTCGCGCGCATCAAGTGGTGGGAGGAATACACCGCGCGCCTTAAAGGCGAAATGAACAACAACCCCAGCCCCGGCAACAAGGCGGGCGGCCTAACGACCATTCTTGAAAAGTCACTCGGCGCGGTCGCCAAGGGCGGCACCACGCCGCTCGTCGATGTGTACGAATACGCGCAACAGGTCAACAAAAACGGCTTCGTCTATATGGACACTCCGGGCTACGACCCGGTGAGCGCTACGGGGCAAGTGGCTGGCGGCGCAAACCTGATTTGCTTCACGACGGGCCGTGGCTCTGCTTACGGCTGCAAGCCGTCGCCGTCGCTCAAGCTTTCCACCAACAACGCGTTGTGGACGCGCCAAGAAGAAGACATCGACATCAATTGTGGCGACATCGTCGACAACGGCGTGAGCATCGCCGACAAAGGCCAAGCCATTTTTGACATGATTCTGCAAACGGCGTCCGGCGCCCCCAGCAAGAGCGAGCGCTGGGGCTATGGCGCAGATGAGTTTGTGCCTTGGTACATTGGCGCGGTGATGTAGTTTGCTGCAATGCCCACGTTTTTTTGTCGATGTTCGTTGCGTTGTTCGTTCGTGGTGAGCTTGTCGAACCATGAGCTTAGCGCCGCGCATCATTCTTGAGCATGACCGACACCGATAAACCCACGCAAGCGAACGCAGCCGCGAGCCTCTACCGCAAGGAGGCCATCGCGCATCAGCGTGAGCGCGCATGGGGTGAGCTCGTGGTGTCGACGCCACGCGCTGCACGTTGGTTCGCGGTCGTTGGGTTACTACTCGCCGTTGGGTTCATCGCTTTCCTTGGCACCGCGAGCTACACGCGCAAAGCGCGCGCGCCCGCTGTGCTCGCATACGTAAACGACCCACTGCTGGTGGCCGCAACCGAGGCCGGCACGGTTACTAACGTCGACGTCAAAAGCGGCGACACGGTGAAGGCTGGTCAACGCCTCGCCACGATCTCCACCGAGCGCACGACGAGCGGCGAGGGGGTATTTGCTGCGGGCAGCCGCGACGCCGAGACGCGCCGCGAAGCGATCAAGAGCGAGCGCAAACAAGCACGCGCGTTGCTTGATGCGCAACAAACACAAGTCTCCGCGCGCATCACATCGCTCACCGCCGAAGGCGCGCAGCTCGCACGCGAGATCGACGCGCAGCAGGATCGCGTCACGCAGCTCAAAGTTCAAGTAGAACGTTACCGCCAACTCGCGCGAGACAAATTCGCGCCCGAATTGCAGGTGCAGCAAAAGCAAGACGATCTCGCTGAGCAGGCCGTAAAACTTGAAACGCTCAAGCGCACGCGCGTTGGCATTGAGCGTGACCTCGCGCTCGCGCGAACCGAGATGCCGACGCTGCGAGCCACCGCTGAGGGCAAGCTCGCCGCGCTCTCGCGGGACGAAGCCAACCTCACGCAAACCACCCGCGAAAATCTTTCGCGCCGTGCCTACGAAGTCACCGCTGCGAACGACGGCACCGTCGAGCGCATCATCGCCGTGGCCGGTCAAACCGTCGCGATTGGTGCGCCACTCATGCAAGTGCAAACGGGTTCCCGCGCGCTCATGGCCGACATTTACGTGCCCACACGATCTGCGGGTTTTCTGCGCGTAGGGCAAACGGTTCGCCTCGCGATTGATGCGTTTCCGATGGAGCGCTTCGGACACGTTGCCGCGACGGTCACCGACGTTGGCCGCAGCGTCATCGCGCCCGGCGATTCGTTGCTGCCAGGGTTCGTGAAGGAGCCTGTGTTTCGCGTGCGCGCTACGCTCGCCGCGCCCGCGATCACCGCCTATGGCGAGTCATACGCGCTCAAAAGCGGACTGAGCGCTCAGGCAGATATCTCTTTGGATGAACGGCCTTTGTATCGGTGGATCATCGAACCGATCTTACGGTTGCGGGGGAGATTGTGATGGTCTTACTCCCCTTGGTGCGTAGCCGGGTCTCGGCCCGGCGGCCAAGGTACTTTTTGGCATTGCCCAAAAAGTACCCAAAAAGGCTAGCCCCTGCTGCCCGCCTGATTCCTCCAGTGCTCGCGTTGAAGCGGGCGCCGCACAAATCGCCCGTCGCGCGACACAGCGCTACGCTTGGTCGCGCCAGTGGGCTCATGGTGCGGCACTTGGACCGCTTCAACGCTCCGCGCTTCGGGGCGGGCAAAAGGGGCGGGGCGTTGAGGCAATCTCGCACGGATCGCTTGGCGTGTTGTATGTCTCGGTCGATGACTGCGGGCTTGTTCAAGACGCGCCGGTGCGCGGCAATTTGCCGGGTCTCGGCCCGGCGGCCGAGGTACTTTTGGCAGTCGCCCAAAAGTACCCAAAAGGCTGTGCCCCTGCTGCCCGCCTGTTTCCTGCGGTGCTCACAACGGGCGGGACCCGCACAGATCGCCCGATGGCGCGCTAGCCGCGCGCGGTGGGCTCACGATGCGGGTCTACGACCGCCCGTTGCTCCGCTCCTCGGGGCGGTCAAAAGAGGCACGGTTGGCTCGCTCAGAACATGTACGACACCATCTATTCGCTCACGTCGTATGGCGGGCGCTGCCCACCACTTAATCATCACAGGGCGGCGCGCAGACCAAAGCCCCTTCTGCCCGCCCCGAGGAGCGGAGTGGCATGCGGTCCAAGACCAAAACCATGAGCTCACTGCGCGCGGCAGCGCGCCATCGGGCGATTTGTTTTGGTCCCGCCTGCCGCGAGCACCGGAGGAAAAAGGCGGGCAGCAGGGGCTAGCCTCTTTGCCTACTTTCTGGGCAATGCCAGAAAGTAGGTCGGCCGCCGGGCCGAGACCCGGCTTGGTGTCTCGGAGCACTACGGTCGCCAACGAATCCGCAATGCGGGGTGGCGCATGAAATCCCTGAACTTCTTCCGCCGCCAAGTCCCGCTGGTCATGCAAACCGAAGCAGCCGAGTGCGGGCTTGCCTGCCTGACTATGATCGCGGGCTTTCACGGCATGCAGGCTGATCTGCATTCGATGCGCAGTGACCACGCGGTGTCGCTCAAAGGCTCCACGCTGAAGAGTCTCATTGACATAGCCGACAGCACGCATCTGGCCGCGCGGCCATTGCGTGTTGAGCTGTCGGCGCTCGCGCAGGTGCGTCTGCCCGCTGTCGCGCATTTCGACTTCAATCACTTTGTTGTCATCACGCGCGTCGGCAAAGATGCGGTCACCTTGCACGACCCAGCGCGCGGTGTGCGCACATTGCCGCTTGCGGAGTTCTCGAAACACTTCACGGGCATCGTACTTGAGCTGACACCGACGCCGAGTTTCGTGAAGCGAAAAGCCGTAGATCGTTTCTCGATCTGGTCCATCGTTGGTGCGGCGCGTGGTGTGCGTAGCGCGTTGCTGCGGCTTGTGCTGCTCGCGCTTGCGTTCGAGGTCTTCGCGCTCGCGATGCCGTGGCTCACGCAGCTCACGGTCGATGAAGTTATCGTCTCCGCGGATCGTGATTTGATGACAGTGCTCGCACTCGGTTTCGCGCTCTTGGTCTTGATTCAGGCCGCGATTGGCGCGCTGCGCGGCTGGTTGCTGCTGCATCTTACGAGCACGTTGTCGCTTCAGGTGCTCACTCAATTGTTTTCGCATTTGCTGCGCTTGCCGCTCGCGTTTTTTGAGAAGCGCCACGTCGGCGATTTGCTCTCGCGCTTTGCGTCGATGGACGCGATTCAACGCACGCTCACCGGCAGCTCGCTCGAAGTGTTGATCGACGGCGTGCTTGCGATCAGCATGTTTGCGGTGATGGCGATTTACAGCGTGAACCTGACGCTCGTCGTGCTCGTCGTCGCGATTATTTATGCGCTGTTGCGTTGGGCGCTGTTTCGCCCGATGCGTGAGGCGGTGAACGAACAGCTTATCTTCGCCGCCACGCAGCAAACTAACTTCATCGAGAGTTTGCGCGGCATGCAAACGATCAAGCTGCATATGGGCGAGGCGGACCGCCTGTCGCGCTGGCAAAACGCAGTGGTCGATACGGTCAACGCGTCGATCCGCGCGCAGTCACTAACGCTCACCTACAAGACGGCTAGCTTCGCCTTGTTTGGGTTAGAAAACGTGCTCATCGTTTGGCTCGGTGCGCGCGAAGTGATCGCCGGTAATTTCAGCGTCGGCATGCTGCTCGCTTTCATGGCGTACAAACTTGTGTTCGTGTCGCGCCTCACCAACCTGATCGACAAATTCACCGAATTCAAATTGCTCGACTTGCACGCGGAGCGCGTGGCAGATGTCGCGCTCGCGGGCGCGGAAACGCGCGGTCTTGCCGCTGCGCCGGATCTCTCACGTGCGACGTGGGTGATCGAGAACCTTGGCTTTCGCTACGGACCGCACGACCCGTTTATCTTCCGCAACGTGAGCTTCACGATCGAGCCCGGCGAGAGTGTCGCGCTCACCGGACCGTCTGGCGCGGGGAAGACAACGCTCGCCAAAGTGGTCGTTGGATTGTTGCCCGCGACGGAAGGCCGTGTGCTGATCGATGGGCTCGACATCCGCGAGATTGATCCAGTGACCCTGCGTGCGCAGCTCGCCGCCGTGATGCAGGAAGACTACGTGTTCAACGGTTCGATCAACGAGAACGTAAGTCTCTTCGACCACGAAATTTGCAGCGCGCGCGTGACCGAGTCGCTCCAAGGAGCGGCGCTGTGGACGGAAGTGGAGCGCATGCCAATGCGTGCGGATTCGCTCGTGGGAAACACCGGAAGCGCGCTCTCCGGCGGCCAGCGCCAGCGGCTACTGCTCGCTCGGGCGCTCTATCGCAAGCCGAAGTTTTTGTTGTTAGACGAGGCCACCAGTGCGCTCGACACCGAGCGAGAACAGGCCGTCAATCACGTCGTCAAGAACCTAGGAATCACCACACTCATCATTGCGCACCGCGAGTCGACGGTGGAGATGGCGGGGAAGCGGGTGGGGTTGGGCTAGTAGGCCGAAAGGGATACTTCGCCGCCACCGACGAGGAGCAAGTTGCAGTCATCGAGAGTTCGACCGGAGGATTCGTTGGCGAGAATTTCGATAAGGTCGTTGATTGCTTGCTGGCTCATGACGGGCTCCTTGATTGGAAATTCGGTTCGCTGATTAGTAACTAGACAGGGATGTTTCGCCGCCGCCGATGAGTAGCACTTCGCAGTCATCAAGGGTTCGGACTGCGAACTCCGTGGACAGGATTTCGAGAAGGTCGTTGGTTGCTTGCTGGCTCATGATGGGCTCCTTGATTGGAATTTCGGTGCGCTGATTAGTAAGTAGAGAGGGATGTTTCGCCGCCGCCGATGAGCAGCACTTCGCAGTCATCAAGGG
>JAGNQL010000189.1 GCA_017989135.1 Burkholderiales bacterium
CGAGCACGGCAAGGCCGCCAAGAATAAGTGCGAGTCGTTTTTGTTTAGGCGTCATAGCCGTTGTCTTGTTTAGGCGTCATCGTCGTTGTCTTGTAATGATTGGATTGCACGCTTTCGAGCGCTGCGAAGGGCCACAAGTTCCGCAACAACAGCCACCGCGAGCGCGCCGTAGCTGCCCCACACAAAAAATCCGCGTCCGCCCATCGCCCAAAACGCGCTCCACGACTCCCAGATCATTTGCTGGACTCCTTCACGGCAGCAGGCAACCATGCGGCGTTACGCTCGCGTTCGATGATTTCTGTGCGCAGGCGATACATCGATGCGGCGATGCAGTATGCCCAGAAAGCAAACGTCATGACCATCATCGCGGTCAGCATGGTCGAAGCCATCGACGAGCTCCCGGGGCGAACCGAGGAGCCTTGATGCAGTGAGTTCCACCACTTTACGCTGAAATAAATGATGGGCACGTTAATCGCGCCAACCAGCGCGATGAGTGCCGAAGCGCGGTCGCCCTTTTTCTTGTCATCGAACGCAGCAACGAGGGCCATGTAGCCGACATACAAGAAAAATAAAATGAGCGTTGAAGTCAGCCGCGCGTCCCACACCCAGTAAGTGCCCCACGTCGGGCGGCCCCAAAGTGCGCCCGTCAAAAGCGCGACAACCGACATGATCGCGCCAGTGGGCGCAAGCGCATGGCTCATCATGAAAGAAAGGCGCGTGCCAAGCACTAAGCCCGTGGCCGCCCAAAACGCCATGGCGAGATAAATCACCATCGCCATCCATGCGGCGGGAACGTGAATGAAAATCACGCGGTAAACCTCGCCTTGGGTCGCGTCTGTTGGTGCGACAAAAAAGCCGAGGTACAGCCCAATGGCCGCGAGCACAATCGCAACAACCCAGCACAATTTTTCGATCTTGCCCGCCAGCGGGTAGAACGTTGCAGGTGCGGCGTAGCGCCAAAACCAGCGTCCGCTGAATTTTTCGTTTGATTGTTGTTCAGTACGTGCCACGAGATGGGTTTCTCTGTTTTGCCGCTTTGGTGCCGATTAGTCGGTGCTGATTCTGAGGGCGGCTGCGGCCGCCAACGGGCACAATGCTAGTGCAAGCAGCATGAAGGCGCCCTGAAGTGCCAGCTCCGCCATGGGCGACTCTCCGTACAGCACCTTGAGCGCCGCGCCAGCGCCGAAGATAAGTGTTGGTACGGTCAACGGCAAAACAAGTACGGCCGTCAAGATCGCGCCGCCTCGCGCGGAGACCAACAACGCGGCGGCGATAGCGCCGATCAGGAGCAATGTGGGCACAGCCATCAACACCGAGAGCGCGAGCATGCCAGCCACATCAAACGGCAGTGCGTAGAAAAGCGCGAACACCGGCGTGACGGCTGCGAGCGCTACTCCCAACGCCAGCGAAAGCGCCGCAACGCGTGCCAGAATCAACGCAGCGAGCGGCTCTGTGGAGGTGAGCATTAGCTCAAGCGAACCGTCACGCGCATCCTCGTCAAACAAACGCGGCAAGGACAGCATCGCCGCCAACAGCGCGCCGACGAAAATCACTCCGATACCGATGAGTTTGAGGCGCTCCGATTCACTGCCCACGGCAAACGGAAAGAGCGCACACACGATCAAGAAGAACACGAGCGGATTTGCCCAGTCGCTTTTGCGCTTGGCGAAGAGTTGCAGTTCGCGGCGAAACACAGCCCCGGTGGCGCCACGCAAGCTCATAACGACCTCCGCTCAACGACTGCAAGCCCGTGATGCGTCGTTAAAAAATCCCGAAATATCCACACGTACGCAGGTACGTTCCGGTGTTTTCGCCATTCTTTGCTTAGCCTGACGGGCTCTCGCAACATTGTGCAAAGCGCCTTCATAGCGAGAGCTCCCGAGACACCGGCGCGTCAATGTCAACGGCTTGATGTGAGGTGTAAATCACCAGCGCGCCGGCAGCGAGTTCTGAGGAAATTAGCCGCGCAAGGAGCGCTTGAGTATCCACGTCGAGCGCGACAAACGGCTCGTCAAGCAGCCAGGCGCGCGCACCGCGCGTAGGCGCGAGCACCATTCGGGCGAGCGAGCAGCGCTTTTTCTGGCCTTGCGAGAGCGCTCCGAAGCTTCGATTGCGCAACGCTTTGACGCCAAACGCATCGAGCGCAGAGACGATTTGGTCGGGGTTCGGCACGAGGCCCGCGAGCGCGCCCGCGTAAGACAAATTCTCGGTAACGCTCAGCGACTCGTTAAAGGCATTGGCGTGGCCCACAAAGCAGGCCGCCTCACCCGTCGTCAAGATCGATCCGCCGTCACTTTGCCAGCGCACACCGCCCGAAACCGGTGCGCCCAGTCCCGACAAGATGCGCAGCAGCGTCGTCTTACCCGCTCCGTTAGCTCCGGTGACGCGAAGCAAAGTGCCGGTGTCCACACTGAACGAGAGGTCGCTAAAGACCGCGCGACCGCCGCGCTCCGCCGCGAGTTGATTGACCTCAAGCTTCACGAGACAGCTCGCACCTTAAATGCAGTGAACGCGGAGGCAATGCCAAGAATCCCCGCGAGATAACCGACAGCTTCATAGCCCACTATTTTGCCGTCAACTGATTGCGTCAACATTAACCCGCCAATCACCGCTGCGATGCCGGTGCCAAAACTCTGCACGGCCGAGTTGAACGACATTAAGCGCCCACGCATCTGCGGGCGCGCGGCGGACGTAATAAGTGCTGTAACGGGCACGAATCGTCCACTGACAAAGATGAAGAAAAGCGCGCCTACAAACAACTGCCAAAACATGCTGACACCGAGGGTGTGAGAGATCAAGATCATCGGCACGATTGAGGCGAGCACCAACCAGTAGTAGAGCTTCGCTCGCGAAAAGCGATCGGACATGCTCCCGAACAACGGGCGGGTGAAGAGCGTCACCGCGCCGCCCACGAGATAGAAGTAAGACAGCTGTGTCTCGGTCATTCCCTCATTTGCCACGCGCGATGCGGCCACGTACGGAATCACCACCATTCCCGAGAGCGTAATCAACGCCGAAGTAAGAAACGCCCACCAGTGATTGGGTTCGCGAAACAACTCAGCGTAGCTCTGCACAAAGCCCACCGGTTTGCCCGCGCGAATGTGGCCGCGCATAGAAGGAATTAATCGCCACGCTACGGCAAGTAGTGCTGCGCATACGATCGCCAGCGCAAAGAACGGCATGTGCCACCCGTTGAGACCCGCCACATAGATCGACAACGGAACCCCAACGACCGACGCCAGCGAAAACGACAACATGTACAAGCCCATCGCGCGCCCTCGACGCTCGTCGGGCACCAAGTCCCCGATGATCGACATGGCTACCGCGCCCTGGACGCCGCCGAACACTCCGGCGACAGTTCTCGCGATTAGTAGCGCTGCGAAGTTGGGCGCAACCGCACAACCGAGCGTACCGACAATGAGTCCCGCATAAACCAGCAGAAGCGCGTGCTTGCGATCAAAGCGATCGGCAATGGACCCCATCAACAGCGATGAAAACCCAGCCGCAAAAGCGTACGCCGAAACGAGCAAGCCGAATTGCGAAGTCGAGATGCCAAACGCCTTGATCAGATGCGGAGCGAGCGGCATCATGATCATGAAATCGAGCACATTGGTGAAACCCATCATCATGAGGACGATGAGAATCTGTCGTTCGCGCTTGGGGTCTTGCATTCAGGCGGGCAATAAAAAAGGGGCGGTTCAAGCCACGAAGGCTGTCACGCACCCCTTCGGCAAACCCCGATTTTACGGGGTTGTAACGTAGGCGCTATTTCACTTTGCTGAAGTCGCCCGCCACGAAGGATGACATCTCGGCAAGCTTTATGTACTTTTTGAGCACCGCGTCGAAGTCTGCTTTGGTGAGCTTACTGAGGCGTGCTTCAAGTGTTTCTACGTACTCAAAACTGCGATTTGCGTCGGTCAGAGAGACGATCTGCGCGGCAAGCGTCGCGTCTTGTGCGCGGCGCACCGCACGTTGATCGAGAAGCGATTGCTGTTGCTCGGTGAATTCTTTCTCGGTCAATTCGCCGTTCAACAGTTTCTGCAATTCGTCTTTCAGCGACGCTTCCGCTTTGGCCGCGTTTTGCGGATTGGCAATAAAGCCGAAGGTCCATGAGCCGTTGGTACCGAACGTAGGAATCGCTAGGTTGCTGAAGACGTCGTAGCTCAGACCCTCTTTCTCCCGAACTCGCATGAACAGTCTCGCGCCACCGGAACCACCGACAATGAAATCAGCGAGCAGAAGCGCAGGGTAATCGGCAGCGCTGTCTTGCAGCGGAAAGGTCACACGCGCCACAAAGGTCGCGTTTTCTTTGTCAGGCGTGGGCAGCTTGTCATTCTTCACCGCTACCGTTTTGTGCTCACGGTTGATGCGTGCGAATGGCGTCGCGAGCTTGCTTTGCCCGAAAGAAGTGGCGAGCACTGGCTTCACGCTCGCAGCGTCAAAGTCGCCGACGATAGCGAGCGTACCTGCCGACAGTCCGCGCATTTGGCGTGCGTAATTGACAACTTGCTCGCGCGTGACCGCACGCAGATCGGCGACGCGCTCGGCAACGGTGGCGATGTAGCGTGGGTCGCCTTTCGGGTACGGCGAGCTGTGCCGCTCAAGCGCATTGAACGCCACGCGCTCAGGGTCCTTGGCTGACTCTTCAATGGCGGTGATCATCTCCTTGCGCACCAGCTCAAGCTCTTCGGACGGAAACGTGGCGGTTCGATAGACCTGCGCGATGAGGCTAATCGCATCATTGAGATACGCCTTCTTCGTTTGCATCGCGCCGCCGCTCAAACCAACGCCGCCCGAGGTTCGCAACGCGTCGAGTTTGTCGTAGATTTGTTGTCGCGTGAGCCCATCTGCGCCGCGCATGAGCGTTGCGTTGGCGAGCGCATCTACCGCGGACTTTCCGGCGCGAGACTTTTCATCGCCGTAGCCAATCCGCAGCGCGAGCTGCACCGTTGCGCCGCGCGTTTTTTTAGGCAGCAGCACCACTTTCAAACCGTTGGCCAATGCATAGCGCTCGCTGCGCTTGACGATGTTCGCGGGCGCGGTGTCGAAAACTTCACCTTCGCTCAGGCTGGCGTCGCCTTTGTAGTCCGCGAGCAGCACGGACAGATCAGGGCGTGCGGGCATGTCTGCGCGGTCGGGCTTGTCGGTCGGAATGAAGCGGCCCAGCGCACGGTTTTGCGGTTTGAAATAGGCCTTGGCGACGCGCTCCACGTCGGCGATCGTGACTGTGGT
>JAGNQL010000190.1 GCA_017989135.1 Burkholderiales bacterium
TGGATGGCGATGGGGCTGTCCACCCGCACACCGACGGCTTGCTGATTTACCGGCGCATGCTCGGTTTGTCAGGCACCGCGCTCACGCATGGCGCGAATAACGGGACGCGAACCGACTCGCAAATCGCCGCTGCAATTGATGCGTTGAAACCGTAGGCCGCGCGTCGCCATGTAGGCGCGGCACCAGCCGCGCTTAAACCCAAAGCTCCGCCACAGGTCAGACGGCGTGGCTGATGCCGCGCCTACATCCGCCTAGCCGCGACCGACGAACGGCATTTTGGTGGCCATGATCGTCATGAATTGCACGTTTGCCTCAAGCGGCAACCCAGCGATGTGCACAATCGCGTCGGCGACATGTTTGACATCCATGCGCGGCTCAATGGCCATGGTCCCGTTGGCTTGCATGACGCCCTTCGCCATGCGCTCAGTCATTTCCGTGGCGGCGTTTCCGATGTCGATCTGGCTGCACGCGATGTCGTACTTGCGACCATCGAGTGACGTAGTTTTGGTGAGGCCTGTGATGGCGTGCTTAGTCGAGGTGTATGGCGCGCTGTTTGGGCGCGGCGCATAGGCGGAAATTGACCCGTTGTTGATGATGCGGCCACCGCGCGGGGTTTGATCTTTCATCACGCGGAAGGCTTCTTGCGTGCAGTAGAAAGCGCCGCTCAGGTTGGTGTCGACCACGGCTTTCCATTGCTCAATCGTTATGTCTTCGAGCATCACGGGTGGCGCGCCAATGCCCGCGTTATTGAAAATCACATCGACGCGACCGAACGCGGCGACTGTCTTCGCGAACAAATTTTTCACCGACGCCGGATCGCTCACATCCGTCACCACGGCGATGCCACGCACGGCGTCTTCGCCTGCGGACGCCACCGCCGCCTCAAGTTCAGCCTGTCGACGACCCGCGAAGGCAACACTGTATCCCGCCTTCAACAGCGCGACGGCTGAGGCCTTGCCGATACCTGCTGACGCGCCGGTGATGATGGCAACTTTGCCGTTTGGAGTAGTCATGTGAGTGCCTCTGCGTGAATAGGTTAGCGCGGCCGTGCGGACGCCAGAAAGTTCTACCGAAACAGCGGATGCTGTTTCGCTTCAGCAAGTGTAAGCACCGGCGTGACGCAGCAATCCAAACCATCAAAGAAATCGGTCCAGTGCGCCAGCGATTGTGCGCCGAGACAATCGGCGAGTTCCTTGCGAACACGCATGCCAACCACTCCTCCCGAGGTACCAAGCGGCGCTAAATGCGATTTGCCGAGCGAGTCGCAGAGGATTTGCCAAAACTTTGGCTCCAATGCGCCCACGGCAAGGAAGCGCTCGTCGGACGTGCGATACACGCCGTAGCAAGGCCAGCCACCGGTGAGCCAGTCTTCGCCGCGCGGCTTGGCGGCGTCGAGCTGCAAACCGTGTTCGGCGATGATGTTCAAGCTCGCCACTTCGTGCGTCATCGAAATATCAACGAACGAGCCAATGCCCGTCGTTCTTGATTGCACGAGCGCCGCGCAGATTTGCGCAGCTGCGGCCAGCGCGCCGCCAGCAAGATCCGCGATTTGCCAATTCGAAATGGACGGCGGACGTCCGCGCTCTCCGATTTGATCCAGCACACCAGACATCGATAAATAGTTGATGTCATGCCCCGCACGATGCGCCCACGCACTCGCGCTGCCGTAGCCGGTGATCGCGCAGTAAACAAGCGCCGGATTGATCGCCTGCAACGCAGCAACGCCAAGACCTAAGCGATCCATCACGCCGGGGCGAAAACCCTCAACCAACGCGTCACTTTCGGCAACGAGCTCAAGGAGTCGCGCACGGCCCGTCTCAGTTTTTAGATCAACGCGTTCGACGGATTTCCCGCGATTGGCGATGGTGTAGAGCGGGGCCACCTGCTCGGCGGGCGCGTCCACTGCGAGCCCCAATCGATTGGCGTAATCGCCCTCCGGTGGCTCGATTTTCAACACTTCAGCCCCCCAATCGGCGAGCATGCGTGTGCACGCTGGTCCGGGCAGCAGTCGGGTCAAATCCAGAACTTTGATGTTGGCTAAGGGTTTAGGCATTTTTCTCTTGTCCCAGAATCAGATTGACGCCCAGAGCAGCCCGTTGTCACGCGATGCGCAGAATCCGCTTCACAGCCATCGCCGTCGCTAGCGCTTCGTCAAGCGTTGCAGCCGTGCACGTCACGTGCCCCATCTTACGAGCACGGCGCGGTTCGGCTTTGCCGTACAGATGTAGATGCGTACCTGCCAAGGCGAGCAGCTCAGACCACGCCGGTTGCATTGGCATCAAGGCATCGAACCAGACGTCGCCCAGGACGTTAACCATCACCGCCGGACGCACGAGCGAAGCGTCCCCGAGCGGTGCGCCCGCAAGCACGCGCACCTGCTGCTCGAACTGCGAAGTTACGCAGGCCTCAATCGTGTAATGCCCGCTATTGTGCGGACGCGGCGCGATCTCGTTAAGGAGTAATCCGTTCTTGGTAACGAACATTTCAACGCAGAGCACGCCAACGTAACGCAACGCGTTCACGAGCTGTCCGGCGAGCGATTGCGCCTTTGCGAGCAAGGCCGCGTCGATGCGCGCGGGCACGATTGTTAAATCCAAAATGCCGTTCACGTGCTGGTTTTCCTGCACGGGCCACACGTGCACGTCGCCGTCAGAAGCGCGTGCGACGAGCACGGAAATTTCAAGCTGGAACGGGATCAACGCCTCCAAGACACACGGCGCTTCTTTCATGCTGCGCCACGCTGCAAGCGCTTCTTCGCGCGAGGCGACACGACTTTGTCCTTTGCCGTCGTAGCCGAGCGTCGCGGTCTTCAGAATGCCGGGAAATAGCGCCGCCGACGCATTGGCTATGTCTTCAGAGCGCTCAATCGCGGCAAACTCACCAACCGGAAATCCATGCTCGCGGAAAAACGATTTTTCCTTGCGTCGATCTTGTGCGATGCGCACAGCCGCAGCGGCTGGACGCGTAGGCACGCTCGCAGCGAGCGCGTCGAGCGTAGTCGCGGGAACGTTTTCGAATTCGGTAGTGACAGCGGCCACACGCTTAGCGAATTCGGCGATAGCGGTTGCGTCGTCGTAAGAAGCGACAATGATGTCGTCTGCCGCTTGGGCCGCTGGACCGTTGGCGTCGGGATCAAGCACGAGCACTTTGTAGCCCATGGCTTGCGCGGCATGCACGAACATGCGGCCCAGTTGCCCGCCCCCGAGGCAGCCTAGCCAAGCACCTGCCTGAAGCACTATTTGTCCGCCAGCACCGGCGGCACGAACATGGCGCGTGCGCTAGCGGTTTGTTCTTCACGGAACGACAGTAGTTGCTGCGCGAGCGCTTTGTTCGAAATCGCGAGCATCGCAACGGCGAACAGTGCCGCATTGGCCGCGCCGGCTTCGCCAATCGCGAACGTCGCAACAGGAACGCCCTTGGGCATTTGCACGATTGAGAGCAGCGAGTCCTCGCCACGCAAATACTTCGACGGCACGGGCACGCCCAAAATCGGCACCGTGGTCTTCGCCGCGAGCATACCGGGCAAATGCGCCGCGCCACCCGCGCCCGCGATGATGATGCGAATGCCTCGGTCACACGCGGTTTGCGCGTAATCGAACATATCGTCCGGCGTACGATGCGCAGACACCACCTTGGCCTCAAAATTGACGCCAAAGCGATCCAACATTTCGGCGGCGTTTTTCATGACCTCCCAGTCTGAGGAAGACCCCATGACCAAGCCCACGATCGCGCCGACACCATTAGCTACGTTTTGCATACTCAGAATTGTAGTGGTGAAGCGCCGAGCGCTCGATTTCACCGACTTCGCGGAAAATAGCGGTATGCGCTACTTAGCCCCTCTTTTACTCACTCCCTTGCTTTTCGTTGCAGTGAGCGCACACGCCAACGACGCTGCCGTGAAGGACGCTGCCGAAGGCTTTCGATTCGGCGACCTGAAACGGGTAAACGCCGCGATAGCGCCAACGCGCGGACATGTGCTCGAGCACTACGTGGATTACTGGTCGCTGCGTTTGCAGTTCACCGCCGCGAGTGCGACTGCATTGACACCGGAGATCGAACGCTTTCTGAAAAAGGCCGGTGCGAGCGCAGTGGGTGAGCGCATGCGCATCGATTGGCTCAAGGTGTTGGCGCGAAACGGCGATTGGGACAAATTTGCGCAAGTAGCTGCCGGGCTCGACACGGACGATAGCGAAGTCGGCTGCTATCGGGCGACGCTAGCAGCGCGGGGCCCGAGCACTGACAACGCGCAGTCTGTGCCGCGTGGCGTTTGGGATGAGCGGCTCACAGAGGCTTGCGCGGAGGCATTTGCTGCGCTCGTGCGGCGCGGATCGATATCTACAGAAGACGCTATCTGGCGCTTCCGCACTGCGGGCGACGGCGCGACGTTCTTGGCCGCCACGCGTGCAGCCGATGCATTGCCCGCCGACATCACGCCAAGCACGGACGTATTGCAGCGGGCGCACAACTCGCCCGAGGCATTCCTCGGCGGGGGCCTCGCTTGGTCGTCTCGTGCGCGGCGCGAAGCCGCGCTCTACGGTGTCACGCGATTGGCAAGAAGTGACGCTGCGAAAGCAAGCGCGGCGTGGTCTGGCGTGCAAAGCAAGTTCACCGAAGAAGAACAGCGCTACGCCGCCGCGCAACTTGCCTATGCAAGTGCGCGCCGGCTCGATGTCAGCGATGCGCTAGATTGGGCGAAGCAATCACGCGAAGGCGAGCGCTTCACGCGTCTCTCCGACCCACAAGCCGCATGGATCGCGCGAGCAGCGTTGCGCGCTGGCGCGTGGAGCGAGGTGCTGCGCGCGATTGCAGCGATGAGCCCTGCTGCCAACGGCGGGCAAGCCGACCCGACGTGGCGCTATTGGAAAGCGCGCGCACTCGCTGAATCTGGGCAGAAGGATGCGGCGCTGCCGATATACGCGGCACTCGCCGCTGAGCACAATTTTTACGGCTTGCTTGCCGCCGAGGAGATTCAACAGCCTTTGCCCGCTGCAGCCTCGCTTAAAGCCAGCGCTTTCAAACCCACGGACGACGCGTTCAAGCGATTAGATCAGTCCACAGCAGCCAAGCGCGTTGTCAATCTCTCCGAGTTGCAACTGCGCTCTGATGCAGCGCGCGAATGGCGTAGTGTGGTGAGAAACTTTGGTGACGACGAATCGCTCGTCGCCGCCGAGTGGATGCGGCGCAAAGGCATTTGGGATCGTTCGATCAACACCGCCGAACGCACGACAG
>JAGNQL010000191.1 GCA_017989135.1 Burkholderiales bacterium
GCTGCGCCAGCAAGTAACTTAGTCGAGAAATTCATATTTAAATCCTTGTGTGACTTCTCAGGGGAGGAGGAGAAGGTGAACCCTTCCCTTTTTCTACATCCGGAAGTTTGGCAAGGATTTGTTACAGCCATATTTCAGCTGGCGTCATGGCTACCGGGGGCGCGTCTTTGACTCGGTAGGCGACGACTTGGCGTCGCTCGGTGCCACGGGGAAAGCGCGGCCGAGTCCGAGCCTACAACTACGGAGCCGTCTTCGGATGTCGCAGCGCGTGCGCAATCGCGGCACGCATGTTTGCGGCTTGCAAGTCGCTTTGCGGGAGCAACGTGTCCCCACGGGCGAACGCGTAGGCGAGTTCTTGAATCGCTTGTGGGTGATCAAGGTAGGCCGCACGCATGTACCAGCGCATCGCTTCGCGTGGGTCATGGTCAACGCCTTCGCCGTGGGCGTAGCCGTTGCCGAGCAGATACATGGCGTCCGGGATGCCCCGCTCTGCAGCAAACTGAAAGCGCTTCATGGCGCTCGCGTGATTAGTGGAACCACCGATGTTTGCGCGCTCAATCAAACCAAGGTAATACGCTGTTTGTGCGTTTTGAGGGTCGACACGCTCAAACCACCCGCGTGCTTTGATGTGCTCCGGCGCCACGCTTGGTACGCCGAACAGCCACGCTTTTCCCAACGCGAGCATCGCGCGTTGATCGCCTTGCGCTGCGGCGCGCTCCAGCCAGTTAAAACCCTGCTGTACCGCAACAACATTCGCGCGACGCACCAAGACTTCGCCCACGGAGCGCTGCGCTTCGACACTGCCCTTCTGTGCTTCAACCAACAAAGCGGTCAGTGCGTCTGCGTCGCGCCCTGCATCGGCGTGCATGCGCAAACGGTCGATGCGCGCAAGATCACGCTGTTCGTAACGTCGATGCAGCAACGCTGAATCGAGGGGGCTCTGTTCGGCGGCGGCGGTGTCCTCGATTGCGCGGCGCTCCATGGAGGCCGCGGTCGAGCAAAAGCACAGCGCCATCGGCACCGCTATAAGTGTGGCGAAACCTGATCGAGAGCGGATACGCATGCGGTCGGCGAGGTTGACTACTTTGACAAATCCACTTGGTACACGGCAAGCCCCCTGCCGTCATCCGCTTTGAACACGCTCACATTGTTCAACCCTGCTGCAAGCGCAACGGGCAATTTGTTTTGTGCCGATTTGAATGTAATCGGGCCGGCCGTCGTGACTTTTGTGAAGTGCCAGCTTTGCGCTGAACCATGTTCTTTGCGCGTGAGTGCCTTTACGTTCTTGATGTACTGAATCAACACGTCGCGGTTGGTGTCTGGTGACGCGATGACGGTTTTGGTGCCATCTAGGCCTGGGAAATTACCCCCGCCGCCTGCGCGGTAGTTGTTGGTGGCGACGATAAATTCGGCAGTGGGCGAAACCGGCGCACCTTTGTAATTGAGGTTTTTGATGCGGCTGCCTTGTGGTTGCGTCACGTCAATTTCGTAGCTGAAATCTTTGTTCGTGATCATGTCAAACGTGTAGCCCGGTGCGGTGCTCACAAGAGATTGGTCCGTGGTGAGCTTCGGGTCGATCTGGCGAAATCGGCGTGCTGCGGCTTCGAGCCAGGCCTTCAGCCCGTCGCCCGTTACTTTCACGGCGTAGAGCGTGTTCGGGAATAAATACAAATCAGCAGCGTTATTTATCGCGATGTCGCCAGCTGCGACGTCGGTGAAATCCGCGCCGCCTGCAAAGCCCGTTTTGAAGGGTGACGCAGTGGAGAGCACTGGAAGCGCGGCGTATTGCGGTAAGTTGGCTTTCACGTAGTTTGCGACGTAGTCAGTCTGCGCCATGTTGACGATTTGCAACGCAGAGGTGTCGCCCACATCCACGAAATACGAGGTCATCGGGAAGTCGCTGCGACCAATTGGCGTCTTCACGTACTTGATCGTTGCTTCGTGTTCGGCGGTGATGGTTTTTGCGACCACTGGATTGGGCGCGACGAACGACTTATCAGCATTTTGAATCGAGCGCGCTTCAACCACCGTTCTCGATTTATCGACGCTCCAACGCCCGTTTTTCGCGACGAGGTTGAGTGAAATTACACCTAGCGTTTTGCCCCAAAAATTTGCCATAACGGTGGGTACGTTGTGCACCAAACCTTTTGTTTTGTCGACGTTAGGCAAATTAAATTGCCGCAAAGTGCTGGTGGCGTTGGGGAATACTTGATGTGAATGACCGATCAGCATCGCGTCGATGCCCGGCACTTGCGCGAGGTGCCAGTTCGCGTTTTCTAGCGACGGCGTGTACGGCGAATCGTCCAGGCCGCCATGCGAAATCGCAACGACCAGGTCGGCGCCTTGCGCCTTCATTTCCGGGATGTACTTTTCCGCGAGTTCCTTAATGCCGTCGGTGTAGACGACGCCATTCAACCAGCGTTTGTCCCAATCAAGAATCTTCGGCGGGGTGAAGGCGATCACTCCGACTTTGAGTGGGGCAGAAATTGATTTGCCGTCGGCGGTGGTTGCTTTGAGCGTTCGGTCGAGCACGACGTAGGGTTTGAACAAAGGCTGCCGATCTTTGACCGACAAGACATTGGCGAGAACGAGCGGGAAATTTGGCCCAGCGCAACGCTGCGCGGCGATTGGCTTTTCGTTGGGTGCGAGATTGACGTTGAAGCGATTGCCTGTGACCTGAGACAAGAACGACAGGCCGTAGTTGAACTCATGATTGCCAATGCCGCCCGCGTCGTAGCCAAGCTCGTTCATCACCTTGTACATCGCAAGCGTTTCGCTGCATGGCAGTGGATTGACCTGCGCTTGATAGTCGGACAAGGCGGTGCCCTGAATGGTGTCACCGTTGTCGAAAAGCAGTGTGTTGGCGAACTGTTTGCGGGCCTCTGCGATGCGCGCTGCGACACGCTCAAAACCCACGGTTTTATCTTCCGCGAGCTTGAAGTAGTCGTAGCTCACGATGTTGGTGTGCAAGTCGGTGGTTTCTAGCAACGCCAGTTCCGCGCGGGAACCGTCCGCAACGCGCGACACACCCGCTGTCGCGGGCACGACGTTGGTGGTTGGGGCATTGGTGCAGGCGGCTATTGCGGTCAGTAGCGCTGCAGAAAGAAGGAGGCGTGGCGTTCGCTTCATGTCTAGTCACCTTGAAAATAAAAAAGGCCGCGCAAAAAAGTGCGCGGCCTGTTCTGTCGTGCGTGATCGCGAGACTAGAAGTCCGCGCTCAACGATACCGAGAAGCTGCGTGGTGCGCCCAAGTAGTAGAACACGGTGCCGCTAGAGGCGATCGTGCCGACTGCTTGTGCGTTTACGACGCTACCGGAGCTTGGCGTGCGGTACTTGGTGTTGCCGATGTTGCTGACGTTCAGTTTGAGCTTCGGGCTCTTGATGAAGTTCATGTCAGCGAAGGTGTAACCGGCAGCGAAGTCCGCTGTCGTGTAGCTCGGTACTTCCTCGTCGTTCATGATTGTTGCGTACTGACGGCCGGTTTTCTTCGCCTTGATGCGCGCGTAGAACGGACCGTTTGAGTACTGCACCGACAGGCCAGCCAACATCTGCGGCGTAAGCGGGAATTGCTTACCGTAGGTCGGGAGCACCTTGCCCGCGCTGACCGCGAGATCGTTCAGTATGCGGCTCTTTTGCGCTGTCAGCGATGCGTACGCGGTGATACCGTTGATCGGCGCCGTACCCACTTCCAATTCCAAGCCGCGGTTACGAACGCTGCCAGCGTTCGCATAAAAACTGCGGTTGAGGTTTGGATCATAGGCGTTGGCTTGACGATCTTTGAAGTCAGTATTGAAGGCGGTCGCCGAGAACGTGATGGTCTTGCCTTGGAAGCGGTAACCCACGTCGGTGTTGACCGATGTTTCCGCTTGGACATTGCCAACGACTTGCGGGGCGTTAGTGGCCGCCACAGTCACGTTGGTCCCGGGCGCGAAGACGAAATTCGGCGGGGCGCGGAAGTTTTTGCCTGTGTTGGCGAAGACTTGTTGCTCACGATCTAAGTAGAAGCGCACGCCGATTTGTGGCAGTACGGCACTAAATTTTCGTTCGAGTGAATAGCCAAACTGCGAACCACTAGCCTCACTTGGGAAATTAGTGAACTTGCGGGTGATGCTAGGTGCGCGTACGCCGACGGACAATAAGCCGCGGTCGTTCATGAAGCTAAAGCTGTCAGCTGCATAAACCTGATACGAAGGGCTGACCGTGAGCCAGTCGCGTGACTGGTAAGGTGAGCCATCGGGGCGCAAAATGCGGCCATCGCGCAACCAAATATCCGAAGGGTTGCCGTCGGCATCGACGCCAACCGCTGGACCAAATTGGCGGTGTTCCGCGCGTTCAAACCAGAAGCCCAGTTTGAGCTGATGCGCGCCCAGCGTGTGGCTGAGCTCAGCGGTAGCGCCCGGACGCATAGTGCGAGTGACGCTGCTGTTGGCGATGATGATGCGATCAAGGGTGTCGCCGTCGCCGTTTAGGTCAACGCCAGCGCCCAGCTTGCCGGTGGTGGTGTTGAGGAAGCCCGTTTCTGAGAGCGTCTTTTGTTGATTGCCACCAGTGCCGTATCCGTACCAAAGATAAGGCTGCACTTTGAAGTAAGTGTTCTCCGCCAATTTAAAAGAGCCTGACACCGACGCAATCATGTTCTCGAACGGATTGGCGGAGAGCTTGTAGAACGCGCGACTAGCTGACGGCGTGGTTTCAAGCTGCGCCGTGCCCTTGACCGGCGTGAGGTGACCCGGCGTGAATGTGTCGAGATGATCCCATTCGTAACCATTCGTGTCGAGTTGCGCCTTACTCATCGAATAGATGTTGTTATTGACCGCTTTGTTGTACATGACCGACCCGAGGATGCGGTGTTCGGGTGTGATGTCGTATGAGAAGGCTGCGTCAATGTGGTCGCGCTTGGCTTCGCCCGGACCTTTCCACTTGTCCGCTTGGCTGTGTGAATAGCTCAAGAACACTTTCGCTTTGTCGTTGGCGAAGCGACCAGAGTCAACGCGTAAGAAGGTGCGGGATAGGTTCAGGCTGCCGAGCGTTTGCGACGCGCGGAAACGGCGTTTGTTCTCTGGGTCGCACATCACGATGCTGACGCTGCCGCCGGTGGCACCGATGTGTGGCGACTCGACCTCGGGCGTACCCTGTGCAACGCTCTGCGTGCACGAGTTTTCTTGGTCAATGTATTCCTGCGGGAAC
>JAGNQL010000036.1 GCA_017989135.1 Burkholderiales bacterium
CCACTCGGGCAAACGTCCGAAACGGAACTGACGATGCTTGCTGGACGCTCGCTCACTCTTGACTACGCGAGCCCGGAGCAGTTGAGCGGCAAACCGATCAGTACCGGTAGCGACGTGTATTCGCTCGGCGTGGTGCTCTATCAACTGCTCACTGGGCAAAAGCCCTATCTACTGAAACGTGGAACGCGCGCTGAGCTTGAGGAGGCGATTCTCACCTCGGAACCAGTGCGCATGAGTGACGCTGTGCGCCGAGGCGACGCCTCTATCGCTGCGATGCGCGCACTCACCCGCGACCGGCTTGCGCGAGCCCTATCAAGTGATCTTGACACGATCGTCACCAAGGCGATGAAAAAGGATGCGCAACAGCGCTATCTGACTGTTGCGGCTTTGGGTGAGGACATTCAACGCCACATAGACGGACTCCCGGTGCAGGCACAGGCCGATACGTGGGCTTATCGTGCAAGTAAGTTTGTGTTGCGCAACCGATTAGGTGTCTCCGCGGCGGCGGCTGTCGTCGCTGCGCTCGGCGTCGGTCTCGGCACCGCAATCTGGCAAGCAAATCTAGCCACGCAACAGGCCAAGCGCGCAGACGCTGCGGCGGAAACTGCACGAAACGAACAGCGGCGCGCTGACGCTGAGGCAGCCACCGCACGTAGCGAACGTTCGCGCGCTGACGGCGAGGCACGTGCGGCGCTCGCGTCTGCGGCACGTGCGGATGCCGAGGCTTCTGTGGCACGCAGAGAGGCGGCACGTGCAGATCGCGAGGCGATCGCTGCTCGCCAACAAGCCATCCGCGCAGATCAGGAAGCCATGCTCGCCAAGCGCGAAACCGCGCGCGGCAACGCGGTACAGCGCTATCTCGGCGACTTGTTCAGTGCGAACAGTAACGATCAAAAAAATGCGGTGCAGGTGCGTAGTCTCAATGCTAAGCAGTTGTTAGATCGGGGTGTTCTGCGCCTAGAAAGTGCGGGTGGCGTGCATAGCGATGTCGACGCGACGCTGTTTCGATTGTTTGGCAACTTGTATGAAAACTTGGAGGACTTCTCAACCGCGAAGCGACTACACGAGCGCAGCGTGAAGATTGCCGAAGCGACATACGGCAAGGATTCCAAGCAATACGCCATGGCGATACTCGATCTCGCATGGGTAGAGGGCTATGGTCAACTGGGCAAGCGACTCGATTTAATCGAGGCGGCGCAAGTCATTCTTCGCCGCCTCGCGCCCAACAGCGCGGAGCTAGCTCAGGCCCTTTACTACGAAGCGGAAAACGTCGATCAGTCCGATCCCGCTCGTGCGGCAAAAGCCGCCGCCGAATCTATTCGTATGCTTGAATCCATCGACGGTGCCGTCAAGCTGAAGGCGACGGCATATCGGTCACTGGGACATGCCAACCGTGCGCTCGGAAATTTCGAGGCTGCGCTGACCGCGTACCGACGATCCATCGAATTTTTTACTCAGCTTTCCGGGCCCGACAACGTTGAGGTTGGGGAAACCATGGGAGGTGTCGCTGCGTGTTTGCGTCAGTTACTGCGCCTGTCGGAGGCCGAAGACGCCGCAAAAAAGACGGTTGAGATTTTGCGACCGTTTGACCCAGAAATGGTTGATGCGAAGGTATTCGGTCGCGCGTTGGCGGCAATCACCGCTGATCGGGGGAACGCCGCCGACGCACTAAAAATGTTGCAGCGGGCGTACGACAAACTGCGCGACAGCGATGGCAAGCCGCACGCGCTTAGATCTGCGTTGAGTCAAGCGATGGCAAACGTGGAGCTGTCACGCGGTGACGGCAGAAACGCCTTGGCGCTGGCGCAACGTAGTCGCGCGGAATTGAGGTCACGCACGCACAGTGTGTTGGCGGCGGTGCTCAATTTAGTTGCTCGCGCTGCGCTTGAGTCCAATGACCTACAGGCCGCACGAGCGGCGATCGCCGAGGTGAGAAACATTCAGAACGAACGCGGTTTGCCAGCGCTCAGCGTGAGTGCGTTGGAGTTAGTTTCAGCTGAATTGGCCGCGCGCGAAGGGCAACGCGAAACAGCGCCTGCCGACTTTGACACCGTGCTCAAACCGTCGCCGAAGGGTGCGATGACAATCGGTTCGCCTCTGAGCCGCGTTGCACGGGACGTTTCAAGAGCACGACTGCTCGCCTCGCTCAACAGGTGGGAGGAGGTGTGGGTGCTGTTGGCACCCTGGCTGCATGTGCAGTCGGGTCAATCGCTTCCATATTCGGTGAACGCTGATGTCTACGCACTCGCAAGCGAAGCTGCGGTTAAAACCCGTCGTGACGATGCCGCTGCGCTACTTGCTAAAGCGCTGGCTACTATTGAAAGTGGCGACGTTTCGCACAGCACGCGCTTGCAGCGCTTGCGTGCTTTGAGTGGCCAATAGAAACTGATTTTTATCGCGCTTGGCATTGACGCTGCTACGCTACGCACTCTCTATGGTTAATGACATCACGCAACTGCTGGGTAGCGCAAAGGCGGGCAATGTGGACGCCGCTGGGCAGGTGTACGCCACGCTCTACACTGAGCTGCGCCACATCGCACACAGCCGATTGCGTCACGGCGGAGATCGCATTTCTCTCGACACGACGGCGCTAGTGCACGACAGCTACGTGCGCCTAGTCAGCGCGAGGTCGATAGACCTAAAAGACCGCTCGCATTTTCTGGCGTATGCCTCAAAAGTCATGCGCTCGGTGATTATTGATCTCATCCGCGAACGTCAGGCCGAGCGCCGTGGCGGTGGTCAGTTCGATTTCACCTTGAACACGCAGATAGCCGAATCACAGAAGGACGACGCGAGCAGCACTGACGAAGTACTCAATGTCCATGACGCGCTGGCGCGTCTAGAGGCCATTGATGCGCGCATGGCGACCGTCGTTGAAATGCGCTATTTTGGCGGGCTGAACGATGGCGAGATTGCCGAGGCGCTGGGTGTCACTGCACGCACGGTAGGGCGCGATTGGGAGAAGGCGCGGCTTTTCTTGCATGCCATGCTGAAGGACTAGCTCACGCGTTGCACCGCTTTTCGCCAATGTGCGTTTGTCGTGCGTAAGTCGTGTGACATTGGCGTGAGTCGACCGCTCCGTTTTTTCTGTTCACCCTGTAGCGCGTAGCACGCATTGAATTCTGCGCTTCGTTATGGCGCCGAAACTTCAGACATAGCGAATTAATTTCCGTCTAATGTCTGAGTTTCGATGCGTTTCACGTAACCCCCTATACGGCGCAGACTTGCGCAATCGCGTAACCGACATGCGTCAATTCGTCGATAGGGGTTAGGTTCACCATGCGCAACTTCGTCATCCGTTTTTGTGCCAAAGCACGGCAAATGTTCGTCTGCGCAGCAGTCTCTAGCGTTGCGCTAAGTGCAGTTTCAGTCGCCGCACAATCCTGCCCGTTTGACGACGGCAATTCGACAATCACGCGCGAGGGGCTGATCCTCACACGATTCGCACTTGGCATGACAGGCCCCGCGTTGGTCGCGAGCACCGACATCGTCGCCGCCGACGCCCCACTGGTCGAAGCGACAATTCTTTGCCCCAGCTGTGGCCTCGACATTAACGGCAACGGCGCGTTTGACACCGTCGACGCAACGATTATCAGTCGGAAGATCGCCGGTTTTACTGGCGCTTCGTTGACCAATGGCCTCGCGCTGGGCGCAGGGTCGCGCAACACACCGACGGCAGTGCAAAGCTTTCTCCTCGCGGGATGCGGCGCTACCGGCGGCACCGTGACCAGCGTGATCGCGGGCCTAGGGTTAACCGGCGGCACGATCACTGCGAGCGGCACCATCGCAGCGGATACCACGTATTTGCAGCGTCGAGTGAGTGCGAGTTGTGCCGTCGGTTCGAGCATCCGCGCCATCGCAGCCGATGGGACGGTCACCTGCCAAGCCGATACCACAGGCGGCAGCGGCACGGTAACGAGCGTGGCAACAGGCGCGGGTCTCACCGGTGGCCCGATTACGGCATCGGGCACGGTCGCGCTGGCTACCACGCAACTGCTTCCGACCACGGCGTGCGCAAACAATCAAATTCCGAAGTGGAACGGCGCGGCTTGGACGTGTGCCACGGAGAGCTCAGGCGGAACCGGGACTGTCACGGGAATCCTGACGGGAATCGGCCTGACCGGCGGGCCAATCACTACGGTCGGTACAGTGAACATTCAGGCGTCGTACCGATTGCCGCAGACATGTACGGCGGACCAAATGAGCCGCTGGAACGGCAGCGCATGGGTGTGCACAACCATGCCCTCAATGCCAGCGCCTTGCGCCGTTGGGCAAGTGCTAACGTTCACAAGTAGTGGCGAACTGCAATGTACAGGCGGTCCCACAGCCGCCGTTCGTGTGGACAGCATCGATTCGGTGGGGCAAGTGCCGCGCGTAGCGATCGGTACGGATGGATTTCCGGTCATGAGCTACTACGACCGGACCAACGGCGCAATCAAACTTGCAAAATGCGGTAACGCAAGTTGCAGCGGACCCAATTCGATCGTGACCCTCGCCTCGACCGGCAGTAACCTCACTTTTCAGGTGTATTCGGCCATCGCGGTCCCCGCCGATGGCCGACCGGTAATCACTTACTACAACACCACCAACACCGCCCTGATGTTCATACGCTGCGCGGACGCGGCATGCACGGGCGTCAACACGCCCGCGACTCTTGATAATTCGGGCCATTCAAGTGGCAGCACAAGTGCGATTACGATATCGAGTGCAGATGGATTTCCAGTCATAAGCTACAACGCGCAGGCGGTCGACGCGTTCAGCCCCGGTCTTCTGAGGGTTTACAAGTGCAGCAACGCAGACTGCACGGCTGGCGTGAGTACAGACGTCGACGCCCCGGTGGGCGTCTCAGTCGGGTTGCAAAGTTCGATTGCTGTTCCCGGCGATGGTTTGCCAGTGATCAGCTACTACGATGCTACCGGCAAAAATCTGCGGGTGGCCAAATGCAGCACAGCCTCGTGCGTAGGGTCCGCAACCGTGACCCTGTTCGACGTAGCCGAAGATTCCGGCGGTACTACCTCCATAGCGATTGGCGAAGACGGTCTGCCAGTGGTGGCTTACTCAGGTGGAACAAATCTCGCGCCCACTATCAAGGTGCTTAAGTGCGCTGTTGCCGCGTGCACCAGCGGCACAGTCACGCTTGTCGACGGCTCGGCAATCGTCTCGTCTCCGTCCATGCGCGTGCCCGCTGACGGCTTGCCGGTGATGAGCTACTGGGATCAGACCAATAGCCGCTTGAAGGTCGTGAAATGCGGTAACGCTTCATGCAGTACCAGCAACACATTTACCGTCATTGATGGAGGACCCAACGTCGGCTCTTATCACTCTCTCGCAGTCTCCCCTGACGGCATTCCGGTGATTGCGTACCTCGAAGCAGTCGTTGATGACCTGAAGGTCTACAAATGCGCGAACGCGTTTTGCCGGGCGCCATGATGCCGTGATGCCGAGGGGTCGATAGTTCTGATCCAAACGCTCGTGCACTCCAATGCTAGGGGCGCAAGGAGATCTAGCTGCTTGGAGCCGTGGCCGCCATGTTCGCGGCACGGCGGGCGAACAGGTGAGAACAAGGTTGCCGTGAAGCAAGTAACGGCTTTATGGCGCCATCGACCGCTACTAGGCGCCTTGACGCTTGTTTTGATGAATGTCGACATCCGACAAAAGTGACAAGAAATAGCCACTGGCTTGTCGTTTGCGGTAAAAAGCTGTTAGTCATCGAGTTGCGTTTTCGAGAGGTCGCGATGAATCTTAGGTCTAAGGCTTGCAATGCCTTGCGGAATCGCGTGAGCGTATTTTTCGTGGCGTGGCTGTCGCTTTTGCCGGTCGTCGTCAGTGCAGTTTCCGCACCCGTACCGCAGCTCACCGACGGCCACGTCGTCTGGGACATGCGCGTGCTGTCGCTTGACGACGCGACCGCTGCAATTGATGCTGTGCCGCAACTTCGCGCGCACCGCGGGCTCATCGTTGATCGCGCCGGGCTGCATAGCGTGAGTCCGCGCCTAATTGTGTTGCTCTTGGAAACGAGCGGTGCGCTAGCGGACATGGCTGCGATGGACACTGAGCAGCAGCGCTCCCGCATCGATGCAGTGATCGCCTCCATTGGCCGCATGCACTATCTTGGTCGAAGCTTGGACAAAGCGAAGGTCGCAGCAGCACAAGCTCGCGCGCTGGAAGACGCGCTCGCCGCGAGTGCCGCGCTTAGCGACTCCGCCGGCGTAGCGGCGGTCGCCGCTACTTTCGTCAGCGGTGAGACAAGGCTCGAAACACTCTCTGCGAAGTACGTCGAACGCTACGGCGTCAATGCAATCAATAACCAGAAATCACAACCCATCGCGGGCGCAGTGGTCAGCACTAATACGTTGCGTCTCCCGTGGACATTGGGGCAATACAACTGGGGCTCGGGCGGCGTGCACACCACCTTCGGCGGTTGTCCGGCGCAGGCCTGTGCATCGCCGCGTTCATCGCTAGATTTTTGGCGTCCCGGCTGGGGTTGGAACAGTGATACATCCTTTGGGCGTGTGGTCGCTGCAAATGCGAGCACGGTGACCAAGTATTCGGCATGCCAAGTTCGCGTCACCTCTCCTGATGGCTGGGCGACGAACTATTACCACCTCGACGGCATCTTGGTGAATACGGGCGACGTCGTCTACGCCGGCCAGCGCCTGTCGGGCATCGCGAATACGGAGGCAGCAGCGTTGTGCCAGGGCGGCGGATCTACTGGTCCGCACGTTCACTTCTCGCTACTCAATGCGGGCGCGCACGTGGACATTGACCAATCCGAATTGAGCGGCTGGAAAGTCAACGCGGCCACCGTAACTTCTGATTACGACACGAATTGCACGCGCATGTACTTCACCCGTGCGGGCATAACCGCCTGTCCGAACAGCCCCTATTCGCCCACCCAATGGGCGATGCACGCGCTGCCCGCGACAATGCCGTCTAACCAGCGGTGCACGTTCGACATTGACGGCGATGGCACTTCGGAGGCGGCGACAGACGGTGTAATGTTGTTGCGCTACATGCTGGGCTTGCGGGGCAATGGGCTGATCTCCGGAGCGGTGGGGCTAGGCGCATCGCGCCAAACGGCGACTGATATTCAGAACTTCATCGCGTCAAAAAACTACGACCTTGATCTGGACGACACGCAGCAGCCCACGTCAGATGCTTTGCTCGCCTCACGTCTCATGCGCGGCCAGAGCGGCGCGGCGCTCGCGTCGGGTGCGGCACGGAGCGGAAGTTTTTTGACAGCCGGTGAACAAATCGCGGCGTACGCGGCGGGCTGTCGCTAGCGCGGGATCAGCGAAACGAAGTCTTACGCAACCGTTTTGCGTTCGCCACGGCCGTGCGATGCAGCGGCTCCATGCCTTTGCCGATCACGTCCATCGCAGCGTTGTTCATACGCGAGCCGACGCTGCCAGCAAATGCGCTGGCCGAACCACGGCCCATGAAAATCGGCGACCACATCGCGCGCACCATCGCGAGCGCGAAGTTTTGCTGCGCGCGTAGTGTCTCGGCGGCCATCGCCTGAAGCGATTCGGCCACCGCAGCGGTCTTCTCAGCGCTCATCAACTCGAACTCGGTGCGATCACGCTCCGAGAGCACCGGCCCGGCCAAAGCCATACGCGTCACGCGATGCGCCACCACATGCGGCACCGCCATCGCCATTTCGGTGGCTTGTTGGGTCAGGGCGTGGGAGCGGTTGCGGCGTCGGACGGTCATGGAAAAACTTCAAATTCGAACAATGACCGAGTTTACGCTGCAGTGCAGCAATTTGGTGTGAATCTTCGGTATTCGTCTAGGTGATTAGCTCAAGGACGAAAATTCGACGTCGACGAAGCGCTGCTCCATCGCAATTGGTCGGTATTGCAGAGCAATTGCATTGAACCGCTCGGCTAGTTTCAGCGTGCCTCGCCAACTTTTGCGTCATGCGATCTTGGATGGTAGCGACGCACGAACGCATCTGCGCTTAATTCCGTAGCGCACCGCCGCGAAAATACCTCGACGCCATCCGCCGGTTCGTCAAACAACCGATACGCGTACCAATGGTTCATCGACTCGATGCGAAAATTTGCTGTCGAATCTTCGCGTCCGCAATATGTCTCCGCTTCTTTGGCGGCGAGGTTGATCGCTTCATCAAACGATGGCGCGCGAAAGAGAACAATGCGCTCCTCAACATTGTCCGTCGATCCGTCGCTTTTGAAGTACCAACGGAAAAGGCCCTTGACGGCGTACCAATCCATGAGGACATCTCCAGTGCTTCTGGTAAGTAATCATATCTGCCCGCGTTCAACGGTTGATGCGATACTTCCTCTATGAAAACAGATCACTTTCGACTAGTCGTTTCGGCCGCTTTTAGCTTCGCCGTTGTGTTTGCATCGACGAATCTCTTCGCCACCGACTTCCACAATTGCATCCAGAACTTGCAAGGCGCCGCGCAAGCGGCCGGCGTTAGTAAGGCGACTTTCGAGAAGCACGCCCAAGGTTTGCAGCCGGATTCCACGGTGTTGCAAAAACTCGATTACCAGCCGGAATTCAAAATGGCGGTGTGGGATTACTTGGCGGGGTTGGTGGACGAAGAGCGCGTGACCGACGGAAAACAGGGATTGGCGCAACATGCTGAGACGCTCAAAAAAGTGTCGGAAAAGTATGGTGTGGACGCCGCGACGGTCGTTGCCGTGTGGGGCGTTGAGAGCAATTTTGGGCGCGCGCAGGGAAAGTACCAGCTCACGCAGGCCTTGGGAACACTCGCATGCATGGGACGTCGACAGGCGTTCTTTCGCGGTGAATTTTTCTCGGCATTGCGCATTTTGCAAGGCGGTCATTTCGCACCGGAAAAGCTCGTCGGCTCGTGGGCTGGCGCATTCGGACAAACGCAATTTATGCCCAGTACATTTGAGCGCTTGGCCGTGGACTTTGACGGCGATGGCCGCAAGGATTTGATCGACAGCGCTGCCGATGCGCTCGGCTCCACGGCGAATTTTTTGAAGCAAGGCGGCTGGCAATCAAGCGAACCGTGGGGCTTTGAAGTGAAATTGCCTGACGGTTTCAACGCAGCGCTGATCGGTCGTAAGCTCAAAAAGCCCGTCGCAGATTGGGGGCGTCTAGGTGTGGCGCGCATCGCAAACCAGAGCGGCGGCGCGCTCACCGGCGCGGGCATCACGGCGAACACATCGGCGGCGTTGCTCGCCCCCGCGGGTGTCGCTGGCCCAGTATTTCTCGTGTTCAAGAACTTCGACGTGATCTACGGCTACAACGCGTCCGAGAGCTACGGCCTCGCGATTGCGCATCTCTCGGATCGCTTGCGCGGCGGCGGCGCGTTCGTCACCGCGTGGCCGACGGACGATCCGGGGCTCGCGCGCGCCGAGCGACGCGAATTGCAAACCTTGCTCACAAAACGCGGCCACGACATCGGCGAAATCGACGGCATGCTCGGCGAGAAAAGCCGCGCTGCGATCGAGAAAGAGCAAGCGCGCTTAGGTCAGAAAGTTAGTGGCCGTGCTGGGGCGAAGTTGTTGGCGGCGCTTCGGTAAGTGCAGCCCTTGCACCGCGACTGCCCCAGCCCGTTCAGTGGGCTTATCGCTTCAAGATGCCCGATTTGCTTGCAGATTCGTTTGGATAGACACGGCAATCCCTTAAGTCCTTCTTGAGTGTACCGGAGCAAAACCCAACCGACGGGCGATTTCGGTCACCTGCTTTTGGAAAGAAGAACACGACTCCGCTGTCTGTCTTGGCGTTTCGAATAAATTCTCGCAGTGGGTCTTTTAGTTTCCTATTGGTGTAGCGATCTAAACGTGCCGGCAACGCTTCGATGTCGTCCACTCTGGTACCGTTGGCGTGAGTTCCGTTGTGAAAAATGAGGGCTGCTGGCCCGTTGGCAACGTCCACGCTGCGCGTGCGTCCCGCCATGAACGCGACTGCGCAACCAGAGGAGACTTGACCGCGCGCGATCGTAGCGAGGCGCCTCTGTTCGATTTGGTCTGCAATACGCGTTGACGCACCGACTTTGCCTCCGTAGCACGCCTCAAACAGCGCGGTTCGAACCTTCTTTCCGCGTGGCGACGACAGCAGGTTCGAAAATGACGTGTCGTCAGCCGCTTGAATCGTGCCGCTAACAGTGACGATGTCTTCGGTCACGACGAATTCAGCCGCGCTTGTGTTCGCCGAGGAAAAAATGGCTACTGCCGCGCTAGCGAGGCCAACGATTAGCGATATTCGGCAAACTGTCATGCTTAGAAACCAATGCTCCGAGCAAACTTAACATCCGGTTTCACCTTGTGTTCCTGCTCCAGTTGTTGAAGAAACTCATCCGGCGTCATGGTCTCGTCGAGCAGTGTGATCTGGCGTTTTACTGCTGCGAAATCGCCTGGCGTTAAGAGTTGCAGTTTGTTCAAGCGGTCACAGATTTTCTCTGTGAGATTCGCAGACACGCCTTCTAGCGCTTCCGTAACAAACATCTTTTCGCGTTGCTCGCGGGTGAGCGGCTTGAACTGAATTTTGAATGTGAAGCGGCGCAGTGCAGCCTCGTCGATGCGATCGAAAAGGTTTGTCGTGCAGATAAACACACCCTTGAATCGCTCCATGCCTTGCAGCATTTCGTTGACTTCGGTGACTTCGTAGCTGCGTTGCGCGAGCGCACGGTTTTGCAGGAAGCTGTCGGCTTCGTCGAGGAGCAGCACAGCCTTTTCTTGCTCAGCTTCTTTGAACATAGCGGCCATGTTTTGCTCGGTTTCACCGACGTACTTGCTCATCAGATCGCTCGCTTTCTTGATGATGAGCGGACGTTCGATGGACTTCGCGATGTGCTCGCCAAGCGCGGTCTTTCCTGTGCCGGGCAGCCCGAAAAAGCATAGCGAGCCCGCGCCTTTGTTCTTGAGCGCGTTGACGATTTTCTCAATCGGGTGACGCGTCTCAATGTTCAGGAGCGACAGGTCGTAGGTCGTCACCAGCGGGCGATATTGCGATTTATCCGCTTCCTCTTTGTGGCCGAGCGCTTCATCGCTGCGATCAAGTTGTTTAAGCATCAGCGCTTCCACGGTCGCGTCAATTTCGCCTTCAACTTTGCCGTGCGTGAGCTGCGCAAAACGCGCCGCTGCGTGGATCTGTGCGGGTGTGAGCGTACGGCGAGCGGAGAGTTTTTCTACGAACTCGGCGCTCACATCCATGCCGGTCAGATGCTTCTTCGTGATGTTCGCGCGCACGTTTTGCGGCGGATTTTTCAGTTCGAGATGGAACTGGAAACGACGCAAATAGGCCGGGTCGATTTGATTGATCGAATTCGAAATCCAAATCGTTGGCACGGGATTATTTTCAAGCGTTTGGTTGACCCAAGCTTTGCCATTGACGCTGCCGCGATGATGTTCGTCGGAGACAAACATGTTGAGCATTTCCGAAGGATTGCTCGGAAAAACGTCTTCCACTTCGTCGAACAACAGTACCGTGTTGTCACGGCCTTTGAGGAAGGATTGCGACACTTGAAGCGAGCGGTAGCGCTCTTTGCCGTTCAAGCTTTGGCCTTCGCGATCAAAGCATTCCACTTCGTAAAGTTCGGCGCCCGCGAGTGCGGTGATGACTTTTGCGAATTCAGTCTTGCCGGTGCCCGGCGCGCCGTAGATGAGGACGTTCACGCCTTTTTCTTTGCGCTCGGCAGCGGTTTTCAACAGCGCAGCAAGATAGCGCGCATCGGCTTCGATGTGCGGGTAATCGGCGAGCGTTAGCTCCGACGCCGACGCGGGCTTTGTGAAGGCTGCCATCATCGCGCCTTCGGATTCATACCCGTCAAGCAGGATCGGCAGGAGGCGATCTGTCAGTCGCATCAAATCGCCGAGGTCAGTGATGTTGTGTTCGGCAATCGGCGCGTCGATCAGCGCGAGCGATTCAAGGCGACCACCGGGTTTGAGCGCGAGCCCAATGTCTGCGGGCGACACCTTTGTGACTTCGCCCAGCATTGCGTGCGCTTCGGCGGCGCTGCCTGCTTTGCAGTCGACGAGTACCGGACGCAAATCACGCGTGCATTTGGCGAGTGCGGCACATTGAATCAACGCGCGCTCTGCGGCATTAAGGGAGAGCACTTTGCCGAGCATGCCGATGTTGTCGGTGAGGCGCATCGGCACGCCGCGCGTTGCCTTGTCGAGCGCGTCGACGGTGCCTTGAAACAGCGCGAGCAAATCTTTCGCATTCTGTTTGCAGAATTCGTCGAGGTAATAGAAGAGGGTGCCGTCGTCGTAGGTGCCGTTCCATACGCCGTGGCGGGCGATGAATTCTTCGGGCGAGAGTTTGCCGACGCCCGCCCAGGCCGGCATGTCCACGCAGCGGTGAGTCAGGAATTTCTGTACTTTCTGCACGACGGAGACGGGCCAGACCACATGGCGGGCAACGAGCGTCATCACGTCGTTGATGTCGCGACGCAAATTGAACTTGGGACCGAGCGAGAGCACGAGGCGCAGCGCAAACACCGACGACAACCGATCAATCGGCGTGGTCAAGTGCGCCAACGGTGAGGCGATCATCGTGGTGCTATCGAACTCGCTCGTCACATTGCTAAGGTCAGACATTACTTTTTCCCCATGCGCGAAATGCTTGAACCCACCCGCGATCACAGTGACCGCATGGCATCAACCGCCACTGTAACGTAACCGTACGCGCTTTGGTGGACAGCGCCGATACAATCCCGGCGCAGTTCCGATTTATCCACCTTCCTTTGCCAAACGCCGCCCCTATGCGCCTGCTCACCGCACTCTTCACCGCTGCCCTTTCTGTCGCTGCTTTCGCGCAGTACCCGGATCGCCCGATTAAGCTCATCGTGCCATTTGCGGCCGGGGCGGGCACCGACGCCGTGGCTCGCTTCACCGCGCTAAAGTTAGAAGAACAACTCAAACAACCCGTCGTCGTCGAAAACCGTGTTGGCGCGAGCGGCGCGATTGGTACGCAGTTTGTGGCAGCAGCGCCGGCGGATGGTTACACCTTGTTGTTTGTCGCTTCGCCATTCACGACCGTGGCCGCTGCGACGCCTGCGACCGCCAACTACGATCCAATCAAGCAGTTTGCTCCAGTGGCGCTGATCGCGGCCGGCCCGCTCGCTTGGATCGCCAACGCGCAAGCGCCGTTCAGCACGATGAGCGAGCTGATCGCCTATGCGAAGGCGAACCCCGGAAAGGTCGCGTACGGCAGCGCCGGTGCTGGCGGCGTGAATCACCTCGCGCTAGAGCTTTTCAAGGCAAAGACCGGCACTGACATCCTGCATGTGCCGTACAAAGGCATTGCGCCAGCCACGACCGACTTGCTCGGCGGCTCGATCATGACGCTCACGGGCACCATTCCCGCCGTGTTGCCACATTTGAAATCGGGCAAGGCGCGCGCATTGGCCGTGACGGGTAACAAGCGCTCGCTGCTCATGCCCGACGTGCCGACGGTGAAAGAAGCAGGCGCGAACGGCACGGAGGTCTACAACTATTGGGGCATCGTCGCACCCGTGGGCACGCCGCTCGCGGTGACACAACGCTTGAACGTGGAAGTACAAAAGTTTCTTGCGCTGAAAGAAGTGCAAGAGCGTTTGACTGCCGACGGCGTAGATTTAACGCCCGGCGGCCCGGAGCGTTTGGCTGCGTTTATCGCGAACGATTACAACGGCTGGAAGAAGCTGGTCCTCGACGCGAAGTTGAAGCTGGAATAGAGGTGCGTTGCACACGACTTAGCGTTCACACGACGCTACATCGCCGCAACAGAATCCACAATCCTCAAGACGTCATCGCCTGCGCGTGCTCTTTCAGCGCCGCCAGCGGAATGATGTCCAGCGCCTTCTCATGCGTGGCTTCAAGCACGACTTGCGGCGCGCAGCCTGCGCCGTACGCCTCCAACCAACGCGCGGCGCATAGACACCACTGATCACCCGCTTGTAGGCCGGGGAAGCCATATTCCGGCACCGGCGTGGACAGGTCGTTGCCGCGCGATCGGCTGAAGGTCAGAAATTCGGTTGTCATCAGCGCGCAGACGGTGTGCGAACCGCGATCCTGCGGTCCGGTTTCACAGCAGCCGGAACGCGTGAACCCCGTCAGCGGATCATGGCTGCAATCGTGAATGGGTGTGCCGAGCACATTGAGACCGCGAAACGACATGGGGTTACCTGCTGCGTGGTGAAGTGGGCGATTGTAGGGTGACGCCTCGGGTTTGTGGCTTTTTGGTTATAACGACCAATCTGCGGCGATTCTGGCGTACTTTTCTTCATAGTCGACTATCCTAAAAAACGGGCTGTAAGCGCCGTGCGGAAGTCGGTAAAGCATAAAAGCTGTCGCGACCCTACGGTTGTCGCGCTCTGCGCCATGAGCGGTTGCCGCTGAAATTGACCACGGCTGCCGCCTACCGCCCTGGGCTACGCCATCGCTCGAAACTTGCTCGCGGTTTTCCCCATCGTCTGCCGCAGCAATTTGTAAACATCCGCGTCAAACGGCAGTCGCACGCCGCCCAACACCGCGCACCATTGATCGAAGACGAGGAGGTCTGTGTGGTCGTTGGCTTCGTCGCGTTCCTCGTAGACCGCTTCGCCGGGAAACGGCCACACCGGGACGGCCAATGCGCTGAGTGCTGCGCGGATGCGTTCGCCGTGCTGTTGCGCCGTTTCTAGGCCGATGCATACGCCGTGACAGCGGCCGATTTGGCGCGCGAAGCAGGGTTCGTCCTTGACGCGCGGCTTGGAAAAACCGAGCGCGTGATCGCACAAACGATGCTCGCGCGCGGATTCCATCAGCGAGCGTTTGGCGGCGGCTTTGTCGCTGTACGGACCGAACATGTTTGCGGTGATGGTTTCAACCGCGCTGACCTCAATCCATTCGAGCGACGTGTTTTCGTCGGTCTCAACGAGTTGAAAAAATCCGAGCTTCTCGCGCCGACGCAGTTTGACGTTGTGCAGCGGCAGACGTTGCTTCACGATCTGAGCTTCCAGCAGTAGCGCGCTAAACTCCCCTGCGGTCGGAATCCATTCGATGCGCCGCAGTTCTTGCGAAAGCCGCAGGTCATTGCTGCTCATGTGATCGCTTGAAAAATGTGAACGAATGCGCTCGCGCAGGTGCTTGGCCTTGCCGACGTACAGCGGCAAATCGTTGATGCCGAAGAAGAGGTAAACGCCTGCGCTGTCTGGTATGTCGTGCAGTGCGTTCGTCGGTAAATTTTGTGGCAGCGACGGCATGCGCAAGAGCGATTTCACCGCCGCGTGTACGTGCTCGTCGCCATGATCCGCTGTGGCTGCAACGACAAACGCGGCGGTCGCCTCGGTGTCGCCCATCGCGCGGTGACGCTCGGTCACGCGAAGCTTGTGCCGATGAATGACAGCATCGAGGCCGTGTCCGTCTGCGTTGGGGTACAGCGTCCGTGACAAACGCACCGTACACAACACGTCTGCTGTGAACGATTCGCTTTGTCGGCGAAATTCGTTCTTAATAAACCCGTAATCGAAGCGCGCGTTGTGCGCCACAAACACCGCCCCTTCGAGCATGCGACGCACGTCATCGCGCACGTCGAAAAAAGTCGGTGCGTCGCGCACCATCGCGTTGGTGATGCCAGTCAGCGCTTGAATGGCGGCCGGAATGCTCATGCCGGGGTTGATCAGCGATTGCCAGCGCTCAACCCTGCCGTCAGCGTGAAAACGGATGATCGCGACCTCGGTCACGCGATCGCGGATCGCGCTGCCGCCTGTGGTTTCAACGTCGATGAACGCGAACTCACCGAGCTTGAGGATCGATGAGGGGAGGGCGAGTGAGTCGGTCACGTTCGTTGGCGCGGGAATCACGGCTTAGGCAGCAGCGCCATGACAACTGTGAGGCTCACCAGCGAAACGAGGCTAGAGAGCGCCGTAGCCGCCGTTGCAACGTTTTCGTTCACGCTGTAGCGCTGCGCAAACATAAACACGTTCGCACCAATGGGCAGCGCGGCGCAAGTCACCGCAACGGCTGTCGCAAGCGGAGATAAATTAACCGCCCAAGCGGCTAGAAACACCAGCGCCGGATGCACCAAATTCTTCGCAATGGTCAAGGTCAAACCGCGCTGCCAATGATCAGTCAGTTTCATGGTTGAGAGTTGCGCACCCATGAGCACCAGCATGATCGGGCCTGCGGCAGAGGCCAGAAACCCAAGCGGTTGATCGAACCACGCAGGCAATGGCAACTGCGCGAAACTCCACAGAAGCCCCGCCAAAATCGGCAGGATCACTGGATGAACAATTGACGTTTTCACGACGTGCAACACGTTGCTGCCAAAGCTTCGCGCCTCCGACGACTCTCTCGCTCGCGCGATTTCGAGCCACACCGTTGCACTGGTGAGCAGAATCAATGAATGGATCGCAATGATGGAGAGTTGCAGCTTCAGGCCTGCTTCGCCGTACGCCAACTTCTGAATCGGAATGCCCAGCTGCACGCTGTTTGAAAACACGGCCCCGAGGCCAAACACGACTGCGCCCGAGGTCGTTTCGTTGGGTCGGCTTTGCGTGAAAAGTACGACCACGACGAACCAGAAAAGCGCTACGCCGAAGTACACGCCGAGCATCGTGGCGTCGGAGCCATCGAAGCGTGCTGTGGTCAGAGAACGAAACAGCAAGCACGGCAAAAACAGCATGAACACGAGGTCCGACAGCGCCTTCACGCTCGACGCGTCAAGCATCCTTCGCCCCGCCACATATCCCGCCACCACGACGATTGCGGCAGGCAGTATTACGGAAAGAGTCGAGAGCACGTTGCGCCGGGTGCGGGCTAAACGCCCGTGTCTTCGCGCGGCGGCGTGACTAGCAACTTGTCGATACGACGGCCGTCCATGTCGATCACTTCGAGCGCAATGCCGCTGTGATTTGCTTTGTCGGAAACTGAAGCAATTCGCCCAATTTCTGCCATGACGAATCCGCCTAGCGTGCGGTAATCGCCGCTGACTTCGCCAGCAAATGCGCCAGCATCCGGAAACAGTTCGCGAAAGCGCTGCAGCGACATGGAGCCATCGACCAACCACGTGCCGTCAGTGCGACGAGTCGCGTCTGAGTTTGCGGCTTCGTCTTCGTCGCCTAAGTCGCCGACGATGGCTTCGAGCACGTCGGTGAGCGTGACCAGTCCGAGCACTTCGCCGTGTTCGTCGACCACAAAAGCGAGCGACTCACGCGTGCGCTTAAATGTCTCGAGCACTTCGAGCACGGTCACTGTTTCGGGGACGAACACAGCGTCTTTGCGCACACGTTCCGGCATCAGCTTGCCGCTCTTCAAGTAGTGCGCGAGCAGGTCGCCAGAATCAATGACGCCAATCACGTTCGACACGTCGTCTTTCACTACTGGGTAGCGCGTGTAATCACTTTGCTTGAGGAGTTCGAGCGTGACCGCTGGGTCTGCCTCGGTGTCGATCACGACCATGTCCGCGCGGGGTGTCATGATGTGTTCCACCGTGTGATCGTCGAGATTGAATACTCGCGAGACAATTCTTGATTCGCCGTGCTCAAAGACGCCAGCGTTCGCGCCTTGCAACATCAAGCCTTTTATTTCTTCTTCCGTCACCGGCGGGTCGTCATTGCCTTTGCGGCCGAACGGCCGCACTAACGCATCAGTTGTGATCGAAAGCAGGCGGACCAGTGGCAACGACAATCTCGCGACCCACTGCATCGGACGCGAAACGAGGCGCGCGATACTCTCTGGGTAGACGAGTCCCATACGTTTCGGCACGAGTTCGCCGAAAATCATCCCAACAACACCGATGGCAACCAGCACAATTACGGTAGAAATCTGGTTGGCGTAGGGAGCTAAAACACTCCATTGGCGCAGAAAGGCTTCGACCGGCGGCGTGAACGTGCTTTCACCAAACGCGCCCTGCGCCATCGTAATGAGCGTGATGCCGACTTGAACCGTTGATAGAAGGCGCGTGGGCTCCCCGCTGAGAGAAAGCGCGGCAGCGGCACCTTTGTCGCCCTCGGCGGCGAGTTGTTCCAAGCGAATTTTCTTCGCGGACACCAGAGCGATTTCGCTCATGGCAAACAGGCCGTTCAGAAGAATGAGCCCGAGAAGTAAAAGGACGTCCAACGTGGGCGCGCGATGTGTGCCTTAAAGGCGCATCGGAAAAATGTGCAAACGCTACTATACCCGACGACCCGATTTGCGCTGAGGCCACCGTGGGGCGCGTAGTTTTCCCGAACGTCTCTAATACTTCTCAGGGACTATAGCGGTGTACACGTCCGTACAGAAGGCGACTCGCTCTTCTGACGCATTCCACGGAACGGGAATCATGGGGCGCCCAATTTTCGGGTACGTGGTCACGTACAAATGGTACGGCGACGGTTGCGCCACAAAATAACGAACGACCGGAACTGCGTATTCTGCTGGGCAGACGCCGTTGCCGTCCGGCGCGACTGCGTAAAAGGCGATGCCTTCGTATTTCATGCCGTTGCCGGGTGTACCGACATCGCCCCAGGTGGAGCGCAATAGCGCGCATTCAGCTGCATTGGCGGTGAAAAAATGCGCCACGGTGCCGTCGCCCAGCGGTTGCCCAAAAAATTGGCACACCGGGGATAAGTTTGGCGCAGCCGTCGGGGTCGTGAACACCCGCCACACTTGGCCTGTTCTTTGGGCGACGCTGCTGTCGTACGAATCCAGTCTGCGCACGACACTTTCAGCACTCGCGAGGTAGCGCGCGAAGCCTCCCGCGCCGCCGTCGTAGCTGTATTCGACAGCAAGCGTACTCTCTTCTACCGGCGCGCTCGGCGCGACGTGAGCGACCGTGACCATCGCGCTTACGGCGCCGACATGACCTTGCTGCCGCGCCTTCACCACGAACCGCTTGACGCCAGCGCGCGAGCCCGCAGAGAGTGGCAGATCCACCATGCCTAACGCGTCGGTCAACAGCGCGGTGCGAGGGCCGTCGATGCCGGTGTCCGTTTTCTCGTTGAGCATCACTTCGGACGCGAGCGCCACGCTCGCGCCAGCGGCGGGCAGTCCGTCCGAGCCGGTGACTTTGACGCGGATAGCGGGAGCTGCAAACGCTTGCCCGGCGCTGCTCATTTGCATATCGCCTGCGACAACATCCACGCGTGACAACGATTTACAGCGCTGTAGCGGCGGCACGACGAGCCGAATCGCATCGGACAATCGTTCGCCCACTTCAAGCTTCTGGATCGACACAACATCCCAGACGCCCGCCGACAGACTCGGGTAACTTCGCCATGCCTCGAGCGCGATGGGCGGCAAAGCCGGACGAACCGCGAACTCATCGGTTTCTACGATTGAAAATGCAAATTCGACGCCCAATGGCAGGTCGTGAATCGAACTAAGTTTCGGAATATGATAACTAAATCGATCAATTTGGAGACGCGCGCTAGCGTTCGTTCCGCTGTCAAAGCACGTCGTCGACTGTTGTTGCGACCCAAACACCGATAGCGCACCGTACGTGGCGAATTTGTCGGCGGCGATGGTCGGCGTTGCGGCGAACAGTGCAAGCAAGCACGGTGCGAGCGCCGACACCGCACGGATAAGGCTGAAAGCGCTGCGCTGGTGAATGGAGGCGTGCATCGGGAGAATCATAGGGCCAAACCCGACTCTGTCGGTGAAGTACTCGTCGTCGCAG
>JAGNQL010000037.1 GCA_017989135.1 Burkholderiales bacterium
CAGTTCGATCATCGCGTAAATCGCCATAAATGCAATCGCCCACGCTGCTTGCGATCTAGGCCGCACGTACAAGACGAGCGGCGCCGCCACAAGCATGCACAGGCCGATGCGCTGCAAAACCCCGGGAAAGCGCAACATCTCAAAACTAAACGACGGAATGAAATTGAGTCCCAAGCCGATAGCAATAACGATCAGCGATCGCCGCCAAACATGCAGCAGCGCGGCGCGCCGTTTAGTCGCACCCCCAAGATCAGCAGAATCACGCGCAACAGTCGTCGAGAGCACCAGCGACACACCGCAAATAAAGAGAAAAAACGGAAAAATCCAATCGGTAAACGTCCATCCGTGCCAATCAGCATGCTTGAGTGGCGCGTAAATCTGTAACCAATTGCCCGGGTTGTTCACCAATACCATGCTCGCAATCGTGAATCCGCGAAACACGTCCAGCGAGAGCAACCTTTCGTTTGAAGTTCGCAAGGTCAAGGCTCACTCCGTTGGTGAAGGGCTTTTCGAATTACGAACTCGCTTGGCTTCATGCCTTTAGCGCCGTGCGCACATCACCCTCGGCTTCAACAATTTTCTGCTGCGCGGCGTCTGCATCAATGCCACGCAAAATCATCACAATGGCAACTTTCACGCGAAAGCGGCAGGCCTTGAGCGCTGCCTCGCACACGGCCTCGTCTGCGCCCGTGGCGAGTGAAGTCAAGCGAATCGCGCGAGTCAACAGCTTGGCATTGGTTGGCACCAAGTCGACCATCAGATTGCCATAGACCTTGTGCAACCGTACCATCAGCGCTGTTGAGAACGTATTCAACGCAATCTTCTGCGCGGTGCCCGCCTTGAGCCGCGTGCTGCCCGACACCAGTTCTGCGCCCGTGTCGAGGGTGATGCCAATTTCGGCCTCCGAGCAGACCGGTGCATCGGCGTTATTGGCGATACCGATCGTTAGCGCACGCGCTTCACGTGCGCTACGAATCGCGCCGCGCACATACGGCGTTGTGCCTGATGCCGCCACCAAAATTGCAACGTCGTTTGGTGTTGGCAAAAGCTTTGCCATGTCCGCAGCGCCCTGCGCTTCGTTGTCCTCTGCGCCTTCCACGGCTCGATAGATCGCGCCCGGCCCGCCAGCGAGCAACGCCAGAGCGCGCTCGGACGGCCATGAAAATGTCGGATACAACTCAACGCTATCGAGCAGGCCCAAACGGCCCGAAGTGCCTGCGCCAACGTAAATCAGCCGTCCCCCCGCGCGAATTCGCGGCACGGCGGCTTCAACGGCTCGCGCTAGATCCACCTCTGCGCGGCTAACTGCAAGAGCCGCACGCGCTTGGTCGGCAACCAACGCCGCGACAAGCTCTGTCGTTGCGTAGGTGTCAAGATCGACGTGCTCTAGGCTCGCGCGCTCGGTGGTGAGTACCTTTCGGGTCATGTCGTTCGAGTCACTTTACTAAGATGCGGCGGATGATCGGGATCGAGGCCGCGCGCGCGCGCGAGCGCTTCGACCATCAGATAAAAACTTTGCACAGCCGACACGGCGTCGAAAAGCGAGTGCGCCGACGAGGTGTTCACCGATTCAATAGCGATCGGCAGTTGCGCGCCAGTAAGCGTTGACGCAAGCAGCACCGTCGCCCCGCGTTTGCGCAAGTCGTCCGCTACGGCGAGTAACCCCGCTTGCTCTGGCCCGCGCGGCGCGAGCACCAACAATGGGTAACCGGCGCTCACTAACGCCATCGGACCGTGCTTGATTTCTGCGGCTGAGAATGCCTCGGCCTGAATACCACAGACTTCTTTGAATTTAAGCGCCATCTCGGCCGCCACCGACAAGCTTGCACCGCGCCCCACGACGAACAAGCGTTGTGCGTTCACCAGTGGTGCGATAGCGGCTGTCCAGTCACTATTGGCGGCGCGCGCCAAAGTTTCGGGCAACGAGCGTATCGCTTCACGCAACGCGAGATCGTCTGCCCAATGCGAAAGCAAGCTCAATCCAGCCGTAAGCTGCGCGATGAAACTCTTGGTAGCGGCCACGCTTTTTTCGGGACCTACACACAAGTCAATCACGTACTGCGAAGCGCCAGCAAGCGGCGAAGCGATGTCATTGACAAACGCCGCCGTGATCGCACCGCGCGCGCCGAGGGCCGTTTGCGTTTCGATTAAATCGGGACTCTGACCGGATTGCGAGAATGCCAGCGCCGCGATTCCAGCACAGCGAATGGGCGCGTGGTGCAGCGTGATGACCGAAGGCGGCAACGAGGTCGTCAACAAGCCCATGCGCGACAAAAGTAGGTATGCCAAATGCCCCGCCGCATGGTCGGAGCTTCCGCGAGCAACGGTGACGGCCGAGCGAACATGTCGGGCCTTCAAGGCGCGCCCCAGCGCTGCGACACGCTCGTCGCTTTGAGCCAAGAACGCTTCGACACACTGTGGCGCGGATCGCGCTTCGGAGCGCATCAATGAATCGGTCATGACGGTCAACGTGCGTTCCTCAGCAGACTAGTTTGCGTGCGCCAGCGCGACGCCTTCGGCAAATATTTCGGTTATCTTCAAATCCCGATTAAGCACCACCACGTCGGCAAACGCGCCAGTTGTCAATCTACCGCGATCTGACGCGCCGATGTAATCCGCCGCAACAGTGGAAGTACGACGCGACGCATCAGCAAGCGACAAACCAAGTTTCTCCACCAGATTACGAAACGCTTGATCCATGGTGAGCACTGAACCCGCAAGCGTGCCATCGGCGAGACGTACACCGCCCATGCAGCGAGTTACGCGTTGCCGGCCAAGCTGATATTCGCCGTCAGGCATGCTAGCGGCGGCGGTCGAGTCGGTGACGCAATACAACCCAGTGATGTTGCGCATCGCAGCGTGAATAGCGCCGGGGTGCACATGCAACAAGTCCACGATGATCTCCGCGTGATGCGCGTGCGCGAGCGCGGCGCCGACCATACCCGGCTGGCGATGATGTAGCGCGCTCATGGCGTTGTAGAGATGCGTAAACCCCACTGCGCCTGCATCGAGCGCAGCTTTGGTTTGTTCGTAGGTCGCGTTTGAATGGCCAAGCTGAACTTTGTAGCCAGACGCGACAAGCGCGGGAATCGCGTCTAGATTACCAGACAGTTCGGGGGCAAGCGTAATCAGTCGAATCGGCGTAATGGCATTGAGCGCTCGCAACTCATGCACCTCGAATCGACGCGTAAAGTTTGGCTGCGCGCCGAGCCTTTCGTCGCTGATATACGGGCCCTCCAGATGCACGCCGAAGATGTGTGCGGCCGCACGCTCTGACCGAGGCGCTGCGACGGCTCGCGCGACGCCGGAAAACGCCGCTGACAGATCACCCTCCGGGGCGGTCATCGTGGTGGCGAGCATCATCGTCGTGCCCGTACGCACATGTGTCCGCGCCACGTGCAAAGCCGCGTCACCCCCATCCATTACGTCGGCACCGCCGCCGCCGTGCACGTGAAGGTCAACAAAGCCCGGAATCACCATCGGAAGCGCACTTTCGCGCACGACCGCTTCGTCGACATGGTTGCCGCTTACCGCAGCGATACGCGAACCATCAAACGTCAAACGACCTTTGATAAACCCATCCGGTGTGAGCACGTGCCCGTCAAGCGCTGTCATGCTTCGTTTTTATCACCGACTACCCACCCGCTGAATGCAGATTCGGCATGATTCGACCCTCGTCGGAGCGCCGCCCGAGATGCTGCGACAATACGTCACGACGCACCCTTCAATTTTCCGCAACTTTCGCCATGACGCTGACCTACATCTGGAGTGGTTTCTTTCTCGTTGGCTTCGCGGCGGCGCTCGCGCAGTGGCTGGTGCTAGGCGACGCAACGATCTTTAAGAAGATCGTTGACGGGACATTCGAATCTGCGAAGTTAGCGGTGATGGATATCGCGCTGCCCTTGGCCGGCGTAATGACGCTTTGGTTAGGTATTCTCAACATCGGCGAGCGTGCGGGTGCCATCGCGTTAGTGTCGCGCTGGATCGCGCCATTTTTCTCCAGAATATTTCCGCAAGTTCCAAAGGATCATCCGGCCTCCGGGCACATGGTCATGAACTTCTCGGCGAATTTTCTAGGACTGGATAACGCTGCGACGCCGTTTGGCCTGAAAGCGATGCAAAGTCTTCAGGAAATCAATCCCAAACCTGATGAAGCGAGCGACGCGCAGATCATGTTCTTGGTGCTCAATGCGTCTGGGCTCACGATCATTCCGCTCTCAATCATGGCGCAGCGTGCCATTCTCGGTGCCCGCGACCCGTCCGATGTTTTTATACCGTGCCTGATTGCAACATTTGTGGCGACACTCGTTGGCCTGTTGCTGGTCGCCGTCAAGCAGCGCATCAAGCTGTGGGACCGCGTGCTGGTGGGATGGTTGGGCGGGCTCACCGCTGCCATCGCACTGATGGTGTGGGGCATGACTCAGTACATGAGCAAAGACGATATTTCTAACGTCTCCAAACTCGTTGCCAACTTAGTGCTTATCGGCGTGATCGCGGTCTTTTTAATCGGAGGCCTGCGAAAAAAGGTGAACGTCTTTGATGCGTTTATTGAAGGGGCGAAAGGCGGAATTCAGACGTCTATCACGATCATTCCGTATCTGGTCGGCATGCTGGTGGCCATTAGTGTGCTGCGCCATTCGGGCGTCCTTGATTGGGTGGTGAAGTTGATGGCGTGGATGTTTGCGCAGATGGGCTTCAACACGGACTTCACGCCTGCACTGCCGACGGCACTCATGAAGCCTATTAGCGGAAGCGGTGCGCGTGCCATGATGATCGACGCGATGAAAACCTACGGTGTCGATTCATTTGTCGGGCGACTCGCCTGTGTCTTCCAGGGAACCACGGACACCACTTTCTATGTTGTGGCGCTCTACTTTGGATCGGTCGGTATCGCCAAAATTCGCTACGCGTTGACGTATGGCCTGCTCGCCGAACTCGCCGGCGTAATCGCGGCCGTGTGGGTGGCGTATTTGTTTTTCCACTAGGTCGAGCTTGCTTGTGAATCGTTGTAGGGCCACATGCATACCAGTCGCGAAGCCATTGCTGGCCTCGCCGCTTTTGGTCGCATGTACGGTCGTTGCGCTCAGCACCGGCGCGCTTGCGATGGACATTAAGCGCCTCGACGACACGCTGATCCTCTCCGGCGTCGTCGTACAGCCCGACCTTGATCGCATCAAAAAGGAATTTGCGAAACCGCCAGCGATCACGCACGTGGTGCTTCGTAACTCAATGGGTGGCAACAGTTGGACGGGCTACCGCCTCGGGGAATTGTTTCGTGAAAAAGTTGTGACGACCGTCGTGTCCGGCCACTGCGTGTCGTCGTGTTCGCGCCTATTTCTCGGAGGAAAGACTCGCATGTTTTCCGACGACTTTCCGGCGAGCCTCACCTATGTTGGGTTCCATGGGCACTACGATTTCGACAAGCTCAACACCGCATCCGTCGAGAAAAACGATCTTGCGGGCTGGACGTTGAAATTCACCGATCACAAGGTCGACCCGAAGCTCATGCGCCGTTGGATTGAGATCGAGCGCCGCGCGGGCGACATGCGCTTCTACCCACCTGCAGCGGCTAAACGCTTTGGGCAAGTGGTGGCGCTATGCCAAGGCACAGAATCATTGCGCCCGCAGCAGTGCGAAAAGATCACCACCAACGCTTTCGCGCAGGGCATCGTCACCACGCCGGCGACGTACTCCAGTCCCGACGCCGGGACGCTGCCGTATAAATTGCGCGAGACTCGGTACCCAAGCACCAACTTCGCCACACTCACGCAACCCGAACGCTTGCCCGCGCGCTCGCCCGCCGCACGACGCGATTTCGATCTGTTCAACCACGCCGCGCTGCCCCGCGCATTTGCCGTGACCGCCTCCGGCGCAGCATGGGGTTGGAGCGCCAACAGCGCCAAGTCGGATGAACTGGCGCTGAACGCGTGCCGCGTCATGGCCGCACGAAAGAACCGCAACGCGCCGTGCATGCTCTACGCGGTGGATGAGCGCGTGGTGTACGGCGCGCCTTGAAACCTCGGCCTGGGAACGGCGCCGCCTACAATTCACGCCATGAAAAAAACGCGCGTTCTAGTCCTTGCCGGCGGCCAGTCCGGCGAACATGAAGTCTCAATCAATAGTGCGCGTAGCGTGCTTAAGGCATTGCCGCAAGACAAATTTGACGTGACCTCGGTGGTCATCGCGCGGGATGGCCGGTGGCTGCCTGCGCCAGAGTCACAGAAGGCGCTGGAGCACGGCAGCGCGGCCACGGGTGGCGATTTGGTGCTGCATCAGGCGTCCACGGCCGAAGGTTTTGATGTCGTCTTCCCGATTCTGCACGGGCCCAACGGCGAGGACGGCACCGTGCAAGGCATGTTGAAGCTCGCGGGCATTGCCTGCGTAGGGTCAAGCGTGCTCGGCAGCGCGGTGTCGATGGACAAAGTGATGACCAAGGCGGTGCTTGCCTCGCACGGCATTCCGCAGGTGGGCTACTGCTTGGTGACGCGCGCGGAATACGCGAGCGCGCCCGACATGGCGATCGCCAGAATTCATTCGCTCGGCTTCCCGGTATTCGTGAAACCCGCGAACTTGGGCTCCAGCGTGGGTATTTCTAAGGCAAAGACGGACGAGGAACTACACGCGGCACTGAAAGTCGCGTTCGAACTCGACCGCCGCGTCATCGTGGAGGCCGCGACCAACGGCAAGCCGCGCGAAATCGAAGTCGGGATTTTGGGCAACGACGACCCGAAAGCGAGCCCCGTTGGCGAACTGACCTTTGACAGCGAGTTCTACGACTACGAAACGAAATACACCGCAGGCAAGGCGGAGATGCACATCCCCGCGAAGCTGCCAACGGCGATCGCCGAGCGCGCCCGTGCTCTGGCGCTCGAAGCGTTCAAGGCGCTCGATTGTGCGGGCTTGGCGCGAGTGGATTTCTTCTACGTCGAAGGGACGGGTGAGTTGTTCCTCAACGAAGTCAACACGATGCCCGGCTTCACCAAAACCTCGATGTATCCCGAACTGTGGCGGGCCGCGGGCGTGAGCTACAGCGATCTTGTGTCGCGCCTAGTGGAACTCGCGCTCGAGCCACGCTAGGCGTCCGCGCAACACACGCGTCGGACTCAGATCGCCGCCAGCACACCCTAGTTTCCGTCGTTGTCAGCTTTCCGCGTTTAGCGACTGCTGTACGGCCATTTCAGCGCTTTTTATCGTACTGTCGACTAAGCGCAATAATCGCGTCTATCGACCGCCCGCTGGTCGATTAACGCAAAAAGCTGTATCCACAGCTTCCGTCCGAGGGCGTCGCATATAACCCGCACGCCTTGAGCGTGATTGACACCTGTCAACACTTAGAAAGCATTCCGCAGTAGCATTCCGCTGTCAATTTTCCTTCGCGACTCGTTTGAAGCGCGTTGCACGCCAGTGGCCCGCACCACGCAGGCTATTGCCGCGCATCACGCCTCCAACGGTAACGTCTCCGTCTGATACCCCTCTGCAATGTCTGAAGTCACTTCAAATCCGCCCCCAGAATCTATGCAACCGGTGCCGCCCGATGCGCCGCTGCCGCACCGCAAAGTCATTCGCTCATGGCTAACGCCGCTATCGCAGCGAACGACGCTCTACCCGATCTTGCTGCTGATATTTGATTACGTCTTGCTCTTTGCAGCACTGTCAGCAACCGTGTACTTCTCGCATTGGGCAGCGAAGCTTTTGTTTGGTGTCGTCGCGGGCTTCATCATTGGCCGCATCTTCATCATCGGTCACGACGCCTGCCACCAAAGTCTGACGCCGCATCGCGGGCTCAACAAGGTGCTGGGCCGCATCGCTTTCCTGTCGTCGATCACCCCCTACAGTCTGTGGGATGTCGGCCACAACGTGGTGCACCACGGATTCACCAACTTGAAGGGCGTCGATTTCGTCTGGGCGCCGCACACCAAGGCTGAGTTTCAGTCGCTCAGCAAGACTCAGCGTGTGCTCGACCGCATCTACCGCAGCGGTTGGGCACCCGGCCTGTACTACATGATCGAAATTTGGTGGGGCCGCATGTTCTACCCGAGCAAGAAGCAAATGCCGACGCGCCGTCCCGTGTTCCTGCTCGACAACCTACTGGTCACGGCCTACGCCGCCGTATGGATCGGCGCGCTGTGGTTCGCCGCGAACGCTACCGGCCAATCGGTGTGGCTCACGCTGTTTATGGGCTTTGTGATTCCGTTCCTTTTCTGGTGCGCCATGATTGGCTTTGCGGTGTATGTGCATCACACCCACACCGCAGTGTCATGGCACGCCGAGCGCTCAGCGTGGAGCAAGGCGCAGCCCTTCGTGTCCACCACCGTGCACTTGACCTTCCCGCTGCGCATCGGTGCGCTGATGCACCACATCATGGAACACACCGCGCACCACGTGGACATGAGCATTCCGCTGTACAAGCTGAAGCAAGCGCAAAGCAAGATCGAGGCGATGCTGCCTGAGCGCATCGTGGTGCAGAAGTTTTCCTGGCGTTGGTATTTTGAGACCGCGCGCAAGTGCAAGCTCTATGACTTCTCCGCACAATGTTGGACGGACTACCAAGGCCGTCCAACGAGCGTTCCGGCCGCCGCTTAGCTGCGCCGCCGATAAATAAGAAACGGCGCATATGCGCCGTTTTTTTGTCCGAAGCTTTCGCGGCGGTTACTGTTTGCGGTTGTATTCCTGCACGGTTTGCCATGCCACTGATTGCAGATGCTTGGCCGTCGCCGCGTCCAATCCAGCCGTGTAGGTATTGCCCTCGGGGTTGGTTTTGTAAAGTGATGCCAACACCGTGCACGCCGCGAGGTATGTGCCGGCCAAGCTTGGGTGGCGTTTATCGGCGACATAGAGATTCAACTCTGGTCGCGCCTTAATGGATGCGGCAAATGCGAGACCGGCGGGAATCACTTGCGCTTTGTTCGCGCGACCCGCGTTGGTGTACTCGGCGGCCAGCTGTTCGGTCATTTCTGGCTTGTCAGCGTACGCCCAGGACATAAAGAAGACAGGACGGGCGCCGTGCTTGCGTGCAATGTCACTGTTCTTCTTCGCATGCTCAAAGAACACGGGTCGCAATTGCGGATGAATTGGACATTGACTGCAATCCATCATCATGACGACGTCAAACGGCTTGGTGAACGTGTTGAACACCACGTTGTTATTGCGATCAAACGAGTATGAAGCTACGCCGTTAGGCTTGAAGTGTGCCTCGACATCGTGCCAGTTGATGCCTGACCCGCTGATCGTGGCCGAAACATTGCGATGCCCGGTCTTGTCAGGCAATGTCGATCCGCTTATGAGCTGGCCGACGTGGCCATGCATGCTGTTGTTGTAATAGAAAAAACTATTGCCCACCCAGAGTACCGCTTTGGGCGTTGTAGTGGCGTCGGCTGAGGCGGCCACCGGAGCCGGCTGTGTCGAGGCGCACGCGCCCAAAAAAAGCGCTAGTCCAGCGCCAGCCGCTAAGCGTAAAGTTTTGGTAAACGGGGTGTTCATTTAAGAGTGTCCTTTGAGTCTTGAATTGCTTTGCGCGTCGCGAGTGAGTCGCTCGTTCAACAGAGTGCACCCTTTTACTCCTAGCTGGGGTCGCTCGCCTTTCTGACATTCCAATTTATCGACCCACGCAGTTACTATCTGAAATCCGATAGCCCTCATCGTATTGCATGCAACCCCGCCAAATCGACGAAGCCGCTGCGCTCATTAGCCAACATTGGAAAGACGGCACACGGATGCCACTTATCCCTGCACGATGCCGGCCCGAAAATCGCGCCGATGGCTTTGCAGTGCAAGCTGCCGCGGCGCGGTTGCTCTGCCAAGCAACTCTTGGTTGGAAGATTGCTGCGAGTAGCGTGGCCGGTCAAAGGCATATCGGCGTTGACGGCCCGCTGGCGGGCAGACTGCTTGCCCAGCAGGTGCTCAATGCCGAGACTAACGAGGCCAATCGCATTGATCTGCGAAACAACATCTTGCGAGTCGCAGAACCTGAATTCGTGTTTCGGATGGCGCGACCTCTGCCGCGGCGTGACGTAACGCGCAACCCGTATGGCCAAGACGAAGTCATGCATGCGGTCGATAGCTTGCACCTAGCCATAGAGATTCCCGACACGCGCTTGAGTGACTATGTCAATGCTGGCGCGGCATCGTTAATCGCTGATTTCGCGTGCGCGGCGTGGTGGGTGCTTGGCCCCGCGGTGACAGCCACTTGGCGCGAAATTGACCTCTCACGGCACGCAGTGGCAGCTCGCAAGAATGGGCGCGAGGTAGCCACAGGAAGCGGCGCGAATGTGCTCGGCGATCCACGGATCGCGCTCACCTGGATTGCCAATGAATTGGCGACTCACGAATGCGGCTTACAGGCGGGCGACTACGTAACGACGGGTACGAGCGTCGTGCCCGTTCCGATTGAACCGGGCGACACCGTGATGATGGACTTCGGCGTTTTGGGTTGCATATCTGCGGGTTTCACACCCAACTAACGCAAACCACGGGGCGACTATTTCTTCGGCGCGGCTTCTTGCATTTTTTTAAGTTGCGCTAACCAGTCAGTCCAGTCAACTGGGCCAGTGTCAAATCGCTTCTTAAGGCTCCCCAACACGTTAGCCCAAGCGCGGTCAAAGTACGTATACGCCTTGTCCCATTCGCCGCCCTCGCCCCAACCCGTGTGATGAAGTGTGACGCGCGTAGTCTTGTCATCCACCGCGAAAAAACGCACGACGACGAAGGTTCGCTGCGCGCGCGCCAAAGGCAAACTCGGTGGTGCGTTCCAATCGAATGAAATCATTTTCTTCGGATCAATCGCCATAAAGCGCATGTCGTCAGCGCCTCGCTCGCCTGGGGCCGCCAATGGGTTGATATGTATTTGAAACGGTCCGCCGACTCGCGCGTCAATCACTGCGTCCGGCGCAAAGAAACTAGTGATTCCCTCGCGTGTCGTCCACGCGTTCCACGCCGCATCGAGCGATGCAGCAACGACAACTTCTTTGTCCAGCGCGCGCTCAGCGGCGAGTGTTGGAAACACGCAAAGCAGTGAACACACCGCCACGATGCCAAGACGTCTCATGAAAATTCGGCACATCATTCGCTCTCCTCAATCTGGAAACGCATTGGCAAAATGCAATCGTCAGTCACTCGATACGACGCGGTTGCGACCTGAATGTTTCGCACGATACAACCGTTGGTCCGCGAGCGAAACGAAATGCTCCATTGATCGTTCCGTATCGCCCATAGACCGACTGTGTGCGAGGCCTGCGCTGGTTGTTACGGCAAGGCCGGGCGCTACGTCGGTCCATATTTCGCGCTCGACCTCGGCGCGTATACGTTCGGCCACCGCGCGCGCCTGCTGTTCGTTTTCCACGGACAATAGCAGGGCGAATTCTTCGCCTCCTAATCGCGCCGCCATGTCTTCGCTACGACGGTCCCGGCGCAGCAAAATCGCGAAACGCTTCAGAACTGCGTCACCGATGGCGTGCCCATACTGGTCGTTCACGAGCTTGAAATGGTCTAAGTCGAACATCACTAATGCAAAGCCGCGGCTCGCCTCGACGCCTTCGAGCAAACTTCCAAGGCGACGATCAAATGCACGGCGATTGGCTAGGCCCGTCAATGCGTCTTCGCTCGCGAGGCGCGTCCATTGATCGGCAAGCCGGGCGATTTCTACGCGCTGCTCCAACTTCACGGCGGCTATGTGCGCTGCATCGTCGCGAATTTTTCGCTCAAGCAAGCGTGTTTGTTTGAGCGCAGCCAACGCGGCGCGGTGATCGTCAATCGACTCGTAAACCTGTGAAAGCTCCTCCCACGTGCTAGCCAGTTCGCGCGGGTTTCCCCCTTTGAGCAAGGAGATAGCACGCTCGAACACACTGATGGCTTCATGCGGCCGCCCAAGCGCTTGCAAGACCGCGCCGATGTGGCTCTTGGTGACCGCGGAATGCCCACGTAAACCCAACGAGTTTTGAATTGCAAGCGCCCGCCGCAACGTTTCCAACGCTAGGTCCAAATCTCCAACGTAGCGCGCTGCAATGCCCGCATTCCCCAGCGCCATGGCATTGAGTCGTACCAAATCGCGCGCGGCCACGTCGTCCGCAAACGCGAGCCAATCATGCAACAAGGCACCGTACGTTGCACGCGTTTGCTCGCTGCTACCGGCAGTACTGCTCGCCAAACGACTTTGCGCAGCGATAAGCGAATAGCGCGCATGAAAAATGCGCTCTGGCGACTTTGCGTGCGCCTCAAGAAGAGGGATGCACTGCTCCAATAAATCAATCGCTTGCTGATGTCGACCAAGCACGGAATACGATATTGCTAAAGTGCGCCAAGCACGAGCCAACAACTCGTGATCCAAGCGTGCTTTGGCGATCGCCTGACATTCGGCCGCGATGTCAATTGCGCGACCATGATCTTCGAGCGTCTGAAGCGCGAAGGCCAACGAAAGATTGGCTTCGGCGACCAACAGTGAGTCGTTGAGCGGCAGCGCCAGCTCGCGTGCTTGAGTGGCTGCCCGCAGCGCATCCAGCGGTTTTCCCAAGGTCACCAGAGCGTTGCACTTCATGCAAAGCAACATCGGACGCTCCGCACCCGAACACGTGGCAAGAGCATCGCGCGATGCGTCGAGCGCAACCTGCAGGCGACCAGCCTCCAGGTGCGAGGCGATGAGCGCTGCTGCTGGGTTCAGCGGATAAGCGACGGTGTAAATTGAGGAGCCTCTAAAGTCATGCAATCGCGGTTTGTTACTTGCGGCGACGTGGATCCTTCACGCCCGTTTCGCGAATTGTGCTGCATATTTTCTTACATAAATGAGCATTTGACCCACGATTCGGCGATTATTGGACGCTAAACCGGTCAGATCGACATTGCACAAAACGTGGCTGCATCGACCGCGCGGCGGTCGTTTGCATAAAAAAGCTGTACACAACCTTTACTGTACCGCGTCCACAACGCTGTTTACTGCGAAAATAGCGATCCACCGCAACGTGACCAAGTAATGTGAACGTATCGTCAAGCCTTGCAGCGATCGCGCTCTCTTTGAGCGTCATCCTCGTTGCGAGCTGCTCCAGCCCCAGCACGTTGAAACTTAACTCGACGCACGCAGAAGTCAGGGCTTCCGTTGGAGCCCCCACTACGCAACAGAAAACCGCCACGGGTGAGCGCTGGGCTTACAGCACAGCCACCGAAGGCTCGCATGTCTGGTTACTGGATTTTGATAGTTCAGGTCGGCTCATTAGCAGCGTACAGGGACTCACATTTGAACGGATTCAGCGTGTGCGCGAAGGTGACTCACAAGCGCAAGTTGAAGCGCTACTCGGACCGTCATATTGGTCCCTTCGGTATCCCGATCGCCCTCGCGAGATCACCCACGTGTATCGGTTCAGCCAGGACGCGAAACCGATGTGCTTTTACGTAGGTTACGACAGCCAAGCCGTCGTAACCGGCACCGGGATGCAGCAAGAAGAGCGCACCCCGCCGCGCCTAGGTCGCCCGTGCTAGACCACGTCGAACGTGCGTTGTGCGTCATTAACGGCACCGAAAAATTAAGCTACTAGCCAAGAAGTACACGACATGACGTTGCCAAAGAATCACCTAGAACTCCTCTCACCCGCCCGCGATGCTGAAATCGGGCGGCAGGCGGTGCTGCACGGCGCGGACGCGGTTTATATCGGTGGGCCGTCGTTCGGTGCACGGAGCAAAGCAGATAACTCGGTGGCCGACATTGCCGCGCTGACGTCGTTCGCGCATCGGTACGGATCGCGCATTTTTGTGACCGTCAACACTATCTTGCACGACAACGAGTTAGAAAGCGCGCGCCGGTACATCGCTGAGCTCTACGATGCAGGCGTTGACGCCTTGATCGTGCAAGACATGGGGATTTTGGAATTAGACATTCCGCCCATTGCCCTGCACGCCTCAACGCAGTGCGACATTCGCACTGTTGAGAAGGCTAAATTTCTCGGTGACGTGGGTTTCTCGCAGCTTGTGCTCGCGCGAGAATTGACGTTGCAACAGATCGCCGCGATGCGCGCAGCAGTCAACCCTGACGTACCACTTGAATACTTCGTACACGGCGCACTCTGTGTCGCTTTCTCGGGCAATTGCTACATCAGCGAAGCACACACCGGACGCAGCGCGAATCGCGGCTCATGCTCGCAAGAATGCAGACTGCCTTACACGCTCGAAGACGCTCAAGGCCGCGTCGTCGCGTTCGACAAGCATTTGTTGTCGATGAAGGACAACGACCAAAGCGCCAACCTTGCAGCGCTCATTGACGCCGGCATTCGTAGTTTCAAAATCGAAGGTCGCTACAAAGACATAGGCTATGTGAAGAACATCACTGCACACTACCGCACATTGATCGATCGCATTCTCGAAGCGCGCCCGGAACTCGCGGCTGCGTCGCATGGACACTGCACCTACAGCTTCACACCCGACCCGGACAAAACGTTTAATCGCAGCAACACCGACTACTTCGCCACGGGTCGCAAGATGGATATCGGCGCGTTCGATGCGCCTGCTCACGTTGGCTTGCTACTCGGCGAGGTCACGCGCGTAGCGGCGGACTGGTTTGAAATCTCGACGAGCGCGGATGAGAGCGTTGCCAATGGTGACGGACTCACGTGGATGCACAAGCGCGACGTGAAAGGCACACAAGCGAATGTGGTCAAAAAAATCGGCGACGCTTGGCGCGTTACGCCCAATGTGTCAATGCGCGAATTGCAAGGCTTAGCAGTCGGAACACCAATCAGCCGCAACCGCGATCACGCGTGGGAGCTGGCGCTCGCAAAAAAATCGTCCGAGCGACGAATCGATGTCGATATGCATTTTGCTGAAACGATAGATGGATTCTCGTTGTCGGTTGCAGATATGACTGGCGCGAGCGCGACGGCCTCAACGCAACTAGCGCACGATCCTGCGCAAAACGCTGAGCGCGCCGAGGCGAGTCTTCGAGAAAACATTGGCAAGCTGGGCAACACTATTTTTGCTGCGCGCAATGTCGCAATCGACTGGTCCAAGGCGTGGTTCATTCCCGCATCAACAGTCAACGCGCTCCGCCGTGATGCCATAGAAAAACTCGAGACCGCACGCGCCGCGAACATGCCGAAATGGACGCGGGCTGCAGCTGTCACGCCACCGGCTGTTTACCCAGAAACGTCACTCAGCTATCTTGCCAACGTATACAACCAAGCCGCGAGAGACTTCTATGCGCAGCACGGCGTAAAGCTTATTGCTGACGCGTACGAAGCGCACACTGAGGCTAACGAAGTGCCAGTGATGGTCACCAAGCACTGCCTACGCTTTTCTTTCAATCTCTGTCCGAAGCAAGCCAAGGGGGTACAAGGTGTGCAGGGCCAAGTGCGCGCAGAACCCATGACGCTCATTAGCGGCGGGGATCGCCTCACGCTCAAGTTCGATTGCAAGCCTTGCGAGATGCATGTCATGGGCAAGATGCGACCACACATCTTGCGCTCACCGCCGCCGTCGCTCGTTCCACCCACCGCTGGCGCGCCGCTCAAGTTCTACGCAAAGCGTCCTAAAGAAACCACTAGCGTCTAGCCTAGCGTTTTTCGTGAAACGCTCATGGGTTGGGCGACGACGTGGCGTCGAATGATGTGTCTCGCGCGGTCGGCTGCTGCGCCCAGATGCTCCTAAGGCCGGTAAAAATACGGCACCACACAAAGCGCGATACCGACCGAGATAAGCCATATTGTGTTCGGCACGAAGTACGGGTACACCATCAGCGCGATGCCACAAACCAACGGCGCGACGCGCTGCTGCTTCTTCCCGTACATGAAAAACGCAAGACCGACACTGCCGAACAAGAAAGTCCAAAGAATCTGAGTTTGCGTCACGCCGTGTTCGTTTCTCGCAATGCCGACGCGCGATGCGCACCCATTCGGCATGCGAGATCAAAAGCGTTTTTCATCGCGCCAACGTTGGCAACACCACGCCCCGTGATGTCGTACGCCGTACCGTGTGCCGGCGTCGTCACCGGAATCGGTAAGCCGCCCTGGACAGTAACGCCTCGCTCAAAGCCCATGAGCTTCATCGCGATTTGGCCTTGGTCGTGATACATCGTGACGATGCCGTCATATTGACCGTTTTTTGCGCGCACAAAAATCGTGTCCGCTGGAAACGGACCGTCCACCGCGTAACCGCGCGCTCGCGCCAGCGCGATGCCTGGCTCGATGACGTCGATTTCTTCGCGACCGTAATTACCGGCATCACCGTTGTGTGGATTCAAGCCACACACGCCGATGCGCGGCATCGCTTTACCAGACGCTTGTAGCGACTCCGTGATGAGTTTCGCAGCGTCGGCCACGCCCGCCGGCGAGAGCAATGCGCTCACGTCCTTAAGCGCAACGTGCGAGGTTACGCGCGACGTCCACAGCGTGTCGAGCACATTTAGCTCGCCGGTGTAAGTGTGGCAGCCGAGCAAGTCCTCGAACCAGCGCAATTCGTCCGCCTGCTGCATACCGCCGAGGCGTAACGCGCCTTTATTGAGCGGCGCGAAGCAAAGCGCGTGCGTTTTACGGTCACGCGTGAGCGTTGCGCCTAGCGTCAGCATCTCGAGCATGAACGCTCCATTGGCGGGCGCCGCTTGCCCTATCGCAAATGTCGGCGCGGCGAGACCCGCCCATTCCAACATCACGGGCTGCGAGAAGTCGCGTGTGCCGATAGCACTTTGCGAAACGACGTCGATGTTGAGCGAGTGTCCGACAGCGCGCTCTGCGTCAGCTAGCGTTGCACGATTGCCGATCACAAAGACATTGGCTTGCGCGCCCGTGCCTTCATCCGCGAGCAACTTAACAATCAACTCGGGCCCCACGCCCGCTGGATCACCAATGACTAGTGCAATGTTGGGTTTCATCAATCCAGCTTTACGTTGGCGTCTCGAATAAGCTTTCCGAAGCGCTCAAACTCGGCCTTGTTGAGCGCCGCAAATTGCTCCACGCTCATACCAGCAGGTTCGCCGCCGAGGCTGCGCAGGCGCGCTTGTACATCCGGCAAACGAAGAATCTTGTTGGTTTCATCGACGAGACGCGCGACCACGTCTTTCGGCGTGCCCGTCGTCACGAAGAGCCCGTACCAAGTGGTCATTTCAAAACCCGGAATGCCCGCTTCAGCCAGTGTCGGCACGTCCGGTAGCTCAGGCGAGCGCTTTGAGGAAGTAACGGCGAGTGGCTTGAGTTTGCCCGATTTGATGTGCCCCATCGCAGAAGACGTGGTGTCAAACATCATCTGCACGCTACCCGAAATTAAGTCCAGATGCGCCTGCGAGCTGCCCTTGTACGGCACATGCGTCATCTGGGCACCGGTTGCCAACTTGAAGCCCTCGCCCGCAAGATGCTGCGTACTGCCCACCCCAGACGAGGCGTACGTGAACGGTGAGGAGCGAGCCTTCATCATCGCCACCAAATCTTTTGCGTCTTTCGCGCCGACCTGCTGGTTGACGACCAGCACATTCGGCACCGTGACCACCAGTGCGATTGGCGTTAGGTCCTTGATCGGATCAAAACTAAGTTTGATGAGATGTGGCGCTATCGCTTGTCCGGTGTTGGTAGCCACGAGCAGCGTGTGGCCATCTTGCGTCGCTTTAGCGGTAACGTCGGCCGCGATGGTATTGGACGCGCCGGGGCGGTTCTCGACAACGAAAGGCTGTTTAAACGCGTCACTGAATTTTTCAGCGAGCATGCGCGCCACGATATCGGTGCCGCCGCCGGCCGACGCACCGACCATAACTTTCACAGGCTTCGTCGGGTACTGCGTTTGCGCGGCTGCGGTGGCGCTTGTGCACGCTACGAGGCCTAGAAGCATCGCGTTAACAAAAATTTTTGTCGGTTGCATGTGTTAATTTCCTTCGACCAAAGAAGTGACTGTTTGTATAAAAATTAACGGAACGCTACTTCGCCCCCGTTAGCGGCGCAACTATGGCCCCTTTGATGCCGTGTCGTTCAAGCGCAGCCGCAACGAAGCCCGAAGCCTTCATCTCCTCGACGAACGCGCGAACATACTCAGCCGCCGCTGCGCGAGCCACCGGCATTCCGACCGCTTGATTGATGACCATGAAGCGGCCTGGAAGCAGTCGCACACCGCCCAAACGCCGCGCATCTGCCTGAAGTTGTTGCTTCACGCCGGCTGCGACCTCAAGATTCTTCTCAAGGAATACGTCTGCGACTAGCGGCGAAGTCGGAGCCTTCACGAGCGTCGCGTTCTTTACTTCACGCGTCAAATACAAGTCATAGGCGCTGCCCGCCCCAACCACGATTCGGGTTCCAGCCCGGTCTACCTCATCGTTACCGCGGAGCGGCGAGTTTTCGCGGACCATGTAAGCACCTTCGATCACGACGTAAGGCGCGCTGTAGGCAGTTGTGGCGGCACGCACCGGATCAATCGCTACGAATGCGATGGCAACTGCGTTCGCAGTCACGGCTTCGACCACCTTTCCCGCTGAAGTAAACGTCACTAACTCCACCGGCACGCCAAGACGTTTGCCCAATTCGTTCGCGAGATCAACAGAGACGCCAAAAGGTGCGCCGGTCTTCGCGTCTTTGTTGGCGAGAATTGGATTTCCAAAATTGATCGCTACTCGCAACGTGCCCGTTGGGGCGAGCGCGCGCGAAGCGGTTGCTCGCGACTCGTTAAAGCCGGGCAGAGATTGACTCGCACACCCAGAGAGCGCCAGCGTGAGCAGGAGCAACTTGATCAGAGCAGGGATTCTCATAGGAATTCATTCAACGGTTAGGGTTCTAGTAAATCGCGGCCGCGCTACTCGACTTTGCCGATTCGTTGCACCGCATCGGCCATCGTCTTCGCGTCAGCGTCCCAATACGCCTTAAACGCAGGGGCATCGAGATACGCAAGCGGCGTTTGCAAGGTGACGAAGGTCTGCTTGAACGCGGCGTCATCTTGCGCTTCTCGCGCCGCTTTGCGCAGCAAACTAACGATGTTCTCTGGTGTGCCCGCTGGGGCGAACAAGCCAGCCCATTGGGCAAACTCAACTGCAATGCCTAATTCGCGCAATGTCGGCACCTCCGGCAGCGCGGGATGACGCACCGGCCCCCAATTGGCGAGCACCCGCAGCTTGCCCGCTTTGACATGCTGCACCACCGTTGAGGGCCCCGAGGCCACCGCCTCAATCGAGCCACCCAGCAACGCGGTCACCGCAGGCGCGGCCCCAGTGAAAGGCACATGCGTGAACTTCGCGCCAGTGGCAGAGGCCAACATTTCCATCGGTACATGCATCGTTCCGTAGTTACCTGAAGACCCGTAATTCACCTTGCGTGGATTAGCGCGCGCAAACGCGGCAAATTCAGCGAACGTCTTCCAGGGCGAATCGGCCCGAACCGCCAGCACGACCGGGTCAGCAGTAAACCGTGCAATCGGAATCAGTTGATCCAACTGAAACATCGGCGCGCGCCCGAGCACTTTATCCGCCTCGGGAATGATGGAGATTGAGGACAGCGCTAAAAGCAACGTATAGCCGCCTGCCTTTGACTTGGCCACCGCGGCCATTCCAATGCCGCCACCAGCACCGGGTTTGTTTTCG
>JAGNQL010000192.1 GCA_017989135.1 Burkholderiales bacterium
TCCGCGGACCGAGCGCGACGTGCTTATGCGCGACGTGTGCTTTATCGCGGACGTGTCAGTGTTGCCCACGTGGCTGCGGGTGTCGCAGGCGATTGATTATGTGGAAGGCGTTCACCCACGATTTAACCGCGCAACCATCGACGCGTTTCTCGCCAAAACGAGCATCAAGCGCACCGCAAAAATCGGCGAACTTTCGAAAGGCATGGTCACACAAGTGCACCTTGCGCTTGTGATGTCGATCGAAGCGAAGCTCATGGTGCTTGACGAACCAACGCTCGGTCTCGACGTGATCTATCGAAAGCAGTTTTACGAATCACTGCTCAACGATTACCACGACAAAGAGCGCACGATTCTCATCACCACGCACCAGATTGATGAGATTCAGCATGTGCTCACCGACGTGATGTTTGTCGATGGCGGGCGCGTGGTGTTTAGCTACGAAGCGGACGACTTTGAATCGCATTTCTTCGAACTTTCCGCGCCGCCCAGTGCGGTGAACGAGGCTCGCGCGCTTGCGCCGATGTACGAGAGAAAAAGCTTCGACCGCACTGTGTTTTTGTATCGCGACGTGCACGTTGAAACTATCGCGGCCCTTGGCGAGATTCGGACACCAAGCATTGAAGATGTGTTTCTTGCCGTTGTCGGCAATCCGTCACGCCCATCCCAAGGAGCGAGCGCATGAGCGTCAATTCAAACGTCATTCACGAGACGTCCCCCGCGATCGCTGCGTCGGCGGTGTCACCGCTGCGTCTATTCGCGTGGTCAATACGCAAAGAACTGTGGGAGCATCGCGCAATCTATTGGGCTCTGTTGGCTGTAGGTGGTCTCGTTTCAGTCGGATTGATTTACTCCGCGTCTCGTCTGCCCGGAAGGATTGAGTACCTGGCCACGTTGAGCACATCGGAGCGGCTCGCGGCCTATGATCTACCGTACAGCGCGGCAGCAATGCTTCTGATGGCGACTATGGTGCTCGTGGCGTGTTTCTATTGCATTGAAACGCTGTACGGCGAACGACGTGATCGCAGCATCTTGTTCTGGAAGTCGATGCCAGTGTCGGACCCGATCGCGGTACTGGCGAAGTTTGCTATTCCAACGATTGCGTTGCCGGCCGTCACGTTGTGCCTAGCGTTCTTCTCGCAGCTAGTGATGCTCGTGGCGAGCACGTTAATGGTTTACGCAAACGGCCTTAGCGTGAGCGCTTTGTGGGCTCAGTTGCCGATATCCACTATGCCGATAGGTCTCGCCTATTTTGTCTTTGCGATCTCGCTGTGGTTTGCGCCGGTTTACGCGTGGTTCATGTTCGTCTCGGCTTGGGCGAAACGCGCCACGTTGGTATGGGCCGTCGCACCGGCAATTGCCGTGATCGCCATAGAGCAACTGACGTTAAACACGTCCACGCTAACTCAAGTTATTAAGTCACGCCTAGTCGGCGTGGCCTCCGCGTCGTTCACCGCAAACTCCGACTCCAGCGGGCGCGATACACGTGCAGACCTCGTTCCCGATCCCGGCAAATTCTTCGCCAGTCCCGAGCTCTGGATTGGCCTTTTGATCGCTGCTGCGTTGCTCATCGCGACGATACGCCTGCGACGTCTGCGCGACCCGATTTGATGTAACCGCGCGCTGATTCGGTTGGATTTCGTGCGGAATGCCGCACACGAACGGCCAGCGCTTCCACTGCTATTTACGAACGTAGGCAATAACTAGGAGCCTTATGAACACTCACGCCCGTACCTCGCCGCGCGACTGGAGCGCGACAGCAAAATCCGCGCTCAACAACGCTGGCAGATTTTGGTTTTTAGTTGCTGCCATCGGGCAGTTACTTTTCTTCGCGTACATCGTAGTTTTTTACGGTGGCTCAACCGTGCGTGGTGATTTTGATGCGTGGCGCAAAGTGCTGCCGCGCGGCATGATCGAGGGCGATACGACTGGCAATTTCTTGCTCGCTACGCACTTACTCATGGCGGCGATCATTACCTTCGGCGGACTGTTGCAGCTCTTACCCGCGGTGCGCGCTCGTGTGCCGCTCCTGCATCGCTGGAACGGGCGGCTCTACATGGTGATTGCGGTCACGATCAGCTTAGGCAGTCTGTATCTCGTGTGGGTGCGCGGAACCGTGGGTGACACGTCGCAACACCTCGGCAGCACGCTTAATGCGTTCCTCATTTTGCTCTGTGCAGCGCTTGCGTGGCGTTTCGCGAAGGCGCGTGACTTTGCGTCACATCGACAGTGGGCGTTGCGCCTATTTTTGGTGGTCAGCGGCGTCTGGTTCTTTCGCGTCGGGTTGATGTTGTGGCTGTTGATTCACCAAGCACCGGTGGGTTTTGACCCGAAGGCTTTTACGGGGCCGTTTCTGACGTTTCTCGCCTTTGCGCAGACGCTCGTTCCGCTCGCGGTGTTGGAGCTTTATCTGCGCACACAGCAGCGCGCGAGCACCGCGCTTCGCTTCGCATTAGCGGTCGGAATTTCGTTGTTGACGGTTGCAACCGCTGGCGGAATTTTCGGCGCGGCGATGATGATGTGGCTGCCTAGGATTTGATGAGCGCGGCGATTTCGATTCGGTCGACGTTGTGAAATTCACTGCACGATTGGCTTTAAGGCGCAACCGACTGCCAGACGGTCGTTACAAGCGGTTTATTGTACAAGTCGACTTTACAAAAAATATGGGCAAAAGCTCCACTCGCCAGTCGTTCGGCGGGAAAAGCTGCTGCTGTGGCGCCGAGGGAGAGTTACTCAAGCCCCAACTCCCGCAGCAGCGCACCAAACCCAATCTCGAACATGCGATCAAAGTGCTCCGGCGCAAAGCGCAGCTGCGACTGCGCGACCCGGGGGAAGTCGCGCGCCAACACCTCGGGCGGCACCGGATTGAGCGACGACGGGCCCATGGCGTATCCGATGCTTTCGTCGATTGTCACGCCTTGCACGTAATAGCCAAGCACGCGGAAACCGTAAGCCGCCATTTCCGGCGACAGTCCGGCATCGTAGAAGCAGTCCAACATCTCGTTCATGTAACGCGTGCCGGTCAGCGAATTCCACTGGTACACAGAGAGCCACACGTGAAAGCGGGGGTGTTGCAGCGAAAACGCCCGCCAGCTCTGCGCAAACCCGCGCAGGCGTTGCGCCGGCGTCAACGATTTGTCGGGAATCGGCATCCCGCCCAACGCGCGATCCACGAGTGCATCGAGGATGTGCGCCTTGCTCGGAAAGTGGTGATAGATGCTCATCGCTTCGCAGCCCAATCGCGCGCCCAATTTGCGCGTGCTGAAGGCATCGATTCCGTCGGCATCAATCAATGCGAGCGCCTCGATTTCTATGCGTTCGCGCGTCAGCGCCACGCGCTTGGTCCGAGCCACCTCGGGAAAGCGTTTCGCGGTTTTTTTATCGCTCATAAAGACAGTAAATTTTCAAAATTAACTTACGCCGTAAGAAACTGCACTAAACTTACGATGTAAGTATTCCGAGAGATTGAAGATGTGACGCTACCGAGCTGCGCCTTGCCGACTCGAAATCGGCGGACGCAGCGCCATCGTCGATGCTACCCGCCGAACAACCCATTTCAAACTCCACTGGTCGAAGTTGATACACATGTCATCCATTCTGCGTGCTTTTCCCTTTCTTACGCTCGCCCACGCGATCGTAGTGTTGCGCGTAGTTACCGCGATCTTATTCTTGGCTCACGCTGTCGTGCGCATCTACAACGGCACCATTCCCGGATTTGCAGAATTTCTCGCGGCGCGCGGCTGGCCAATGGCGCTGCTCATCGTGTGGAGCATCACGGTGGCAGAGATCGCTTCCGGGGTGCTGCTGATCGCTGGTCGTTGCGTGCGTTGGGGCGTGGCGGCGCCTCTGTTCATCGATGTGATGGGCATCGTCATCATTCACGCCAAGCTCGGTTGGTTTGTCGGTGAACACGGCAGCGGCGGCGTCGAGTACAGCCTCGCGCTCGCGGTTTCGCTCCTGACCATCGCGGCAGCAGATCGCGAAAAAAATTCAACTTATTCTCACTGATTTAGGGAGACGAACGCGTGAACATCATCGAAATTTCCACCGACACGTCGCGCTTGGACGTGCCCGCCATTCACGCGTTTCTCACGCAAAGCTACTGGTCGCTCGGCATTCCCCGCGCTACCGTCGAGCGAGCGGTGAGCAACTCAGTGTGCGTTGGCGCGTACTTGGACGGCGCACAAATTGGCTTCGCGCGCGTGATTACGGACACGGCAACGTTTGCGTACGTGGCGGACGTCTACGTGCTCGAGGCGCATCGCGGGAAGGGGATTTCGTTTCGCATGATGAGCGCGCTCACGGCCCTCCCAGAACTTCAAGGTCTACGTCGAATGATGTTGGCCACGCGTGATGCGCATGGCCTCTACGCCAAGTTTGGCTTCAAGCCGCTCGCCGCACCGGATCGCTTTATGGAGTGCCACGCTCCTAACGTTTATCAGCCTGCTGTGCGCAGCGAAGGATAGCGGGATGACGTTTGCTGCAATTGAAAAACACGCTTTCCGCGTATGGCGCTACAAGCGCATGCTGGCACTTTTGAGTTCGTCGGTAACCGCTGGCCTCACCGTTGCGACGCTGCTGCTCCCCAGCCTAAGCTTCGCTGCGTTCTCGGCTGGCACTGGCATTGCACGCGTGCCCAACCTGACCAGCAGTGACCAAGGCTATGGCATTGCATTGCAGAGCGACGGAAAGATCGTGGTGGCCGGGCGGTGTGGTGAGAGCGGCGCGAAGCTTTGCGTAGCGCGCCTCAATGCAGATGGCACGATGGACGCCACGTTCAACGCGAACGGCGCCGTGCCGGGAAAGCTCGTCATCGATGGGTTGTCTATGCACACGTCGAGCTTCTTACGCGCGGTTAAGGTGGCGATTGCCGTCGACGGAAAAATCGTCGTCGTGACCACCTGTGATGTGTCGAACGTTGACAATTTTTGCCTCGCGCGCCTCAATCCCGATGGCAGCTACGACGAGGCGTTCGACGGGCCAGACGTGGCCAATCCCGGCAATGGCCGCTTTGGCTTACGTATCACCACAAGCCTTGGCGAGGCGCTGTCGGATTTCGCACTGCAACGCATTGATGGCCGAATTATCTTGGTCGGGCAATGCGCAAACTACGCCTGCGTGGCGCGACTCAGATCCAGCGACGGTAGCT
>JAGNQL010000193.1 GCA_017989135.1 Burkholderiales bacterium
TTTGCAACGATTCCAGCAAACCCGGAATGATGTCCGTCTCCGTGAAGTTTGGCGGAAAAAATCCGGCTAAGAAGCGTGCGCCGTGGCCGAGGCCCGCCTGCACGCGCTCAAGCGAGAGACCGAGCGTCGCGGCCGCGTACACCACGTAAGCGAGCACCCCGACGTAAGCCAGTCGCTTGCCAATGGTCGGCGCGAAAAAATCAGCTCGGGTAACGGTCGTCGAAGAGGTCGCGGAGGTCATGTCGCCAGCCAATCTTGCCCGCCGTAAATCTTACGGAGCACTTCGCCGTCCAAGCCATCCGGCGCGCCGTCGTAAACGACCAAGCCGCCACTCATACCGATGATGCGTTCGGCGTAGCGTTTGCCCAGCTCCACTTGGTGAATGTTGATCATCACGGGAATGTTGTTGTCCGCCGCTAGGTCACGCATGATCTCCATAATCTCGACCGACGTTTTCGGATCAAGCGATGAGGTGGGTTCATCCGCCAACAACAACCCAGGGCTTTGCATGACGGCGCGCGCAATGCCCACGCGTTGGCGTTGCCCGCCGGAGAGCTCATCTGCGCGACGATTGGCGAAATCAGCGAGCCCTACGCGTTGCAGCAATGAGAACGCTTTCTGGATATCTTCATCGCTAAATTTGCGCCGCCACGCCGCCCACGCGCCCATGTACCCGAGCCGCCCTGAGAGCACGTTTTCCATCACGGTTAACCGCTCAACAAGGTTGTACTCCTGAAACACCATGCCGATGCGTCGCCGCGCCTCCCGCAATGGTTGCCCGGCAAGTTTGGCGAGATCTTTTCCCTCGAACCAAATCTCGCCCGCCGTCGGATCAATCAAGCGATTGACGCATCGAATGAGCGTTGATTTGCCGGTACCGGACGGGCCGATGATGGCTGTGATCCCGCGACCCTCAATGTCGAGCGAAATGTCTTTCAGCACCGGTTTACCGGGGACGTATTCTTTGACGAGGTGTTTTATCGATAAGGTGCTCATGAGCCCTCTAATGCCGTCATCCCCGCCGGTGGCGGGGATTCGGAAATTGTGTTCGCGGCGCTCACGGGCACGCGCTGGATCCCGGATCTCGCGTCGCTTCGCTCGCTCGTCCGGGATGACGAAGTTGTATCCAATTGGCTGTCGCTACGCTCGGCCTCTTGGACAACTTCGTCACTTCTTCTTCGCTGCCGCAGCCGCCGCTTCGCGCTCGGTTTCCTTTTGGTAGGCCGCTTTTCCGAAGCTTTCGCCGCCAGCCGCAGCTACTTGACGCACGGGCTCCCACGTCGTCTTGTAGTTGATCGGGAAGAAACGGTCTGCACCGTCAAACGCCTTCACCATGTCTGGCGTGAAGCGGTAGTCATAGAAACACGACAACACTTTGTCGGCTAGTTTTGGCTCCAAGTCATGCGCGTACGCGAAGCTTGACGTCGGGAATTTCTTGCTGCGATAAATCACACGGAAGTCGCTTTCCTTGATCTGTCCGCGACGCGCCATGCGCTCGTACACATCGCTCGCCACCGGCGCCGCGTCGTAGTCGCCTTTCATGACGCCAAGAATCGAGGAATCGTGCTTGCCGGAATACACCACCGTGTAATCCTTTTCAGGCGTCAAACCTTCGGCTGGGAAGAGGGCGCGCGGCGCCATGTTGCCGGAGTTCGACGAGGGCGACGTGTGCGCGACTTTCTTGCCCTTCAAATCAGCAAGCTTTTGAATCGCGCCGGAAGCTTTTGTCACAACGATCAGGTTGTAGCCCTGAAAATCTTTGGCGTAACCCTTCACCGCAAATGGCACCGCGCCCGCAACGTTCACCGCAAAGGCGGTTGGTCCGGTTGAGAAGCCAGCTACGTGCAAACGACCCGATCGCATCGCCTCGATCTCGGCAGCGTTGTTTTGCACCTGAAAGAAAACCACTTTTTTGCCGGTACACGCAGCCAGATGCTGGGTAAACGGCGAGAAGATTTTTTCGTAAACGGCAGGGTCTTCGACTGGCGTGTAGGCCCACACGAGCGTCGACGGGTTTTTCCATTTCTTCTGATCTTTTGGCAGATCAGCAACCAAGTCGCCGTTCTCGTCGCAGTAGTTCACATCCAATTCACCGCGATTTTTGCAGGAGGCTTGCGACCAAGCCGCGCTGGATAAAAGCGATGCGCTGATGACAGCCGTTACGGTAAGCAATACTTTTTTCATAATTCAATCCTCATTTCTTCTTGGCGTTTTCTTTGTCAAATTGTGCACGGTTATAGGGCGTTCCGGAAGCGACTGCAACCGCGCGGACCAATTCCCAATCCTTTTTGTAATCTACCGGCAGGAACCTGTCATCACCCAAAAACTCCTTTTGCAGCTCCGCCGAAAACTTGTAATCAAAGAAGCATTTCTTGATTTTCTCGGAGAGCGCTGGCGCGAGGTCATGCGAATGCGCAAACGCGGATGTGGGGAAGGTGCCCGAACGATAGATGATGCGAACGTCGTCCGCTTTCATTTGGCCGCGCATTACCCATCGGTCAAAAATGTCGCTCGTGATTGGCGCGGCCTCATAGTCGCCCTTTAACACGCCCGCGAGTGATTGATCGTGCTTGCCTGAAAACACGATGTTGTAATCCTTGCCTGGTGTCACGCCTTCTTTAGGGAATAGCGCCAGCGGCGCGAGGTGACCCGAATTGCTCGACGGCGCAGTGTGCGCGACCTTACGTCCTTTCAGATCTGCAATCGTTATGATCGTGCTGTCTTTCTTCACGACCACGACTTGGCGATACATCCGCGGACCGTCTTTGCTGCCCTTGATCGCGAACGGCACGGCGCCAGCAAGATTTACCGCAAAGCCCGTTTCGCCCGATGCGAGTCCCGCCACATGCAAGCGCCCGGAGCGCATCGCTTCGATTTGAGCGGCGTTACTTTGAACCGTGAAATACACAACTTTCTTCGAAGTGCACGTCGAAAGATACTCGGTGAATCCCTTAAACAAGTTTGCGTAAACCGCGGGGTCTTCAATCGGCGTGTACGCGAAGACCAGCGTGTTGGGGTCTTTCCATTTGCTCTTGTCCTTCGGCGCCTCGGCGACGAGGTTGTTGTCCTCGTCACAATAGTTCGTGTCCAGTTCTCCGCGATTTTTGCAATCGTCGGCCGCGAAAGCGCAGATTGGCGCGATGGCAAGCGCTGCGACGATTGAGCGGCGAAGGGGGCGAGGTAATTTTTGTTTCATCGTTTTCCCGTTTTTTCGGACCTATTCAACTAACAGCAGCGCCATACCCGGCGCAGCCGACGAATCCGTAGGTGACCATTGTCTCGCGTATGCGATCTCAGACAGCCGTACGTTTCAAGATCCCCTGTTGTGCCGAGGATGGCGCTGCTCAGGCAAGCATCACCAAAGTAATCTGCCATTGTAAGAAGCAACTACGGCAAGCGTCTCCGTAGAATCCCTGCATTCGTCGTTTATTGCGCTGCACCAAACACTATGACTGCTACCGCTCCGCTCTCCGTCGTCGTCCTCGCCGCAGGCAAGGGCACGCGCATGAAGTCTCGTTTGCCGAAGGTGCTGCAACCGCTCGCGGGCAAACCGCTGCTCGCGCATTCGCTCGCGAGCGTTGCAGCGCTCAAACCGGCGCAAACCGTTGTTGTGGTCGGTCACGGCGCGGAAGAGGTTCGTGCAGCGTTTTCGACGCAGCCATTTACTTGGGCGCTGCAAATGCCGCAGAACGGCACTGGCCACGCGGCTGCGGTGGGCCTTGCGCCCGTCGAGAAGGACGGCATCACGCTCTTGGTCACAGGCGACACACCGCTCATCCGCGCCGAGACGCTAGCGGCGCTCGTCGCGTTGGCGAACGACAAAACTTTTGCGCTGCTCACGTGCGTTGTGGACGACGTCACCGGCTACGGCCGCATCGTCCGAAACAGCGCCGGCGGAGTCGTGAAGATCGTGGAGCACAAAGATGCGTTAGCGGCGAATGACATCGCAACGCTTGCTATTCACGAGATGAACACCGGCATCATGGCCGCGCCCACGGCGTGGCTGCGTGGCGCGCTGTCGCGCCTGTCACCAAAGAACGCGCAGGGCGAGCTCTATCTCACCGACGTCATCGCAATGGCGACCGTCGACGGCCTCACAGTCGCCACGGCACAACCGGAGAGCGAAGTGGAAATTGCTGGTATCAATGACAAAGCGCAGCTCGCTGCGTTGGAGCGCAAAGTGCAACTCATGGAAGCCAACACACTCATGGACGCAGGCGTGACGCTCGCCGACCCGGCGCGCATCGACGTCCGCGGCACGCTCTCGTGCGGAAGCGATGTTTTCATCGACGCGGGCTGCGTTTTCATCGGCGACGTGACGCTTGGCGACAACGTCAGCGTCGGCCCGAATTGCGTGTTGACTAACGCCACCATTGGCGCGAATTCCGTCGTGCACGCGATGAGCCATCTCGAAGGCTGCGCGGTTGGTGAAGGCGTGTTGATCGGGCCGTTCGCACGTTTGCGTCCAGGCGCGAAGCTTGGCGACGAGGTTCACATCGGCAACTTCGTTGAAGTCAAAAATTCAACCCTCGCGAAGGGCGCAAAAGCGAACCACCTTGCGTACTTGGGCGACGCCACGGTCGGCGAGCGCGTGAACTACGGCGCAGGTTCGATCACCGCCAACTACGACGGTGCGAACAAACACAAAACCGTCATCGAAGCCGACGTGCACGTTGGCTCCAATTGCGTGCTCGTCGCGCCCGTCACCATCGGCGCCGGCGGCACCGTCGCTGGAGGCAGCACCATCACCAAAGACGCGCCGCCCGGCGCGTTGAGCGTCGCACGCGGCAAGCAAGTCAGCATCGCCAATTGGAAGCGGCCGAAGAAGAGTTGATGCGGGCGCACTGTGCGTAGTCAACGACTTTTTGGCTTCAACGACCGCCCGGCGGTCGATACAGCGTCAAAAACACACAAGTCGATAGTAAGAAAAATATAGCGCCAAGCACCACTGGGCTGTCGCTGTAGCGAAAAAGCCAATGATTGCACTAATGCGTCGCCGTGACGCGCCGCCACTGCGCCAAATCCACGCCCTTAAAAATCATCCACAGCGCAAGCAACAATTCGCCGACGAACGCTGGAATCAGCACATACGGAAACAGCGCCGAGGCCAGTGCAGGAGCGAGCAGCAGAGCGAAACT
>JAGNQL010000038.1 GCA_017989135.1 Burkholderiales bacterium
ATTTAAGGGGACGAAACATCATGATTGAACTCCTAGAATGAACAAATGGTCACAAAACAACCGACGGGTCTGAACTGGCCGTTAAAGCCGTAATTCACACTCGTTAGTCAATATTTGAACTCATTAGTTCAAATTATTACCAGAAAGTTCAAGTTTGGCAACTCCTTATCGTTTGCGCCAGTTAGAAATGCGTGAGGAAGCGATCCTCGACGCGGCGCATCAGCTGCTCGGCAAGCATGGCTACGAAGAGATGACGATGGACGTGGTGGCGGCCGAGGTCGGTATCGCCAAAGCGAGCCTGTACAAGCATTTCCCGTCGAAAGAGAGGCTCGCTGCGCGCACCATGACGCGGCTCTTCGAGCGCACGATTACGCGGCTTTCGGTGCTGCCTACCGAGCTGTCCGCCGTCGAAAAGCTGCGGCGGATGCTCGAATGGGTGTTGCAGGAGCGGCTGAAAGGCAGCATCCCGCACTTGCCATCGACCAACGGAGCGCTGGAGCATTCGCTCATGACGGACGAGGTGTATCTGGCGGCGCTCTTTACGCTGAACGCCGCGCTGTCCTCGCTGGTCGAACAGGCGAAGACGGACGGCGCGCTGTCGCGCGAGCTGCCGACCGACTATATCGTCACTGCAATTTACGCCCGCTCGTGCGACCCCACGCTCGATTACATGCAGCGTGGCAACAGCTACTCCGGCGAGGAGATCGTGCGCCACATGTTGCACGCCTTTTTTGTCGGCGTAGTGGCGAACGCTCCCGCTGCGTCCTAGTTTTCCCTCCTTCACCTTGACGTACTGAGGCCCCGCGCATGCACGTATTTATCGGCCTGTGGAAACCCAAACAGAACTGGCACGCCCTGTCGCAACCCGCGCGGACGGCGTACCTGAGCAAAGTCACGGCGCTGACGCGGCTGCGTCTCGGTGCAAAAGCTGAAGCCGTCGCCTGGGGGCAAAACAACCACGCCCCCACGGCCGATCGCTACCAGTTCTTTTGCGTCTGGCGGTTTCCATCACCCGACATGGGCGACGCATATTTGAGCGTGCTCGCGGAGAACGGATGGAACGATTACTTTGAAACCGACAGCGTGCGCGGCGATCCGAAAACGCCGTTTGATGTCATGACGCAGCACGTATTGCTGTAGGCACAGCTTTTCACTGAAAGCGCAATACACATGGCCTAGGGGACGAAGACGCAATTTGTCGATAAATTCGCTTTTGTCGCAGTTGGCCGCGTGGCGTCGCGTTTTTAGGCGAAAGGTGCGAGTTGAACCGTGCGCAAATAAATCAGATTCCCGCGGACGAGCCGGACGACGCGCCACATCGTTGCGCCCGCCGTCTTGCCACGACATCGTGGCCGGCGCCGCGAAACCAACGGCTACTGCAGTGGCGGAGCGGTTAGCGCGATCAGCATGGCGCATGTGTTACGCATCCAAACGAGCTCAGTGGAGGTGACAAGACCACCAGAAAGGGCGATACCAATCTTTTGGCCAGCGGGACGGGAAGGAGGATTGTGCTCCTAGTTAAAAGCGACCTTAGCCCGCGGCTCGGACCGGCTGGTTGCGCGGGAAGCCGCGGCCGCGCGCGCTTGGGAATCAGCTCAGCGAGCCCACAACACGCCGAGTAAAAGCAACGCGAATCCAGCGACGCCAATCATGAACGCAGCGTTGAACACCGACTTAAGCATCCCCGCAAACGGTATCGCTTTACGAGGGTCACCGGAAAGGGGCAAGCGTGGTTCGCCGCTGTCCATCATTACTGGATCAAATCTTTTGCTCGGACATCCGATTGCGACCGCTAACCACCGCGCGCTCGCGGCCAGCGCGTCAGTGCCCGTCGCTTCAATGGGCAACACCGCCGCGCCGTGCGCGGTGCGTGCGACGAGGGAATAGCGCAACACGGCGTTGCCGCTGGTTAACCAAGAACCGGCCTGAAAGTGCGTGATGTCTTCGGCGCTGATTGTGTGTTCGTATAGTTGACGGCCAAGCACGCTGGTGCGAACGCGTACTTGGCCGTTCCGTGCCTCGCATTTGAATCGGTGCGTCAGCGCACCTAGGGCAGCGATGAAAATCGCGATACCAACGATCAGAAACGGAAGGTGGAACAACAACGCGCCCAGGGACCCCAGTGGGTTACCTCTGGCGCGAATGAGCGCGATGAGATCCACAAACACTGATTTACTCGAACCCCACAACCAAAAGCAGGCGAAGCACAGCAAGAACACGCCGATTCCGCGAAGCGTCGCGTAGCTGTGCGTCCACGTCCACACGCCCGGCGCTAGTTCGCGCGCGCCATCGGGCGCAGCGGCTACAGGATCGACTATCGCCGCCGCGTCGAGCGCGAAAGTTTCGTCGGAAGGCAGCTTTGCGCGCTCACTGCGCAGAACGATCACATCGCAGTCGACACTTGCAAAGCGCATACCGCGCACAGTCGCCGTGGCGTGCCAACGTCGGCTTGTGGTGGTGGGTGGAGCGTGGGGTTCGATTACAAACCGCGCGCTGGTGGTTAATGTGCCGGCATGCAACAACGCCGTGCGCTTTTCGCTGCGTCGCGTCGACCAACCGTCATCGTCTTCTTGCAGTGCGAGTTCGAATTTCACTTCGCGCGTGTCGAGCGCATTGTGCTCAAGCTGCAATCGCAGCGTCACGCGATCGCCATCTTCGACCGAAATTGGATCGGCGACCAACGTGGCTTTCCCCAACCGCCAGCGTTGAATGTGCGTGAGCACCAAGCCAACTATCAGCGCCACACCGATCAGCGCGAACACGCCGCTAAAGGCCAGCGCCGACCAGGGTGCGGACGCGCGAATCATGCTGCCGAACACCAGAAAACTGATGCCGCACCAGAACACGGTAAAGACCCACAGCATGATCATTTGTGCCGGCCTGCGTCGCTTACCGTTTTACGACTCTGTGCTAAGGTCATTCCGGCTGGTGGCACACCGCTTCAATGTTGTTGCCATGTAGATCAATCACGAACGCACCGTAATACGACGGGTGGTAGTGCGGCCGCACTCCCGGCGCACCGTTGTCCTTCGCGCCGTGCGCCATCGCGGCAGCGTAAAACGCGTCAACCGCAGCGCGCGTCGGCGCCTTCCAAGCAAGATGGCAGCCACGCGTGACGGGTTCGCCGTATTCGGACGCGCCCTGAACAAACCATGTTGTAACTTTCGTGCCTTCGGAAGTGTCGAAACCCATTCCAAACATCTTCTGACCGTCAAACTCGAACTCGTGCAGTACGCGATAACCCAATGGCGCGAGCGCGGCTTCGTACAACCGTCGTGTCGCTGCCGAGTCGGTAACACGAAATGTCATGTGATCAATCATCAGCGCTCTCCGTGTTGATGCTTACTTTACGGTAACAAAAATCCACTTACGATCCCAGTTCTCTTTGCCGAGGTACTTCACGGCAAATACGTAGCGCCCTGGTGGTAAATAATCCTGCGTGAGCGTTTCCTGTTGCGTCACGATGGCTTGCCCACCGACGCGCACGTCGTCGCGCGCCACTTGCTCAGACTTGCTGTCTAGGTCCTGCCCATCGAGCGCGTACACGGTAACGTCCGGCTCTTCTTTCGGCGCACCAATGATCGGCAGCCCAAGGGCGGTCGGCTCGACCGTGATGTCGAGTGCCTTCTTGCCATCGACCGGGTCTTTCACGATCCAGTAAACGTCGCGCACATTGCTGTTGAGCGTTTTGAGTTGCGCTTTCAATGCTTCAAACTCTGCTTTCTCCGCAATGACCGCGACCGGCTTTCCGCCGACAGTTGCGTTGAAGCAGCGACCGATGCGACTCACGCACGGCAGTCGATCAAAATAGCTTGCGTAGTCAGGCGCCGGAACGGGCGCGCCGTTGGCGGCGATGCAGAACATTGCAGCGCCCGCAAAAAGCGTAGCGCGAAGCAAATGAGGAAAACGCATCAAGCTAAGCTAACGTGACCCGCGCAAACTTGCGCTTGCCCGCTTGGATGACGTAGGTCTGTCCCTTCGCGAGTTTGACGTGACGGTCTTCGATGACTTCGCCGTCAACTTTGAAACCGCGACCTTCGATCAGGCGACCGGCGTCGGAGGTGCTCGCAACCAAGTCCGCTTGCTTCGCAATTTGCGTGGCGAGCATCGCGTCTTCCGCACAGTGAATCGTTACCTCGGGCATGCTCTCAGGCGCTGCGCCGGTTTTGCGCGCTTCGAATTCCGCGAGGGCCTTGTCCGCATCCGCTGGCGAATGAAAGCGAGCGGCGATTTCTAGCGCGAGCCCAATTTTCGCGTCGCGTGGATTCATCGCTTTTGCTGCGCATTTCGCTTTCACCGCCGCAATATCAGCAACCGGTTTGAACGAAAGCAGGTCGTAGTAATTCCACATCAATTCGTCAGAAATCGACATGACCTTTCCGAAGATTTCGCTCGGAGGCTCGGTGAGGCTGATGTAGTTGTCTTTCGACTTACTCATCTTCTCCGTGCCGTCGAGACCGACCAGGAGCGGCATCGTCAAGATGCATTGTTGCTCTTGTCCGTATTGTGATTGCAGCGTGCGGCCCATGAGCAAATTAAATTTCTGATCTGTCCCACCGAGTTCGATATCGGCCTTCAACGCGACCGAATCGTAACCCTGCATCAGCGGGTACAAAAACTCGTGAATCGCAATCGGCACGCCGTTCTTGAAGCGCTGCGTGAAGTCTTCGCGCTCCATCATTCGCGCCACCGTGTAGCGCGACGCGAGCTTGATCATGCCCGCCGCGCCGAGCGGGTCGGACCATTCGCTGTTGTAGCGAATCTCGGTGCGCTCGGGGTCGAGCACTTTGCTCGCCTGCGCGTGATAGGTCTTCGCGTTTTCGATGATCTGTTCGCGTTCGAGCGGCGGGCGCGTATCGTTGCGGCCCGACGGGTCACCGATCATCGACGTGAAATCGCCGACGAGAAAAATCACCGTGTGGCCCAGATCTTGAAACTGGCGCAACTTGTTGAGCACCACCGAGTGACCAATGTGCAAATCCGGACGCGTCGGGTCGAGCCCAAGCTTCGCGCGAAGCGGCGTACCGGTGGCGATGCTCTTTTCAATTTTCTTGAGCATCTCGGCTTCGACGAGGAGTTCGTCGCAGCCGCGCTTCATGATGTCGAGTTGTTCTTGGGCGGAGAGAGTGGCTTGGGCCATGGAATTTCTATGTGTTGTCGTCACGCCGGCGCGCGCCGAACTCGGCGTGACCGATGAGTTTTTGCGGAGAGAACGCGCGCCAGCTTCGCTTGGCGGTCGGCCATCGCACGAACGAGGGAAAGGTTAGGGGTCGCTTGAATTTTACGGGGGAGCGTCGGGGCTTCGTGCTGCGACGTGATCGCCCGCGCGTGGCGTGCGCTCGAACGGCGATTGGTGCGTAACGGCTTTTACGCGTTAACGACAGCCAGCAGGTCGTTACGGACGATTTTACTGCGATGTCGACATTCAAGAAAAACTTCAAAAAGCCTTATGCAGTCGTCGTTTTAGCCAATAAGCTGCATCAACGACTTAGACGGAAAAGGTTGCGGTCGCAATAAACCGCGTTTCCACGTCGCGGCGACGCTCACGACGCTCGTTCGCGTCGCCGGCGCCTCGTCGCGCATCTTGGCCAATAAGACAGCCCCCCGCGTATCGCCCCCTAGCCGTGGTGGGCGGTCGTGCGGATCCGATTGAGCCATTGTTGGCATCAACGAGCTGCGTCAGAAGTCATCAGCGCATCATTCAGCGTCAAGCGCCCCGATCGACCGAAGAACTGCGCGTGCAATTTGTTCTCTCTTGGGTAGGTCGTGCATGCGCTGTGGCGTATCTATGTTTAACGCAAAGAAGACAGCACCGTCCTGCGACTCGACCCACCCTACCCACCACCCGTAGCGTCCTTCCCAGCCAGTTTTGGCGCGCAAGATCCACTCTGAAGAGGCTTCCTTGATCATCAGATCTTTAACTAGGCGTTGATGCTCCACTTTGAAAGGTAAAGTATTGCGATACAGTTTTCGGAGGAAGGTAATTTGTTCAACCGCTGACACTCTCAAGTTTCCATCGACCCAATAGTCGCCGCGTGTCGCTGAGGCATCGGCATTGCCGTAATTCGAGTTGCGCAAATACGCGCCCGCTTTATCCTCGCCGATGTGCCGTGCAAAGCGCTGGTAGACCCACAGCGTAGAGTTGCGCATTGCAGAACGCAGGTTCTGGTCTTGGTTATGTCCTTCAAAGGTTCGCTTTACGCCGTCCCACTTGAATACTTGAAACTCATCGACGACCGCGCCTGCGTCTAGCGCAAAAAGGGTGTGCGGTATCTTGAAAGTCGAGGCTGGGGAGTAGCGCTGTACTGATCTATCGCGATTGAACACGAGGGTCTTCGCGGCACCCCGGCGCTCGTCGACGATGACCATGGTGCCGGTCGCGCCAAACTCGGCGAAGTACTTGCCCCAGTCGGGTCTCTCCACTGCGCGATTGTCGGCCACCGCACCGCACGAAATTACCGACGCCAACAAAAACGCCCAACACCGTTTTATTGCAACAGCGAGCCGCGTCATACCGTGGGCGTACGGATTGGCCGTAACCTCAGTTGAGCCGCCGACCGCGTGTTCGAGCGTCGCGAGAGAGCCGTCTCCGGGTTCGGTGCCCACGGCGAGGGATCCTGCGAATGTTGCGCTAGGGAGCGCTGCTGCGACTGAAGTCAGAGTGCTGCAGCGTCGTCCAGGTTTGTTCATATTCATAGTTATGACTGCTATGTGAAAGATCGTGATTCTTCCCGCGCGCCGAAGTCTAGGCAATGTATGATCTTTGAGATCAGTTCATACTTTTTCTTGGGGTATTGATGTCGCTTTCGGGCGTTTCGTTGAACACGCTGCGCGCGTTCGAGGCCGCAGCCCGGCACTTAAATTTCACGCACGCGGCAGACGAGCTGTGCGTCACGCAAGCAGCCGTGAGCCACCAAGTGAAAGCGCTCGAAGATCAGCTTGGTCGTGCATTGTTTCGACGAACCGCGCGCGGGTTGGTGCTTACCGACGAGGGCGCAGCTTTAATGCCTGCAGTCTCGGATGCGTTTGCGCAGCTCACGCGCGCAATCGATGCGGTGCGGCTCGGCGGCCCGCAGGAGGTGGTGACCGTCGGCGTCGTCGGTACTTTCGCCGTGGGATTCTTGATCGAGCGCATCGCCGAGTTCCGCGCCCAGCATCCACGCATCGACCTGCGTCTGCTCACGAACAACAACAAACTTGATCTCGCGAGCGACAACTTGGACTTCGGTATTCAGTTTGGCGACGGTGCCTGGCGAAGCGTCGATGCAGCCCGCATCATGCGTGCGCCGTTGTCGCCGCTGTGCTCTCGTGCGGTTGCAAAGCAATTGCTGCGTGCAGATGATCTGAGCAAATTTGCGCTCCTTCGGTCGTATCGTGCCTCCGATTGGAACGCTTGGCTTAAGGCCGCAGGTGCCCCGCACATCCAGCCACGGGGTCCCGTCTTCGACGCGTCTACGCTCATGGTTCAAGCGGCGATGCGCGGCCAAGGCGTCGCGCTCGCACCAACAGGCATGTTTCGTCGCGAGATCGACGAAGGGAGGTTGGTGCAACCATTCGACCTCGAAGTCGACGTCGGAAGCTACTGGCTCACGCGACTTGCGTCAAAGGAGGAGACGCCCGCGATGTCGGCGTTTCGGGAATGGCTGCTTGGCGCGAGTTGAATTGGAACCGCGCATTACGCGTGAACACTGCCCTAAGCCACCATGCCGAGGTTTCGCCGTGCGTTCGCGGCCGATACACAATGTTGTTAGGATTGACGCGATGCTTAACTTTATCGCCGACTGAGGCGATCTCACGGAATACACATGCTCCTCACCGACCGCTACATCGGCCTTATGTCTGGCACCAGCGTTGATGGCGTTGACGCCGTTGTTGCGGATTTTTCGGATGGCGGGGTGAAAACGCTGGGGCACGTGCATGTGCCGTTCGCCGCGCCGCTGCGCGGTGCGTTGCAGGCTTTGATGCAGAGCGGCCCGGATGAGATTGAACGCGCTGGCGACGCGTCTGTGGTGCTTGCACGAGCCTATGCGGACGCGGTGACAGCGCTGTTGGCCAAAACGGGACTGAAACCCGAGCAAATTGCAGCGATTGGGGCGCATGGGCAAACGATTCGTCATCGACCGGAGCGCCGCTTCACTACGCAGCTCAACGCGCCGGCGCACCTGTCAGAACTGACAGGTATCAGCGTGGTGGCGGATTTTCGGTCGCGTGACGTGGCGGCAGGCGGGCAGGGCGCGCCGCTGGTGCCGGCGTTTCACGCGGCAGTGTTTCAAGGCGACGAGCCGCGCGCAGTGGTGAATATCGGCGGCATCGCCAACGTGACGCTGCTGCCGCCGACGGGCTCGGCGGAACCTGTTCGCGGCTTCGACACGGGGCCGGGCAATACTCTGCTGGACGCGTGGTGCGAGCGGAATACGGGCAAACCGTTTGACGAAGGTGGCGCGTGGGGCTTGACTGGCTCGGTGAACCAGGCACTGCTGGTGCGCATGTTCGCGGAGCCGTTTTTTTCGCAGCCGGCGCCGAAGAGCACTGGGCGCGAACTCTTCAACGCAGCGTGGACTGACCGCGTGGTGGCCGAACACAACGCGGCGCGAGCGAGCGGCGCGCCGGAGATCGCGCCGCAAGACGTTCAGGCGACACTGGTGGCGTTGACCGCGCAGAGCATCTCACAGGCGGTTGGCACCCGCGCGGCGTTCGTCTGCGGCGGCGGTGTGTTCAACGCGGGATTGATGCGCGGCATTCGGGGCGCGCGCTCAACGGCGGAGATCGGTGTCGATGCGATGCAGGTCGAGGCGCTCGCGTTCGCATGGCTCGCGCGGCAATGCTTCAACAGCGAACCAGGGAACATGCCCGCTGTCACCGGCGCGAAAGGGCCACGGATTCTGGGCGCGGTTTATCCGGCTTGAGATTTGCGGCTGATACAGCTTTTTCGCGCGAACGACAGCTGTACGGTCGTTACGCGCGATTTATTGCGTTAGTCGACTATTGTATTTTTGTGCTAGGAACGATCAGCTGGCAGTCGCTCGTGCTTAAAAGCTGTATGGATTGCAAACGCTTAACATTGCGACGTACGCACACGTGGGAGCGGGCTAGCCCGCGATTGACTACTCGACGGGGAGATCGCGGGCCACCCCGCACCCACAGATATGCCAGCGCGAACACCGTTCGAGAAACAAAAACGGCACCCGAAGGTGCCGTTTGCGGTTTGCGAGGCGCGCCGAAAAGACGCTGGCGCGTTACGCGCTAAACGAGTTGCCGCAGCCGCAGCTGGATGTCGCGTTCGGGTTCTTGATGACGAATTGCGCGCCTTCCAAGCCGTCGCTGTAATCGATTTCTGCGCCGACGAGGTATTGGTAGCTCATGGCGTCGATCAATAGCGTGACGTCGTTCTTGACCATCTGCGTGTCGTCTTCGTTGACTTCTTCGTCGAAGGTGAAGCCGTACTGAAAGCCCGAGCAGCCGCCGCCCGTGACGAACACGCGCAGCTTGAGGTTCGGGTTCTGCTCGTCAATGATCAGATCTCTCACCTTATTTGCCGCAGCATCGGTGAAATTGATCGGGGCGGGCAGTTCGGTCATCGCATTCATTGAGGTCTCTCCTGATGAGCCAACTGGACTCACACTCCACATTATCGGGGCGCGCGCGTTGCTTTTCAACCGCGATGTGTGAAGGGGCTTAACGAGCCTTCGGCGCTTACCTGCTTAGGTCGTGGTGCCGATGCGTTTGAGCTCGACCACGTCAGCCGTGTCTTGCTGCATGTGCAAAAGACGGCCATCAATGACCGCACCCACCTGCATTTCGAGCGTGCGATAGCTCACGTCGCCGGTGATCCGCGCGTTGGGCAGCAACTCAAGATACTCGGTGGCCACGACCGGGCCTTCAACTGTGCCGTCGATCACGACGTGTGACACGCGAATTTCGCCGCTGATCTTCGCTTTTTCACTAACAACGAGCGTTGAAGGCGCTTCGCCCGTGGAATGAATATGGCCGTTCACCGCGCCATCAACGCGCAGCCCGCCGGTGAAATTGATGTCGCCCTGTATGGTGGTCGAAGCACCGATCAGGCTGTCGATCTGCCGCTGTGGCATGTGCGCTTTTTTCTTGCCGAACATGGGGAATCCTTTGCGTTATTTATTTCAGAGTTGCAGTGACTGCGTGGCTTTTGGCGTTGTACTTCCCGTCGGAAGCACGCGCATGACGAGCGACTTCAGCTGTGCATTGGCGGGCACTTTTATGACGCCTTCGACGCGCTGATAGGTCTTGAAATCTAGTGCCAACAAGGGTAGCAGATCGGCTTGTTCCTCGGGCAGATTGATCGTAATGCGCTTCCCGTTATCTTGCACAGCGGTAGCAGTCATGCTGACGCGACCTTTGAACGGCGCATCGGCGCTGCCTTGTACTACGAGGGCGCGGAAACGGTAGCTATCGCCGGTCTCGCGCTCGGCTTGCAAGCGTTGTACCGCCAGTCCATTTTTACCGGCGGTTTTGCTTCCTAGTAGTTTTTCGAAAAACGCGGCTTCTTCTTTTAGCTGCGTGTTCTCTGCCTGCAGTGAAATAATTTGCTTCGAGAGGACATCCTTTGCGCCCAGAGCCATTTGTGACGAATTCGTTAACTCGATGCTGTTGCGCTTGAGCTGCGCGTTTTCCGCGCGCAGCGTAACCAGCTCCTCGGTCATTTTTTTGCGCTCTTCCTCAACCTTGCCGATGTTGAAGCCCGCAAAAATCCGGCCGGCATCAAAACCACCGTAGAACAGTCCAGCCAAAATCAGCGCCGCGATCCCTAGAATCGTGCCCTTGACCTTCCATGACCAATGCGTGCGCACGGCGAGCTTCGGCGCAGAAATACCGAAGCGGCGACGCAAGTCGGAAATGATGCGGTCGGAGCGGAAGAGTGCCATGCGCTGGGGTACGTTGCGCTGCGGTCTAGGGCGACAACGGCATGGTGTCGAGCCCTGCCGTTTCGGGTAGACCGAACATCAAATTCATGCACTGCACGGCTTGACCTGCTGCGCCTTTGACTAAGTTGTCTTGAACCACAAGCACAACCACAGTGTCGCCGTCTTGCGGACGATGCAGTGCGAGGCGCAGGGTGTTGCTGCCGCGCGTTGAGCGCGTGTCGGGCATGGCGCCAAACGGCATCACGTCGATGAACGCTTCGCCCTTGTAGGCGTTTTCAAACAACGCTTGAAGTTCGGCGTTGCTGAGTGCGAGCCCTTTGCTGTTGAGTCGCGCGTAGAGCGTGGAATGCATACCGCGAATCATCGGCGTGAGATGTGGCGTGAACAGCAAACCTACTTTGTCAGACGTCATTTCCTGCAACCGAGCAACGGTTTCCGGATGATGCCTGTGACCCGAGACGCCGTAAGCCTTGAAGTTATCGCCAGCTTCGGTGAAGAGATAGTCCACCTCCGCTTTCTTGCCCGCGCCGGAAACACCGGACGCGCAGTCGGCGATCAAATGGCCTGCGTCGACCACGCCTGCCTTGAGCAACGGCGCAAAGCCAATCTGCATCGTGTTTGGATAGCAACCGGGGTTGCCAATAATCTGCGCATTTTTGATCGCGTCGCGGTTGAGTTCAACCAGACCGTAAACCGCTTTGGCGTTGAGCTCTGGGCAGGTGTGCGTGAGCTTGTACCACTTCTCGAACACCGCCAAATCCTTGAAGCGAAAGTCCGCTGCAAGGTCAATAATTTTCACGCCCGCAGGCACGAGCTTCGGCGCATCGGCCATCGCCACGCCGTGCGGTGTGGCGTAGAAAACGACGTCGCATTGGGTCAGGTCAGCCGTGGCCGTGTCGCTGAAAACGAGATCGCAGCGGCCACGCAAGCTGGGGAACATCGCGTCGAGGCGCGTACCCGCTTCTTTGCGCGAGGTAATCATGGTCACGGCTGCGTTCGGGTGCAGCGTGAGCATACGCAGCAGCTCAACGCCGGTGTAGCCGGTGCCGCCAACAATGCCAACTTTGATTTTTTTGTCTGCGCTCATGACTGATGCTTTCCTGTGATCGGTGGCTGCTCGTTCGCCGAATCGAGCCCGTAATAGAACACATTTTTCTCTATGACAGCTTAAGAGGAATTAAGTGTCAAACGAACGTTTGCAAAATGGGGCCATCTACAAAAAACAAAAGCCGCGTTTCCGCGGCCTTTGTGGTTCCTCTCGCAGCTCGCGCAGCAAGCTGCGCGGAGCGGAAGGGAGCGAGCCTTGGTAGGCTTAGCGCTTCGAGAACTGCTTACGACGACGCGCCTTGCGGAAGCCGACTTTCTTACGTTCAACTTCACGCGCATCACGCGTAACCAAACCAGCTTTTTTCAGCTCAGGTTTCAACGCTGCGTCGTACTCGATCAGCGCACGAGTGATACCGTGGCGCACTGCACCAGCTTGGCCCGATTCGCCGCCGCCGGCGACCGTGACCATGATGTCAAACGATTCGAGGTTGTTGGTCAACTCAAGCGGCTGACGCACGATCATGCGGCCAGTTTCGCGAGCGAAGAACTGATCAACAGGCTTACCGTTTACAACGATGGCGCCTTTGCCAGATTTGATGAATACACGAGCCACAGCGCTTTTGCGACGACCCGTACCGTAGTGGAAATTACCGATCATTTTGATGATTCCTTGGGTGGTCGATTACAGCGTGACAGCTTTGGGTTGTTGCGCGGCATGCGGATGCGCATCGCCGGTGTAGCACTTGAGCTTTTTGAGCAGTGCGTAGCCCAGCGGGCCTTTTGGCAGCATGCCTTTGACAGCGTGCATCAACACACGGTCAGGGTATTTGCCTTGCAACTTTTCGAAGTTGGTTTCGTAGATTCCGCCTGGGTAACCCGAGTGACGGAAATACGTTTTTTGGAAAGCTTTGTTGCCGGTAACACGCAGTTTTTCCACGTTGGTCACGATGACGAAATCGCCCGTGTCCATGTGTGGCGTGTAGATGGCTTTATGTTTGCCGCGAAGACGGATCGCGATTTGCGTGGCGAGACGACCGAGCACTTTGTCGGTACCGTCAACCAGGATCCACTCCTGCTTGATGTCAGACGGCTTTGCTGAAAAGGTTTTCATTGCTTAGACTCTTTTGGTGTTTTGCGAACTACGGTGCCCCCAAAACTTCGGGAGCTGTCGTTGAGCGCTTTATTTGCCGGACTTGCCACTCAGTGTTTTTGGACTCGGAGCGGTCAGCGCGGCGTTCTTAGTTGCCTTGTTAACCTGCAAAATTCTTTGACAAAAATTGCAGCAAGCCCGCTAGTATAGCGCCGAACAAGGGCAACGTGCAGGATTTTGTGCTGCGCCGCATACGGGCGTTTCGGCGCACCGAAAGCACAAAAGAAAACGGCAAGCCCGAAGGCCTGCCGTTAAAGATGTCTCACCAAAGGAGGAGGAAGGAGGACATCAATCACCTAGTAAGGAGGAGGAACTAGGCGATGGGTCTATTCAACCATGCTGCACCGCACAAGTCAACACTGTTTATTGCTTCGCAGCAATAATTCTCTAGACAACAAACTCTAACCAATCCGGTGTCCGGAAAAAACTTATGAAATCAACAATCAAGTGGGTCGATAACGTTCAATTTGTGGCCGAAACAGGCTCCGGTCACGCGCTGGTCATCGACGGCGCGCCGGAATACGGCGGTCGAAATACCGGCGCGCGGCCAATGGAGTTAGTGCTCGCTGGCGCGGCGAGCTGCATGTCATTTGATGTGGTGCTGATGTTGCGGAAGTCGCGACAAAATTTCACAAGCCTGCACGTCGAGGCCGACGCACAACGCGCGGATACCGACCCAAAAGTCTTCACTGCAATCAAGCTAACGATTAAATTGACCGGAAAAGGGCTTGATCCGGCGGCGGTTGAGCGCGCAGTGAAGCTCTCTAAAGAAAAATATTGCTCCGCAACAGCGATGCTCGGAAGCACGGCGACAATTACGACCGAAATCATGATTTCTGAGGCCTGATTGGTGTGTCTGTGAGGCCAACAGCTTTTAGGCCTTAAGCGCCAGGCAGCGGCCTTTAGATCGATTTTTTGCAATAGGTCGACTAATCGATAAAGCTGCGACTAACGACCGCCTGGCGGTCGTTAGTCGCGAAAAGATGTTGATGCGACGCTAGTCGAGCTTGACGCCCGCCATCTTTACGAGCTTCGCGTACTTTTCCATCTCGGACTTGAAGAATGCGGTAGCAGCTTCCGGCGTGCTGATTGCGATGTTGTTGCCTTGCTTGTTCATTGTTTCTTTGACTTCGGCAGACGCAAAGGCGCTTGTAAACGCCGCATGCACGCGTTTGACCTCGGCTGCGGGCAAATTCTTAGGCCCGATCACCGCGAACCAGCCCTCGACGAGGTAGCCGGGCAGCCCTTGCTCTGCGAAGGTTGGAATTTCCGGCGCTGCCGCGAGACGCGCTTTGCTTGACGTGCCGATGGCGCGCAATGCGCCGCTTTTCAAATGCGCTTGAATCGCGGGCAGGGCGAGCACACCAAATTCCACCTGACCGCCGATGAGATCAGTAATCATCGGCCCGACGCCCTTGTACGGGATGTGTTTCGCTTTTACGCCAGCTTCGTCAAGAAACATCTCAGCGGCGAGATGAAGAATCGTCCCGTTGCCGCTGGAGGCGTAGTTCATAGCATCAGGCTTCGCTTTCAAAAGTGCGATCAGATCCTTTGAATTCTGAGCCGACACTTTCGGATGCACGACTAACACCATCGGCGTCGTGCCCATGACTGCGATGGGTGTGATGTCGTTGATCGGGTCGAACGGCAGCGATTTGTAGACGCTCGGATAGATCACGTGGTTATTCGAAACAACTGAAAGCGTTGCGCCGTCGGGCGCAGACTTCACTAGCGCGCTCGTTCCGACGATGCCACCTGCGCCGGGCTGGTTGTCGATGACCACTGCACCGCCGAGCGCCGCAGCGAGCGACTTGCTGCTTGCGCGCGTAATCACATCAACACCGGAGCCCGCGGCGAAAGGCAGGATCAGTTTGGTGAGCTTCTCGCTCTGCGCGAACGACGGAAGTGCGGCGGCCAATGTGAGTGTGGCGAGCGCGCCGAGCGCCGAGCCGAGAACGTAGCGGCGTTTGAATTTCATGGCAATCTCCTTATTGATTTCGTTTCTTTGTGGGCGCGGCATCTGTCGCGCCTACCGCTTCTGGGCTAAGCAACCGAGCGCGCCTTCAACAGAGTCGCGATTTCTTTTTGTGGCAATCCCAATTCGGCTAGCAACTCGCGCGTATGTGCGCCGTGCGTTGGCGGGTCGAGGCGCACGCCTAGGCGATGGCCATCCATCGTGAACGGCAGGAGCGTTGCACGCGCGGTTTCGCCTGCGTGTTCGCCGTCGGGCAATGTGATGTCGGCGAGTGCACCCGTGGCGTTGAGGTGTTCGTCGTCGAATAGTTCTTCGGGCTTGCGGATTGGCGCAAATGGCAAGCCTGCTTTTTCAAATTCGGCCGCGAGATGCGCAGCGGAAAGCTTCGACAAACGCTCGCGAAGCACAGGCATCAGCGTTTTTCTTTGCTCCACACGCTCGTTGTTCGTTGCGTATCGTGGGTCGGCCAACAAATCGGCGAAGCCCAGCAGATGGCAAAACGTGGACCATTGCGCATCGCTTACCGCCGCTAGAAAAATTTGTTCGCAGTCTTTCACGGTGAACACGTCGTACACCGCCCATGCGGAAATGCGATCAGGCATCGGCGAGGCCGGTTTGCCGGTGATCGCGAATTGCAGCATGTGCTGACCGACGAGAAACACGTTGTTTTCAAAGAGCGCGGACGCAATCTCCTGCCCCTTGCCCGTGATGCCACGCTGCACGAGCGCACCGAGCGCGCCAATCGCGCCAAACATGCCGCCCATGATGTCGTTCACGCTTGTGCCCGCGCGCAACGGGTCACCGGGGCGGCCGGTCATGTACGCGAGGCCGCCCATCATCTGCACGACCTCGTCGAGCGCGGTGCGGTGTTCGTACGGTCCGGGCAAAAAGCCTTTGCAGGTTACGTAAATCAGGCGCTTGTTGACTTGACTGAGCGTTGCGTAATCAAGTCCGTACTTCGCCATCGTGCCCGGCTTGAAATTTTCTGCAACAACGTCAGCGCTCGCTGCAAGTTTGCGCGCGACCGCCGCACCTTCCGGGTTGTGCAGATCAATCGCGATGCTCTTTTTATTGCGGTTGAACATCGGAAAGAACCCAGCGCCGGCACCCAGCAAATGCCGCGTGCGATCTCCCTCGATCGGTTCGACCTTAATCACCTCTGCACCCATGTCGGCCAGCACCATGCCGCAGGTCGGGCCCATCACCATGTGGGTGAATTCGACGACGCGAAGACCTGCCAACGGCAGGGCTTTGCCCTTGTGCGCCGGGAGACCTGTCAGCGGGAGTTGTTTTTGAGTCATAGTGATCGTCGATTCCAAGTATTTGTGGGGCAGTGCCCGCGCGACGGTCAGGCCGCTTTTGGCATCCCCGCGCGCCATATCGCACCGCCAAATTGTTCACCGTGTAACCACTCGGTCACGCGCTTGCGCAGCGCGAGCAGCGCGCTCAAATTTACGCCCGTGTCGAAGCCCATCCGCTCCAGCATAAACACAACGTCTTCGGTCGAAGCGTTGCCGCTTGCGCCTGGCGCGTGCGGGCAGCCGCCAATGCCCGCGAGCGACGCGTCGAAGCGACGCACACCCACGTCGAGAGCTGCGCACACGTTCGCCAGCGCGAGCCCGCGCGTGTCGTGAAAGTGCGCACACGCGAGCTTGTCGCCGACCGCGCGAAACGCCTTCTCGTACAAGCGTCGAACCTGTGCCGGATCGGCGTAGCCGACAGTATCTGCGAGGCCGACACAGTCCGCACCGGCATCAAGCGAGGCCTGCAACAAACGGAGCACTTCGTCTTCCGAAACTTCGCCTTGAATCGTGCAACCAAACGCCGTGCTCATGCCCACCTCGATCCGGATTTTCGAGCCAACTGCATCGCGTGCCGCGCGGATCTGCGCGATCGCTGCGATCATCTCGTCGGGCGTCTTGCGAACGTTGGCCGCACTGTGCGCCGCGCTCGCAGAAATTGGCACCAACAACGCGTGCGCATCGACTTCGATGGCTCGCTGGGCACCCTTCAAGTTCGGCACCAGCACCGACGCTTTAAGTCCTGGCAGCGTCTTCGCGTGCGCGACCAATTCTGCGGTGTCGGCGAGCTGCGGCAACAACCGCACAGGCACAAACGAGCCGACCTCGATCTCGCGCTGCCCAGCCGCATAAGCCGCCGTAATCCATTCAAGCTTTTGTGCGGTGGGAAGAATCGTTGCGATGCTCTGCAAGCCATCGCGCAGACCCACTTCGCGGACGGTGACGGGTGTTTTCATAACGCTCTCAGCAACGAATTCAATGTAGGCGCAGCATCTGCCGCGCTAAGTTCGGCGCTCCCGCTTGCGTCAGCGCGGCTGATGCCGCGCCTACAACTGGCAACGCCTGCTGTTATTTTAGATTTGCCATATCCGGCATGAAACGATAAAAATCGAATCTAGATATTCTGTTATAGAAACACAAAACGCCATGCGCGATCTAGACCTCACGACGCTGCGCCTCTTCATCGCCGTTTGCGAAACGCGCAATATGGCGCATGCTGCGCGCGCCGCAAACCTCGTGGGTTCGGCGGTGAGCAAGCGGCTCGCTCAACTTGAAGACAACCTTGGTGTCCCGCTCTTACTGCGGCGTCGTCACGGCGTGGAGCCTACCGCTGCCGGGCTCACCCTCTTGGAGCACGCGCGCGACATGCTCGCCACGGCGAGCCGTATCGAGCAGGCGATGGCGGGTTATGCCTCGGGTGTGCGCGGCGAAGTGCGCGTGCTCGCATCGGCCTCTGTGATGGCTGAATCGTTGGCCGACGACGTTGCCGCATTTCTCGCGCTGCCCGCCCATCGCGACATTCAAGTGAGCATGGACGAACGGTTCAGCGTCGACATTGTGCGCGGCGTGCGCGAAGGCGCGGCCTCGCTCGGGATTTGCTGGGATGCGGCGGATTTTTCGGGTTTGCAAACCGCGGCCTACCGCACTGACACGCTCGCCGTCGCAGCGCATCCCTCACATCTGCTCGCGAGCCGCGCTGCAGTGACCTTCGCGGATACGCTTGATCACGACCAAGTACGGATGGCTGCGTCGAGCGCCGTAAGCGTCATGCTCACGCGCGCCGCAGCGTCGCAAGGCAAACGCTTGCGGCAGCGCGTGGTGGTCACAAACTTCGAGGCGGCGCTGCGCGTCGTACGCGCGAACCTAGCGATTTGCGTGGTGCCGCGCGAAGTGGCGGCTCCATATCTAGATGTGTACGGCCTGCGCTGCATTCCGCTTGACGAGCCATGGGCGAAGCGGCGTTTCACGATTTGCTACCGCGAGGGTGACACGCTGTCCGCCGCAGCACGGTTGTTGATTGAACACTTGCGTCAGGACCAATCGCAGTAGGCGCGACGCTCCACGGCGCGCTTTACGAAGGCCTCGTACGCGGACTCGGCCCAATGTTGTTCATTTAAGCGATTTCTACGCGCGGAATTGGCCGCGCTCCTCGTGGCACCGAGCGACGCCAAGTCGTCGCCTACATTTTTATTAACAACTTTATCCAGTCAGCGACCGCCAGGCGGCGCTTTCAGCCATTTTTATGTCTAAGTCAACAATCAATAAAAATGCCGCCAAACGACCGTACAGCGGTCGGTGGCTGCACCAAGCTGTTGGCGAGGTGTTTAAGGCGAGAGTCCCGTCATGCCGCAGTGCAGGGCAAGGTAATCGCGAATTGCGGGCCACGTTTTTCGGGTTGCGTGTGCCGGAAACGTGATGCCGCCAAGGATTGCCGCTCCATTTACGCCGAGCGATGCGCGCGCCAAAAGAAGCGCGTCGGTGGTTGCGCCGACGCGGCCGTCGCCGTCAATGTCCATCGAGCAATTGCGGCCCACATCAGGCCCACGTTGCAAGCGCACGCTGCACATCGTGAACGCACTGCCGTTGTCGCACGAACCGGCAATCACCACCCTTCCGTCGGATTGAAGCACGGCGTCATTGGCGCGATCAGACGTGGTGCCGACGGTCTTGTAGCCGCCGCCGGTATAGGTCGAGTCCATGAGACCGTTGTCGCCGAGGACACGGATCGACAAAAA
>JAGNQL010000194.1 GCA_017989135.1 Burkholderiales bacterium
AGCCACATGTCGCGCACGATGACGATGCGGAACGGGTCTTTGCTGTCCTTGAAACGGTTGGCGAGTCTTCTCCGCTTGTCCTTGCTGCGGATGTGACGCTGCCATTCCGGGCCGTCGTCAGCGCTGCCGGTCATCACCACTTTGACGACACACTTCTTCCCTTTTTCGCTTTCAGCATCATCGTCTTTCGCAATCGCCCAATCGGGCCGCAACTCGATCAACGCGTTATAGAAATCCACGCAAATGCGACGACTCATGCAGACGATCATCGCCTTGCCGTCCATCGCGTCCATGCGCTTTTCAAAATGCTTCACCAGATCCGCGGCAATCAATTTCACGCGCTTCGGATCACCTACAAGCGCTTCCAGCGCGGCCCACTTCGTTTTGAGTTTTTCTTTGCGACTCAGCTCTTCGTCTTCGGTGATCTCGTCGAATTCCTCATCAATCGCTGGCAACTCGGACGCGTTCAGGCCGAGCTTTGCAATGCGACTCTCGTAATAAATCGGCACCGTGGCTTTGTCGGCCACCGCGCGCTGAATGTCGTAGATCGAGATGTAGTCGCCAAACACCGCTCGTGTGTTGGCGTCGGTTTGTTCAATGGGCGTTCCAGTGAAACCGATGAACGACGCTTGCGGCAACGCATCCCGCATGTGGCGCGCAAGACCATCGATCAGGTCGTACTGGCTGCGATGCGCCTCATCCGCGATCACCACAATGTTCCGGCGCGAACTCAGCGCGGGCATCTTCTCGCCCTTCTCAGGCAAAAACTTCTGAATCGTCGTAAACACCACACCGCCGCTGGCAACCGCCAGGAGTTCGCGCAGCTTGTCCCGATTGGCCGCCTGCACCGGCGTCTGCCCCAAAATGTCGTGGCAACGCTGAAACTGCCCGAACAATTGATCGTCCAGATCGTTGCGATCGGTCAGCACCACCAGCGTCGGGTTTTGCATCGCGGCGTGGCGTACCATGCGCGCGGCGTAGAACAACATGGAGAAGCTCTTGCCGCTGCCCTGCGTGTGCCACACCACACCTGCGCGCCGGTCGCCGGGCTTTCCGCCATGCATCCGGCCCGCCCAGTATGTTCCCGTTTCCGGCTGATGGCGCGCGACGTTGATGTCCGTCATTCCGCTCGCGCGAACCGTCTCCTCGACGGCCGCGTTCACGGCATGAAACTGGTGATAGCCCGCGATGATCTTGTGCACCGCTCCAGAATCGGGGTCTTCCTCAAACACGACGAAATGCTGGAGCAAATCCAGAAAGCGCTTCCGCTCGAACACTCCGCGCACCAACACCTCAAGCTCAAGCGCTGCTTTCGGCGCATCGGTCTCGCCGTCAATCGTGCGCCACACCTTGAACCATTCCTGATTTGCCGTCAGCGAGCCAATGCGCGCCTGAACGCCATCGCTCAAAACCAGCGCCGCGTTGTAATGCAGCAGCGTCGCAATCTCCGCTTTGTACGTCTGCAACTGCGAATACGCGCTCCAGATCGTCGCGTTTTCGTCGGCCGGATTCTTCAGCTCAACTAGCCCCAGCGGCAAGCCATTGACGAACACCACAACGTCGGGCCGCCGGTTGTTCTGCCCTTCGATCACCGTGAATTGATTCACCGCGAACCAATCGTTCGCGCTCACGGCATCGAAGTCCACCAATCGCACATGGTCGCCCGCAATGCTGCCGTCCGCCCGCGCATATTCCACGGGCACGCCATCGCGCAACAGCCGGTGAAACGCCCGATTCGTCTGCACAAGTGACGGCGTTCCCACACGCAGCACTTTGCGCAAAGCCTCGTCGCGCGCCTCTTCGGGAATCGCCGGATTCAATCGCCAAATCGCATCACGCAAGCGGCCCACGAGCACCACATCAGCAAACGACCCACGTTCCGCCGCCGGTTCACCCGGTGCGATGTGTGGTCCATGCCCGATGGCATAGCCAAGCTCCGCGAACCATTCGAGCGTGGCGTCTTCGATCACGGATTCGTTAATTGCCACTGGGCTTCCCCTTTTGCTGTCTCACCAACGACAATGGTTCTTCCAACCACTTTCGAATGTCGGCGACGACGTCAGTCAGCTCCGATGCGGTCAGTCGATTTTTGCCCAGAAATGCCTTCCACTGCGTAGTCTTCGTATGATCAAGTGCAAACTCATCACTCAAACCAAGCGGCACTACGTTTGGCACCTGCGTCCCCCGCCGCGCAAACGTCGCGGCAATCGCCTCAGCGAGCAGCTCGGGGTCTAGGAGCCCCTCTTCCGCCAGAGCACGCAAGTCGTAGAAATCCTTCATTCGGCTATTGGCCATGCCCAAGCTGACAACGGCCTCCAGCTTCTCTGCCACCACTGTCGCGCGTGGATAAACGCGTAATCGCGGCGCAGGGAACTCGTCGAGTAGTGTCGGGTACACGGCTTCTTCCGGGCCAGGTGTAACGGCATCGCCGTATCCCACGTCAAGCTGCACGGTGGAACGTGCGTTGCCCAACTTACCGACCAGTCGCACCCGCAGCCCGCCATAGCGCGCATCTTCTCGAATGTCCTCAATGACAATCGAATCAGCGTCGAACACCATTCCATCATCGCCCGGTACGCCGCATATCTCCGCCACCGTCTTGCGCAACGCCTCAGCATCAATCGGCCCGAATCCGAGAAAGTCTACGTCTCGCGTCGGACGGTGGGGCACGTCAAACCACAGGTCAAACAGCTTCGCGCCTTTCAGCCACAGCGTATTGCGTGCTGGCAGCGTAGATAGCCGAAACAAGAAGCGCTCAGTCGCAAATCGCGCCAGCACCTGATTGAAATCCTCGCCGCGCTCCTTCGCGCGATTGAGCAATCGCGCGCGGATCGATGCGGCGAGATTCACGCTCACGCTACGGCATCCAGATACGGGCGCATCACGTTCGTCACTCGATTGATCTTCGCGTATTTCCAGAGCTCATCTGCGTTCGCGTTACGGCTTTTGAGCGCATCGCGCAGCGCCTCCAGCGCCACATCCAGCCCAATCTTGTTGCGAAATTTGAAGCAGTCCGCCACAGTTTTGGCAACGCCCGTCACGTGCACAGGCACGCCATCAATCGCCCTGGTTTCCACGCCCGCACGCAGCGACGCCTCCGAAAAACGCATCGTCCGCAGCGGCGGGTAATCCAGCCGCGGCGGATGGCTCTTGTTGCCGATGGCAATCCACACTTCGAACGGCGCTTGCGTCGTCAGCTCATGCAGCCGAAGCGCCGTCAACAGGCAAAACACCACGCCCGGCGCGCGCTTGGCCACGGTCGCAAGGCTTCCGTGTTCGCTAAGCTCAACACCCGGCAGCGCATACAGGCCCCGCCCCACACGTACCAACTCGCCCGTTGCAACGCCGCGCGAAAGCTCGCTGCGTGTAAATCCAGCGGCCACCAACTCCCGCGACCGCGCCGTGCCGGCGCGGCGCAGGTGCTTTTGTAGCGGTGTTTTGGGCGGTGCTGCCATGCACTCATTGTTCCATAGTTTCGGTAGTTATGGATAAGTACCGAGAGTTTGGAACGCTAACTGCTCTGAGTGCTGGCATGGTGCTTCAGTGGTAATTTCGTACACATTTGTGTAAAATCAGGCTCAAGGACTGGGGATTCTCGGTCGACATGGGGCTCCGGCGATTGCCGGGGCCTTTTGTTTTTTTGGGCCGAGAACCTGTCAGCGGCTATGGAAAACACTTTAGCCCCCAGCCTGTCGTTCTTCCGTTCACCGCCATCAATTTCGGGCGGATCACATCAACCGCACGGTTTGGTTGATTGGGTTTCAGCACAGACATCCCCACCGGGCGCGCCATCAAATCTGCGAGCTGCAAGCCCACCGCGTTCGACTTCTTATCGGCAAACACCACTTCGAGTTTGAGTTTCGAAGCCGTAAACGCCGAGCCGTCGCAGATACGACGAAACTCAAGCTCCAGATCGTCGTCCTCGTTCTTGCCCCGGCATTCCACGATCACATGTGCGCTGTGGTGTTCCCCATGCTTTTCGAGAAACCCCAACACCCGCTCCAGCCCAAACTGCAACCCCAGATGGTACGGGTTGGCGGGCGTCTTGTATTTCGCCTGATGCTTCGCCTTGTCGATCACCACGCAACACAACTGCACCGGCATCAAAGCCATCAAATGAGTCAATTCATCCAGAAACGCCTGCTTGATTTGCGGTGTTTTCAAGAAACTGAACGCGCCTAAATCCTTGCGAATCTCCCGTTCATGCAGGATCACCTGATCGTGCCCAAAGTGCTTGAACTTGAACGCGCTCACCGCTGGGCACACCACCTGCGCATAGTCGCTCTTCTTCACCAACAAAAACGCCAATACGAACAGCGGATATTGCGGATCAATGCTGCCGCCCATGCTGGGCGAACCGCTCTCGTCCACAAATATCAGGTAATCGCTGAACGCGGGCGTCATACAGTCTCTGCGGCCATCATTTCGGCATCGGTGACGCGCAACTCCCCACTCAACAGCTTCGGCAGCATCGTGTCGCGGAGGGTAGCGAGGGTGCGGGATTGGTGGAGGTTAGCTGTGATTTGAGCGTAAAGCGGCGCGACTTTCGCGGTGAAGGCAGCCATGATTTCCTTCGGCGGCAGCACGACAGCAATCGGGCGGAAGTTCTGCTTGCTAATTTCGGCGAAGGTTGTACCTGTCGCACGGCTTTCGATCTCCGCCATGTTTGCCTGACACCAGTTCAACATAAAGTAGTTCGAAGCGCGCTCGTTGCACTTCATCGCAATGAATCCCTGATTGATGGCGACAGGCATCGCCGCGAATGCAAGGTAGCCGACGGGAGCGCGCGACGAAAGCAGCAGCGTTCCGGCAGGAAGAAGGCCTGACGAAATCTTTGCGATGCCAGCATCCGTGAGTTTGCGGTCGGTGTCTAAGAGGATTGGTGCTTGAAGTGACGAAAAGTCTTTCGGTGTCGTCCAGTGGTGCGTGCCGCCTTCCCAGTATTTCGGCTCGGCAGTGCTCGGCGTTCCACCGCCGACGCAACCGACCACTTCGCCAACGGGCTCGACGGTCCAACCTTTTGGGATGTCAAGGCCTCCGGTCTCTTGGAATG
>JAGNQL010000039.1:0-18464 GCA_017989135.1 Burkholderiales bacterium
CATATACGGCAGGCGTGCGGCCAAATTGGCATTGGCCGTGGGGTCGGAGTCGTAGTACTCAGCAGGCTTGTTCAACGACTGCGCTCCAATGAAAGCCGCTACGTCGGTATTCTTTCTGTGCACCAGCGGCATGAAGCCGTTCTTCGCCAACTCCGCTTCGCGGCGGTCGCTAATGGCGATTTCCGTGGGACATTTCAAATCGACGCCACCATCGTCAGTGGGAAAGCAGTGCGCCGGCAAATCTGTGACGACGCCGCCGGACTCAACGCCGCGAATGGAGGTGCACCAGCCGTACTCTTTGAATGAACGATTGATGTTGGCCGCCATCGCGTAGGCTGAGTTGGACCACGTGTACTTCGCGTGTGAGCCGCCTTCTGTGTCCTCCTCAAACGCAAACTCTTCCACCGGATTTGTCGTTGCGCCGTAAGGCATGCGCGACAAGTAACGCGGCATCGCTAAACCAACGTATTTCGAGTCATCTGAATCGCGAAGTCCGCGCCACGCGGCGTATTCCGTGTTGCTGAAAATTTTGGTCAAATCGCGCGGATTGGACAGTTCTTGCCACGAGTTCATCTGCATGATTGCGGGCGAAGCTCCCGCAATAAATGGGGCGTGCGCAGCGGCGGCGACACGAGCCATTTCGCCAAGCAGTTCAACATCAGGCGCGCTATGGTCGAAATGGTAATCGCCCACCAAGCAGCCGTAAGGCTCACCGCCGAATTGGCCGTATTCCTCTTCGTAGAGCTTTTTGAAGATCGGACTTTGATCCCAACCCGTACCCTTGTAGCGGCGCATCGTTTTGCGCAGGTCATTTTTCGAGATATTCATCACTCGAATCTTGAGCATCTCATCAGGATCTGAGTTGTCGACCAGATACTTCAATCCACGCCACGAGCCCTCAAGTTTCTGAAAATCTTCGTGATGGAGGATCAAGTTCATCTGATCAGAAAGCTTCTTGTCGATGGCGGCAATCAGCCCTTCTATCGTACGGAACGCGTCGGTCGAGATAGTGTTGCTGTGAACCAACGCCTGCTGGGCCAGCGTCTGTACAGCTGACTCGATCGCGCCACGCGCCTCATCGGTCTTTGGTTTGAATTCCTTATTGAGTAATGAGGCGAATTCGTTACCCTGAAATTCCACATTCGCTAGGGCGGATGCGCTTTGATTTTCGGTAGCCATATTTGGGTTCCTATCTATGAGATCGACGTTAAGCGCTAGGAGTGTCGCTTGGCTTCGGTGCCGAAGACAACGAGTTCATCAACGCTGGGTCTTGCAACACTTTTGAAAGCAACTCCTCAGCGCCGGACTTGCCGTCCATGTATGACAACAAATTGTGGAGCTGTGTGCGCGCTTCGAGAAGTTGGTTGAGCGCACCTACTTTTTTCGCAACGGCCGCAGGTGAGAAATCATCCATGTTCTCAAAACTTACGTCCACGGACATGTAGCCTTCACCGGACAGGGTGTTGGGCACCGTGAATGCCACACGAGGCTTGATCGCCTTCATCCGCGCGTCGAAATTATCAAAGTCGATTTCAGTGAATTTTCGATCAGCGATCTCTGGCAACGGCTCTTCTGACTTGCCCGACAGATCCGCCATCACCCCCATCACGAACGGGATCTGAACCTTTTTTTCCGAGCCGTAGACTTCGACGTCGTATTCGATCTGCACGCGCGGAGCGCGATTTTTGGCGATCCATTTTTGACCACTTTTTTTCGCTGCCATGATGTATTACTCCTTGATGAAAAGAAAAGAGAAGAACCGTACGGGTTGGACTAGAAATCCTGTCGCTGCTGCGCACCGGTGAGCATTTCGAGATGAGAAATAGAATCGGGCGAGAGCTCGCGCATGATGTCAAGAAACTGCATATTCAGCATGCGCTGCGCACGTCGAGCGAACAGCGAGGCGGGGTTGCTGGGTTCGTGGCGGTCGAGATAATCACAAACTCGATCTAGCGCTCGCCGACAGTCCTCGCGGCTTTGAATCGTGCCAGGCGCAGATGCTTGTGCTTGACCGTTTGAACCAATGCCAGCTGAAGGGGCGCCTTCGTTGTTTCCATCCTCACGTAAAGAACCCGCGCTTTGGGACTGCATCCGTTCTATGCCCCGCACAACGGGCTTCAGGACATTCTCTAGCCGTTCGAAATCGGGAGTGTCGCCGGACGCAACTTTTTCTTCGATCAAAGAACGTAGTGCCAAAAACGAGCTATATGCCGCAGGGATCTCAGCGATGTCGGTGTTGCCAGCTGCCAATGCGTCGCTCAGCATGGATTCGATTTGCGCTTGAGAATATTGCGCGTCACCCACTTGCGCGAAAGCGAGTTCCGCTTCCCGATACGATACGGTGAGCGGCTGTTTGATCAACACCGAGGCTCGCAGCGCCTGCACCAATCGATCTTCGCCTGAAAACTCCGAACCAGAAAACGCCGCGATCGCATTCATGCGAAGGTAAGGGTCAGAGTCACCGTCCACCACTACGCGAGGATGCACGTCGTCCCAGTACCGCTCGCAAAGGGAAAGCATCAGCTTCAAACCGGCCGAAAAAGCCGCGACGCCGTGGAGGCGAGTATTGGCCAAAGCGAGCCACGCGACAATCCGTAGATCCCTCGTGCGCCCTAGCAGTGCCCGTGCAAGTGAGTCCACTTCGCGCCAGTCGGGATCCACGGCGGGAATGACAGTGTCACCAAACTGCTGCTCGGGTTTCCCCGCAACTGCTTGCGACAAAGCCAGAAAATCATTGTCGTATTCACAATCGGGCCCGCACGGACTGTCTCCAGCTAGCGCTTCTGCAAAATGATCAAAATCAGCCAATGTGTCCCCGCTGTTTAAGTCGCTTACCAATAACGGTGCATCAAAGTACGTACGCCTTGGTCAGGTCCGTTTGGTTGCCAGGCGCCCGGACTTTACTTCCCGAACGCGTTGCCCTCAAGACTACAACTGTATCCAGCGCTACACAAGGTGGTGCGACTTCGCGCCGCGTTACAGGCAGTTACAGTGAACGAACTACTCACTAACTACATAAACGAAAAACGCGGCTAAAACATGTCACGCCGGTTGCAAACTCATCGGAGGCATCGTTTTATCGTCGTCCTCGGCCGCCGTCGCTTGGCTCGCGATGCACCGAATGAGCAACGCGCTAAAGTTGTCATGGCCGGGCGCCATTCGCCCGCGCACCGCCGCTACAAGATGATCGCGCCACTGCGCTGCGCTTTCGCTCATGACATGCAATCGGCCCAATGCCTCCTCGTCAACTAGCTCCCACACTCCATCGCTACAGAGCAAGATACCGTCTCCGGGAGACAAATCAATCGCGGATTCGGTTACGTACGGATCAATCGCTTCTTCGTTCGCCCCGAGCGAGGCGTACAGAACGTTTCGCTTTGGGTGTACGCGAAGTTTTTCGGCAGGATAGAGGCCTGCGTCAATGAATCGTTGTACGAGACTATGGTCGTAAGACTGCGCTACCACGCTTTCCTTGCGGAAGACGTAACAACGAGAATCGCCGAGATTACCGATTAGCGCATGACGCAATCGATAGTCCACCAAGAATGCGACGAAGGTTGACGCCATTCTTGCTAAACGCGTTTCTTCCAGTTGCCTACCGCGAACGGCCTGATCCGCACTGATCATGCAACGCCTCAGCGTGTCCGGGCTGAACGCCGGCAGTCGCATAAATTCACTCCGCGCCGCAGCAATCGCTGTTCTCGCGGCAACGTCTCCACCGCCTTGCCCCCCGGCGCCGTCAGCCAACATAAACAAGCGAACCGCCCCGAACGCGTCGCTATCGCCGACGGCATCCTCGTTGTAGTCACGACCGCCATCGTGAGAGAAACTGGCCGATTCCAGCCGAAGCTCTTCTGAAGTGCTCATTACCGTTCTCCCCCTAATGCCGATGACTCGCCCTTAATGCGCGCCGTTTCCCGTTCATAGGCCAGCACAAAAGCCCGGCCAAAAATGCTTTGAAAGTCGTCTTCCGCCTCGCGCCGAATCTGCAGATAGCGCTCAAGATACATGTCCCACAGTTTTGCTTTGCGTGCAGATGGCATCAAACTCTCCAACACTGATCCCTTGGTGAGTTTTTCACCTAAGACGGCGGGATCAAACTTGCCCAGCACTTCAGTGAGCGCGGCGCGAGTGCCCGCAATGACGCCAACCTCGTGCGCGCGTAGGTCGTCAAATGCGTCCCGCATCGCAACATCTGCGCGCATGAAGCCCGGCATTTTTTTCCCTAAAAGTTGCAACAAAGCAGCATCGGCATTAGGCAAAAATTTCAGCGGATTATTCGCCTGTACCGAAATGATCGTCACGCTAGCCTGCACTTCTCGTTTTGTCGCGGCGCGCGCAGCGAGCATGTCAACCGCGCCGGCGGTGGCGCTACGTAGCAGGCTGCCAATCGTCGCCATGATTTCCGGAGTCAAACCATGCGGCAGCGCGGAAGGAGCCAGTGATGCTCCTCGTAGAAAAGCTTCGGCAAGCGCGTCCGGAGACGATGTGGTGCCTTGAGCCGACGCTTCCGACTGTCGAGCCACGGGAGACGCTGATGCCGCAAACAGGTTACCCGGAATGTTGGCGAACGACGAAGAATCCGCCGTAGCAGCTTGCGGAGTCGCGGGCAAGACAGGACTGGGAGGCCGGAACGCGGCACCCACTTCAGCCGAATCATCGCGCATGGGATGATGCGCATAAGCTGACGACACTGATCCGGCGGCGTCAAGCATCGCTAGGGGATCGTTGCCCAACGGGTCTGACGCAATCAATCGATCAATACCGTGCTCAACCTGACCAAATGATCCCAAGCCGCCCAACAGGGACGAGGAGTTGGCGCCGCCGAACGCAGGCGTGGCGCCTGCAGCGTCCTGAAAAAGTGAATCGATAGACGGCGTGGCGTTTGCAGAGCCCACTACGCTAGCCGGGGTCGCGCCACCACCGAGCAACGTAGACAGCAGATCCGCCGCATTTCGGTCGCTGCTCGATGGCAGGGCGAAAGGATTAAAGTCCTCGGGAATGAGTGATGGCGCCACACCGGTGGAGCTAGATCGCTCAGCAAATGCCTGACGCGACGAATCAGCAGTTGATCGCGCCGTTGGCGCACCGAACGCGGCCAAGGGATCAGCGCTAATTCCTGATTCGCCAGATGGTCCGTGGTCCACCCTTGACGTTTGCCGCACGGGTTGCGGGTCCTGCGCCCAAGCGCTCATCACCGGCGCAGGCGGGGGCGACCCAATTCCAGACAACAAGTCGGCAAACGGGTCCGCAGCACTGGTAGGCTGAACATTGGGTCTAACCGTTTCCGAAGACGACAGCGCAACGGTCAACGTTGGAGAGGGCGGCGGAATAGACGGCACCGGCTGAGCCGTTGCAAACGGTGCTGTAAATGTGCCACCTGACGTGTCCAGCAGACCGATTGGGGAAGCTTGCGAAGGTAACTGCCGTCCGCCATCGACCGGCGGGAACAGACTGTCTAAATTAACTTCATCGGGAGCGATTGGTATGGATGTCGCAGGTATAACGGGACGCGGCAGAACGGTTGCTGCGACGATGCCAGCGCCGGAGCCCGCAACCGCCGTAGGGTGCGTGAGTGAACCCATCGATGGCAAGATCGCGCCGGACACTTTCGCCCGCAATACATACGGACCAATTTCGACCAGTGCGCCATCGGGAATCGGGCGTGATTCTCCGCAATCAATTTGCTGCTCGCCGATGGCGATGGGTAGAGAGCTACTCGAGTTGGCGAGTGTCGGCACACCATGCACAAATGCGACGGTCGCGTGCAATCGCGAAACTCGTCGATGCTTATCCGGGAGCGAAAGCGTGCTCGACTCATCTCGACCGATGCTGCCGCCCGACTCATCGAATACGCTGGAAAGCGAATACGGCAACGGCGATCCGTCGAGGGAAACAACCTGAAGTGTGAGTTCTGGCATAGCCGTATTCTTTGGTTTCGACAGGAATAATCGACTAGCGCGCCTAGCGGCCAAGCACTACTTTTCTTGCGCGTTCGAATTCAGGCTGCCAGAGCGGATGACCACGTTCAGCTGGAGCGAGATCGAAGGATGAATCGGCCCGCAAAGCTCGCTCAAAAGTTTGACGACACAGCGTTCTTGCGTTCGACGAGCACTGGGAAAACGCGAGAGTTTTTAGCGCGCGTAGTTGTTGCGCAGCGTCCAAACTACCGTCATTTGATAACGGCGTTAGCTGGCGAATGGCGGAAGCAAACTCACCGCGCTCATAGGCAGCGATCGCGGTTCCGAGGGCCTTTTCGGCGATGCTGGGGTCGACCGCTGGCGGCGAAGACGCACCTGGGGTGGAGGTCGTCGGCGCCGAGGATGGGGCCGTGCTCACAGGCGCAGTCGTTGCCGTCGACGTAGGCGCTGGGTAGTCTTTCGTCGCTGGAGGCGGCGTCGCGCAACCACCGAGCATTAATGCGCCAAATGACAGTGAAAAGACGATCGACTTGTTATTCATTTTTTCTCCTAAGAAACGCACTTGACAAAGCTGACTACTAAAAATTGTGTTGCACAGTAACCGACTTGCCAGCGATTACGTCAACCGTCTTGGTGACAGCGGCACCCGCAGGGTTCGTAATTTCAATTTCATGCCTGCCAGGAGCAAGCTTGAGCTGCATTGTGGGTGGCGACGACACCTTGGCGGCACCGTCAACGGATACATATCCCCAAGGTTTGATTCGCAAGTCCACTCGCCCCGTGACGGCCGCTGCCGCCTGCGGGGCATCTGTTGCAGGATCCTTTGCTTTGCTGTCTGCCGCCACAGAGGGTGGTGTCACGGCGATTGACGGCGATTCCACCTTCGGAGAATCGACAGCCACCGAAGCAGGTAGCGACTGCGGCGACATTGGCGGCGGTGAGGCTTCTGGCGCAGTGGCGACAGGAACTTTGGCTGGTTCTTCTTGCTTGGTGGCCTCGGTAGGCGCCGAAACCGTTGGCGTAGCCGCCGTGGTTGCGCCCTGTTTTGCCCCGCCACGGTTAATCATCAGGTAAGCAGCTGAGGCAACGACAGCCAAAACGGCGACGCCGACCATTACCAATGGCAATCCACCTCGCTTTTGCGCATCCTGGCTGGTAGCAGCAGAATTGGTTGCTACAGGTTTTGCCGCGCCGCCCCGTGCGTCGCCGCTCCCCGAGGATGGCATGACAACTTTTTTCGGGATGACGCCTGCTTTTGGTTGTGTGGCGGGCACGGCGGTGCCTAGCAGGCTAGCCAGCGGGTCCGTGGTATTGGTGCTCGCCGCCATGCCGCGCAAAGGGTCGACCGATGCACCTGCCAAAGCGACTGACGCGGAATCGGCGCCCCGGTCGGCACTCGTCGCGTTGGAAGGTGATGCGGCTGGCGGTGGCGTAGACCCGACCGCAGCAGTCACCGGCGCGGGGCGCGCAAGAATAACAGTGGAGCTTACCGGCGTGGTTACCCAACCTAACGCTGCGCGCAATTCATCGATCGACTGGTATCGATTCTCCGGCATGACCGCCAAGCACTTCATCACAACGTCGCAAAGATTTTGTGAGAACTGGCCTTTCGCGACCGCGCCCACCGGTTTGAGTGGGTCGTTCATCATGCGAGATATTGCTTGAACGGGAACCTTACCGCTCATCGCGTGGTACAGCAGCCCGCCAATGGCGTAAACGTCGGTCCACGCACCCTGAGCCATTGAACCGTCGTCTGAGTATTGCTCGATAGGCGCATAGCCAGGCTTCAAAACCGTCGTCAGCGCGCGAGTCATACCACCAATGATTCGACGTGCAGCGCCAAAATCCATCAGCACAGATCGGCCGTTCGGCAAAACCAATATGTTGTCTGGCGCGATGTCTCGGTGGTAACACTTCTCGTTATGGAGTTCTTGAAGCGCCAGCAAAATCGGGTCAAGCGTCTCACACAGCCATTGCTCGGTGACGATTTCTGGATTTGTCCGAACCATCTCCCGAAGGGTCACTCCGCGGTAGTAACGCATGGCCATGTACGCCGTGCCGTTCGCTTCCCAGAAGCGAAAAACCTCGACGAGCCCTGGATGCGAAAACTTTGCAAGCATGCGCGCTTCGTTGATGAAGCTGGAGAGGCCCGCTGCAAATGTGCTGCCATGCGCCTCCGAACGCACCTCAACCCCGCCAGCACTATTGCGACTCGCGAACGCCGAGGGCAGATACTCCTTAACCGCAACAATTCGATCCAAACTCGAGTCACGCGCGCTATACACGATGCCAAACCCGCCCTCACCTACCACTCCGGTGATTTCAAATTCGCCTAATCGCGTGCCCGCCGGTAATGCACTCGAAGCGGTAACGGTGGGTGCTGTCATGAGAATGTCTCGCTGGATGAGGTGATCGACGCGAAGCGCCGAAACGTCATTTAAAGGTGTGGGTGATTGTCACGGGCGCGTCGCTAGTGACGTCAATCGTACGCGTTACCGACACGGACTGGGAGAAAACGATATCAATCGTGTGCTTGCCAATTGGCAATTTGAGCTCGGTTGTTGGCGGGGAGACCGCACGCGCGAAGCCGTTTACATCAATGCGGCCACGAGGCTTAATGTCAAACTTGACGACACCCTCTGCGATTGGCATTGTCGGTTCCGTCGACGGAACAACTTGAGTCTGAGAGGCTATTGGCGGTTTTGGGTCTTGCTTAGTTGGCTGCGAATCAGAAGGTTGAGCGCTAACGACAGGGGAATCAGAAGTCGCCGTTCGGGCTGGCGCACGAAGCGTGAGTCCTGCCGCGACCAAGCTAATCAGCACCACGGCGCCCAAACCAAAGAACCAGAGTCTGCCCGATTTGGCCGACTTTCCGGCCGCGATGGGAGTAGTCATGTGTCGCTCTGTGGGCGCGCCCGTGGGCAAGCTCGCAGCAGTCTCGGCTTTACCTACCACTGGCTTCAGGTGCGGCTCTCCATCCCGGTTCGCCGCATCCGGATCCAGCCACGCCTGGGCATTCTGAACCGTAATCACTCGCGGAAGTGCGCCGATGTTCCAACCCAAAGCCTCTCGAAATTCGGTCACCGTTTGGAATCGATTCGTGACATGCACGCTCATCGCTTTGCTTACGGCGTCAGAGAAGCGCTGGGAAAATTTTTCGCCCGTCACTTGGTTTACCGTCTGCAACGGATCAGACAGCATTCTCGATACCGCCTGCAATGGAGCTTTCCCCGTCGCTAAGTGATACAACACTCCACCAAGCGCGTAAACATCTGTCCACGCCCCCTGCTTCATCGTTCCATCGTCACTGTACTGCTCGATCGGTGCGTATCCTGGCTTTAATACTGTGGTCAGCGCTTGAGTTCCGTCGCTAACGATGCGTCGGGCAGATCCAAAGTCAAGCAGTACAGGTCTACCATCTGCCAGCATGATGTTGTCGGGAGCGATGTCACGATGAAAAACCTGTTCCCGATGCAGCATCTCAAGCGCGTCGAAAATTGGGCCCATGGTCTGAGCAACCGCATTCTCATCAAATTGCTTAATTCCCTCCGAAAGCACTTGCCGCAGGGTTTCGCCCTTGTAGAAGCGCATGGCCATGTAGGCCGTGCCGTTTCCTTCCCAAAAACGATAGACCTCGAGAAGCGCCGGGTGCGAAAACTGCGCCAGCATTTTTGCTTCGTTAATGAAGCTGCGTAAGCCTGCGTCAAACGTCGCCTTTTGGTTAGCAGCGCGCACGGCCACGCGAACTCCATCAACGCGGCCCGCGAAGGCACCAGGCATGAATTCCTTGAGCGCGACAATTCGATCTAACGAGGTATCGCGCGCCAAGTACACGATTCCAAACCCCCCCTCGCCGATGAGGCCAATAATTTCAAAATCGGCCACGCGCGTACCAACCGAAAGGCAGTTGGCATGAGTAGCTAATAAGGAAGGAGACGGAGTCGACACGCTAGGCCTCAAAATTGCGAATGGACAGAACCATAACAGCATTCATTGTGCAGTGCCAAACCACGCGGCAGCGTTTCGCACGTAGCGCTAAAACACGAGGCCAACTTCCGCCAGCGTCTTGGATACAGCGGAGCCAACGTTGCGTGTTTTGAATGCATTCGTCGCCGCAGCGCGCCCCTCGTTGAAGGCAACCGTTGGAGCACCTTTTTCGTTGCCAAGCGACGTAGCATCGCTAATCTGCACAAGCACCACTCGGCGCTGCAAATCAATCTCGCGGATCTTCGCTCTGACATCAAAAACATAAGTCACACGCTGACAGGCAGTCGAAGTTGCCGCCCCTGCTACACAAAACGGAAACTCTTGCCTAAACGCGACAGATGCGCCGATAAACGCCTTTGCAGTCGCCTGCCGCTCCTCCATGGCGCGGCTCGCGGCTCGCGCCTGATCCTCCCACGTCGCGATTTTTTGCCGAGCGAGCGTATGTCGAGCACATTCGTCATCAGGAAAAGAGTCGATGAAGCGTCGCACTGCCACCAAAGTTCTCGCACTATTAAATGCTGTGGCACATAGTGTTGCCCGCGAGGGTGGCGATGATGCCGAAGCGGCAGGTGAACCACCTGCATTGGAAGACGCAATGGGCGAGTCGGCAGGCACTATCTCACCTCCTGCTGGCGGTAAGCCTGACGCGACGGCTTCGGCTAAAAACGTCATCGTTCCGCGACTCGTAGGTTTGCCGGATTCAAAATCTCCTTCAAAGCGATCACCGGAACCCCACCGAAATATGCCTGCGCCGTGCGGCTCTCCGTCACGGACCTGTCCGGTGTACACGTCACCGGATGCGAAAAGGATGTCGCCTTGGCCGTCGGCGCGATCATTCTTCCAGTCGCCGTCGTACGACCCACCGTCGGCAAAACGCATACGTCCGTTGCCGTCCTTACGATTGTCCTTCCAGCGCCCCTCATAGCGCTGTCCGTTGGCCCACTCTTCTACGCCTTGTCCTTCACGAAAGCCGCGTACCCATTGGCCCACGTAGGAATTGCCGGACTTCTGGTTTAACGTACCGTGCCCCGTGCGTTGGCCCTCAACAAAGTCGCCGTCATAAATGTCGCCGTTTGCAAATGTAAACGTGCCGCGGCCGTGTTGTGTATCGTCGTTCCACAGACCGGCGTATCGTTGCCCGTCGGCCCATGTATGGGTTCCGTAACCGACTTTGCGACCGTTTTGAAGGGCCCCTTCAAATCGCCGTCCATCGGAATATTCAACGCGAACTTCCCCGCTGATGACGCCAGTTCGGGGATCAACGAACACCTTGCCTCGATACACACCATCCGGTGCCCGAACCTCGCCTAACGCCTGAAGCGCATTCGCGTTTGAATTGGCAGACGGCGCAGCAGTCTTGTCGACAGCCGCTGAACCGGTGCGTAGTGCCGCCGCCGCCTGCTGATGGCGACGAATAAGGCTGGGAGGTACATCGTCGGCGCACGCATCGTTAGCACAATCACGCGTTTGGTCGGTACGGTCGAGAACACCGTCACGAAATTGGCCGCGCAGAATGTACCGCAGCTTACCGTCCGTAAACGCAAACACGTCACCGACGCCTGCGGCCCGTCCCGCGACACACTCACCGCTCCAGGAGACCGTCAATTGATCCATCGTTGGCAACTTCGATAGTGCGCAATTGGTCTGAACGTCCCTCGCCGTCCCTGACGCAGGCACCAGTTGCCCATAAACGCATGTCGACCAGACGGCGATGAGCCAAGCGCACGGCAGTGCAAATTTGCGAATCATCTGATCTTCACTCCCGCCCCGATGGTACTGCAAATTATCGCTCACGAGTAAGATGCGGTACGCACAAAGCGTTCACCGCTACACCACGCGAAGGCAGTCCGCCGAACTTCCTAGGCACGTATGCGTTCCGTTAGTGCAAAACAAAAAAGCCCTGAAATCAGGGCTTTTACTTGCGCACTTTTGTTTGTCGAATCGTGATACCAAGCAATGCTTGGCGTCCCCAAGGGGATTCGAACCCCTGTTACAACCGTGAAAGGGTCGTGTCCTAGGCCTCTAGACGATGGGGACGTAGGATCTAACAGTATTGTTTTGGTGGAGATAAGCGGGATCGAACCGCTGACCTCTTGCATGCCATGCAAGCGCTCTCCCAGCTGAGCTATACCCCCAAACAAGAATTAAATTATATACACAATCTGCCTGAATTGGCAAGCTGAACCCGCGATCATTGTGACGCCCTCGCTTGACCGCGCTGCATACGAAGTCTCGTTGCCAGCGAACGCCACTTCGCGCTAACAATTTCATCTCTAAACAGCAGCGCGAATCGCGGCGAAGGCTGCGAATACGTCCGCTCCTCGGGTATCGCCATCACTGTAGACGAGACCGAGGCGTTCGTACGTGGAATGCGCTCCACTCCACAACGTGCTTGGCCGAGATCAGAGTTCAGTTGATCTAAATGCCCAGCGTTCGGTGCTTTGCCGAACGGACGCGACACAATCACCGCAAAAGATGCAATTAAAATTAGCGCTACGGATGGTGTAGTCGGCACCCCAAAACACAACACCAATGCCGCAGCGGTCACGGCAGCGACGAGCATCTTGAGAGCGGCGCGGTATCGCATCAACTTTTCGGTTAAACCGGTTTAGCCGCTTTCAGCTTTGCGAGCATTAACCAAGTGTCGATAGCTGCATCCGGATTGAGCGACAACGACTCAATGCCTCGATCTACCAGCCAAGCTGCCAGATCGGGATGATCCGACGGGCCTTGCCCGCAAATGCCGACGTATTTTCCCTGCCGGCGGCACGCGTCAATCGCGTAACCGAGCATCTTCTTCACCGCTGGATCGCGTTCATCGAAGATAGACGCGATTTGCCCGCCTGAATCCCGATCAACAGCTAGTGTGAGCTGCGTTAAATCGTTCGATCCAATAGAGAAGCCATCGAAAAATTCGAGGAATTCGTCAGCGAGAATGGCGTTGGACGGCACTTCACACATCATGATGAGGCGAAGGCCTGCTTTACCGCGTTCGAGGCCGTGCGATGCTAGTGCATTCACCACTGCCTTCGCCTCACCAATCGTGCGGACGAACGGAATCATCACCTCGACATTGCTCAGTCCCATCGTTTCTCGTACGTAACGAAGCGCTTCGCACTCAAGTGCGAAACAATCTCGAAACTCTGGCGCAACATAACGTGACGCGCCGCGGAAGCCAATCATCGGATTTTCTTCGTGTGGCTCGTAGCGATCTCCGCAAAGCAAGTTCGCGTATTCGTTGGACTTAAAGTCGCTCATCCGCACGATTACTGGGCGCGGAAAGAATGCCGCAGCAATCGTAGCTATTCCCTCAGACAACCGTTGCACAAAAAATTGCCGCGGCGAGGCATAGCCATGAATACGCGCGGAAACTTTCGCTTTCAGCTCGTCTGGCAGCGTGTCAAATTCAAGCAGAGCACGTGGGTGGATACCGATTTGTCGATTGATAATGAACTCGAGGCGAGCCAGTCCAACACCGTGATTCGGAACCTGCGAAAACTCAAACGCCAAGTCCGGATTAGCAACGTTCAACGTCACCTTAATCGGCGCTTCAGGCATGTTGTCGAGCGCAACTTCCGTGCGCTCAAAGGCTAATTTTCCGGAGTAAATTTTGCCGGTATCTCCCTCAGCGCAACTCACAGTTACCACGTCGCCAGCTGCCAACAGATCTGTCGCGTCGCCACACCCCACGACCGCTGGAATTCCAAGTTCACGCGCGATGATGGCTGCGTGGCATGTGCGGCCGCCGCGATTGGTAACAATGGCGCTCGCGCGCTTCATCACTGGCTCCCAATCCGGATCGGTCATGTCGGCGACCAACACGTCCCCGGCCTTAACGATGTCCATCTCAGCCGCGTTTCGCACAATACGCACGGTGCCTTGCCCAATTTTTTGGCCGATCGCGCGGCCACTTGCGACCACTTTACCCGACTCTTTCATGCGGTAACGCACGAGCGTACGCGTTGCCTCCTCACGCGATTTGACCGTTTCGGGGCGAGCTTGAAGAATGTAGATCTTGCCAGTCGTACCGTCTTTGCCCCACTCAATATCCATGGGCCGACCGTAGTGTTCCTCGATGGTCAGAGCGTACGTCGACAGCAATTCAACCTCGGCGTCGTTGAGAGAAAAGCGCGAACGATCGTTGGCCGAGACATCGACGATGTCGGTCGACTTGCCGGCTTTAGGTTCCGAGCCGAAGATCATTTTTTGCATCTTGCTGCCCAGCGTGCGGCGCAAAATCGCCGGACCTTTAGCCCGCAAGGCAGGTTTAAACACATAGAACTCGTCCGGGTTCACTGCGCCCTGTACGACCATTTCTCCCAAGCCATAGCTGGATGTCACGAACACGGCATCGCGAAAACCCGACTCGGTGTCTAGGGTGAACATCACGCCTGCAGCCCCCGTGTCTGAGCGCACCATTTGCTGAATGCCTGCGGAGAGCGCAACCGGAATGTCGCCGTAGCCCGTGTGCACTCGATACGCAATTGCTCGATCGTTGTAAAGACTCGCAAACACTCGGCGAACAGCGTCGAGAATCGCCGGTACACCGACAATGTTCAGATACGTTTCTTGCTGGCCGGCAAAGCTCGCGTCAGGCATATCTTCGGCGGTCGCGGAAGAGCGAACTGCCCAACTGATGGTCGCGCCAGCATCGGCTTCGAGCTGCGCAACGGCCTCGGTAATTCCAGTTTCCAGTTCCGCTGGCAGGGGGGCCGCTTCAATCCACCCTCGAATTTCTGCGCCGGCCCGGTTTAGGGCGTGCACGTCATCCACATTCAAGCCAGCAAGGCGCTGAGCAACACGTTCGGTGAGGTTATTGAGAGCGAGAAAATCTCGGAACGCATCGGCACTCGTTGCAACTCCGCCGGGCACCTGAACACCTTTATCGGCGAGGTTGCCAAGCAACTCACCTAACGAAGCGTTTTTGCCGCCGAAATCCGGAACGTCCGTCATTCGGAGCTCGTCTAACCACCGTAACAATCGTGGGTTGAGCTGCGTTTTGCTGTGCACCATAAAGCCTCCGAGTGGATGAATCACTGATTCTATCCAACAACATCAAGCAGATGTTGCGGCGCACAAATCGCCACTTACACGATGCTTGCGCCGCCTGCCGCATCGCTGTCATCGCCCACGGCGTCGCGAAGCTTGGAGTACAAATCGGGATGGTTTCCGCGCAGAAACTCGATGATCTTGATGTCTTCTTTTCGCACGGTACTAAGATCGACGCCTTCAAGATGGACCAGGCGCAAAAGCTCTGTCACGGGGCGAGGCATGTCTCGTCCGGCTTCGTATCTAGATCCACCGCTTTGAGTTACGCCAATTTTCTGCCAGAACTCTTCCTGATTCAGGCCGAGCTTCTGCCGAATTTCTCGTGGATTCGCGATCTTTTGAAAAAGACCCATTGTTTATCTCGCCTCCCAACAAGCGCGGCCCCGGAGTTCATCGCAACAATGAAGGGCGGCGCAAAACCATGACATACGCATAATATTGTCGCAAGTATAGTGTGGCGAGCGCGTTGTGGAACCAAGGCCACGCATTTCTATAATGTTCCAGATGAATCGTGTTGTAGATCTCCACTGTCATTCGCGTCACTCGGATGGCACCCTAAGTGTCGGCGACCTCATTGCACTAGCCAAATCCCGCGGCGTCTCCCTGATCTCTTTGACCGACCATGATGAAGTGGCCGGCATCACTGAGGCTCGCGAAAAAACTGCCGCCGTCGACCTTGCGTTTGTACCTGGCGTAGAAATCTCCAGCGAATGGCGAGATATGTCCATTCACATCCTGGGGCTACGTATTGACGAAAATGAGCCGACATTAACGACCCTCCTCGCCAATATTCGCAAAACACGCAATGCCCGCGCCCAAAGGATGGGCGATGCATTTGCCGCCATGGGTTTGCCTGGAGTGCTTGCGGGCGCAGCGGCTTACGCGCAAAACCCTGAGCTTATTTCGCGCACTCACTTCGCGCGGCACTTGGTGGACACGGGTGTGTGCAAATCCATGGGCGAAGTCTTCTCGCGTTACATGAAACCGGGCAAGCCCGGCTATGTGGCGCAGCAGTGGGTGCCAATGCAAGCTGCGATTGATTCGATCCACGCAGCGGGTGGGCGCGCGGTGCTCGCGCACCCCGCTCGATACGAAACACAATTTTTAGGTGGCCCATCCATGCTACTCAAATGTTTTGCAGACGCCGGCGGTGATGGCGTAGAAGTGGTGTGCGCCTCACACAATCCCCCTGAATGGGCACAATACGCTGCTCTCGCTCGGCGCTTCAACTTGTTGGCCTCGATCGGCAGCGATTTTCATTCACCGATGGAAAGTCGCGTCAAATTCGGCGACCTGCCTCGCCTGTCCCCTAACCTCAAGCCTGTCTGGCACGATTGGCCGGAAGCGGAATGCCTTTATGCCTAACCGTCGCACCGTATTTTTCGTCTCCGACCGCACTGGCATCACTGCCGAAGCGCTGGGAAACTCTTTGCTCACTCAATTCGATGGATTTGAGTTCAAGAAGAACACGATTCCCTTCGTTGATTCTGACGAGGCCGTGGACCGCGTAGTAACGCAAATTAACGACAGCCGCGCTGCAGACGGCAAGCGTCCGATTGTGATCAGCTCAATCGTCAATGAACGGCTAAGTGCACGCATGCGCGCCGCAGACGCATGTGTGCTCGATTTTTTCCAAATTTTCATCGCCCCACTTGAGATTGAACTGGGCGCAAAAAGCTCGCACGCAGCGGGTCGATCACATGGTTTACGCAATCCGGGTGAATACTTCACGCGAATTGACGCAATCAACTTCACGCTTGCCCACGACGACGGCCAAACCACGAAAGAGCTAGATCGTGCGCAGGTGATCCTAGTGGGCGTTTCGCGATGCGGAAAGACGCCCACGTCGCTGTATCTCGGTTTGCAGTGTGGTATCCGTTGCGCGAATTTCCCGTTGACACCCGACGACTTCGAACGAGGCGCGCTTCCCGATTCGATCATCAAATATCGCGACAAGCTGTTCGGGTTGACGATCGCGCCTGATCGTCTGCAAGCTATTCGCACAGAGCGAAAACCAGACTCCGTGTACGCGAGCGCCAAGCAATGCAGATACGAAGTGAGCGCAGCTGAGCGCATGATGGAGAACGCGCAGGTTCCCATGCTAAACACGTCGACAAAATCAATTGAAGAGTTGGCAACGACGATTTTGTTAGAGCGCAAGCTGGATCGCCATATTTTTTAGGCGTTGCTGCCGCCGCGCGGACTTGACTCGCGACGGTTCATTAAGCGCTGGCTTCGGCGACTTTCGTCAACGGCGCAGGTTCGATCTGCGTATCCGTCCGTGGCAGGGCTTCCAACGAAGATAGCTTCGCGCTATCGAGTGGCGCGTCTCGCAATGTGAACTCGACCGTCGCACGTAGTCCGGTGGTGCCAGCGAGAACTTTGTCGCGATTTTGCAACTTCAGCCCCGCTCCAATTGCTAGGCAGATGTCGCGACAAATTACCAGACCAAGCCCGCTGCCGCTATTTGGGTCCCCCGATGAGAACGGTTCAAACAGTCTCGCCTCGCGTTCTTTGTCCACTCCAGGCCCCGTATCCCAGATTGACATCCGCGCCACGCGGTCGTGCACCACGATGTCGATACCAAGGGCGCCATCGGCTGGCGTGTGGCGAATCGCATTGCTGATTAGGTTACGGAAGAGCTCACGGACCATCCAGTCATGACCGTCTACCCACACCTCGGATTTTTCGGGCGCATCAAGCGAAAAGTCCAACCGTTTATCCGCAAGAAGGGGCGAACACTCGACAGCCAAATCACGCGCGAGCCTCACTAATTCGGTCTTCGCTGGCCCCGTACCATTCGTTGCTTCATCAAGCTGCGCTACCTTCGCCAAAGCAAGCATTTGGTTAGCCACACGTGTGGCGCGATCCACGGAGCGAGCCAGTTCGACGAAGGCAACTTGCGGCGGCATATCGCCGCGCTGCGCGTTCTGCACTTGCGCCTTCAACACAGCCAGCGGCGTGCGCAACTGATGCGACGCATCTCGCACGAATCGCTGTCGGTTGTCGTGCATTCGTTTCAGCCGGGCCATCACTTCATTCAACGCTTCAACAATGGGCGCGAGCTCGCGAGGTGCGGGCGTAGTGATGGGAGCCAGCGAATCATGCTCGCGCTGCAAAAGTTCGTGACGTAAGGCAGAAATCGGGCGCAAGCCACGACCAATCAACCACCATATCAACGCGGCCAACATTATTAAGAAGATGACCTGACGATCCAGTGTCGAAATGAGCGCTTCACGCGCCAAGGCACGCCGCAGTTCCAGCGTTTCGGCCACCTGCACCGTCACCATGCGGTAGGTCGTTCCGTCATACACCGGTTGCAGCATAGCGGCCACTCGAACTTGCTCTCCTTCGAACTTTTCCTCGTAGAACGCTGCGAGCGCCGCATAGGGAGTTCGTTTAGGGAACACGCCGTTGTGCTTGGGCAATTCCGAATATCCGGACAAAAAATCACCGTTGAAATCACCCACGCGGTAAACGATGCGGCCACGCGTCACGGCTTCAAAG
>JAGNQL010000039.1:18474-18931 GCA_017989135.1 Burkholderiales bacterium
CCGTCGTGTCGAGCACCAAAAAACAGACCAACGCGCCTAAGATAAGCACGGCCAAACGTTTCTTGATTGACAGCTGAACCACGGTCGAGCGCGACGCCTTAGTCGGGACGTTTTTCACGAATCAAATAGCCGACGCCACGCAGCGCCACCAGCTCAACGCCGAGGCCAGATATTTTCTTTCGCAACCGATACGCCACCACTTCGATGGCGTCGGGTTGCGCGTCGCGCCCGTCGGAGAACACCTTCTCCCACAGCCGTTCACGCGTTACCGCGTGCGCTGGCCGTTCCAACAACGCCGACAGCATGCAAAATTCGCGCGTGGAAAGCTCGAGTGCGGCACCGTTGGCGTAGCAAACCCCAGCGGCGTCATCAAGCATGAGCGCACCAAAATCCATGCGCGCCGCGCTGCTGCCAACGTTGCCGCCAGAACCGCGACGCAGCAACGCCAGCAGACGTG
>JAGNQL010000195.1 GCA_017989135.1 Burkholderiales bacterium
CGGCACTGGCACCGCTGTGACAAGCGGCGTGAACACGTTCACGTGGGGCTGTAACAGCACGGACGGTGGCACCAACACGGCTGCGAACGCATGCTCGTCAATTCGCCAGTACACCGTGACCGCCACGCCAACGTCTGGCGCGTCTGGCAGCATCAGCTGCGCTTCGCCGGTCAATGGCGCAAGCACCACGAGCTGCACTGCGAGCCCCGCGATGGGCTACATCACGGGCAGCATCAGCGGTTGCGGCGGCGCTGCCACGGGCTCTGGCGTTAACGCGTACACGACAGCTGCGGTCGTTGCCGATTGCACGGTAACGGCAACGTTCTTGCAAATTGTGAACGGCACGTGTGGCGCGGCCAACAGCGTGGCTGTGCATGACGCGCCTAGCGCTGGTTTGTGTGGCACTGGCACGGCCTCCGCGATCACGACGGCAGCAGGTCAATTCACATGGACATGCGACGGTGCTAACACCGGAACCAACGCCAGCTGCGCAGCGCCAAGAACCTACCTGCTCACGGCAAGCGTGAGCGGCGGTAACGGCACAGCAACGGCGGCGGCTGGCGGTGTCGTCGCCTACAACGCAGTCGGCACGGTCACCATTACGCCAAATGCTGGCTATTCGACGATCACGCCGCTTGGCGGGACGTGTACTGGCTCGCTGGTAGGCACGACGTTTACGTCTACTCCGATGGCTGCCGATTGTTCGCTAATCGCGAGCTTCTTGCAGAATCCGATCGCGCCGACCACGGCGGTCAGTCCCGCTAGCGGCGGTACCGTGAGCTGTGTCGGGCCTGCCGTTTTCGGCGGAACGTCAACCTGCACCGCAACGCCTGCTGCTGGCTATCTGTTCACCGGTTTCAGCGGCTGCGGCGGAACGCCAACGTCTAGCCTGACTTATGTCACGGGCGCGATTACGGGTGCATGTCTGGTCACTGCGTCGTTCACATCAGTGTCGATCCCGACTCTGAGCCCCATGTTCCTCGCAGTGCTGGCCGTATTGGCGCTGCTGGTCGGTGGATTTAGCTTGCGCAAGCGCGCGCTGTAAGGCGACTAACCTTCCCCGCGAGTCATTCGCGGGCGTAAAGCCGGGCCGTTGAGCCCGGCTTTTTTTTGCCTGCTCGCCTATTGCTTCTACGCGAAGCCAGCGGTGGAGCGACGGTCGCCCGCGTGAATCGCGAGCGCTGCCGGTGCTGACAAGCGAGCGCTTGGCGAAAAACGCGAAAATAGAGGCTATGAAGGCTCTACAAATTTTCGCCGGTCCGCGTGCGCTGGCTCGCGTGCGGGAACGCGGACTCGCGCCGTCGGATGTGCGCGTGATACCGGCAGCGGCGGGCGGCCCAAAGGGGCTCACGCTGTTGCCGCTGGATCGGTTCTTGTTCGGTGAATGGTTGCCGCAATCCGCGCAACCTATAGATCTGATCGGTGCGTCGATTGGCGCGTGGCGCATGGCGGCAGCCATGTTGAACGACCCCGCTGCTGCGCTCGCGGCGCTTGAAGACGCCTATATTCGTCAGCACTACGAAGTGCTGCCCGGCGCCAAAGCCCCGACGCGAGATCACATCAGCGAGCGCTTCGCCGACGGTATCCACGCAATGTTCGGCGGTCGCGTGAACGAAGTGCTGAACCACCCGCGCTATCGGCTGCACATTGTCACCTCACGCGGTCGCCACCTTCTGTTGCGTGACACCCGGGCGCGCTCGCCGCTGGGATATGCCGGAGCGTTTTTGACCAATATCGCGTCGCGCAAAGCCATGGGTGCGTGGCTTGAGCGAGCCGTGTTTTCGGCGAACCTCGCACCGTTGCCGTTCGCGGCGAACGACTACCGCACGCGGCGGTATGCGCTCTCTGAACGAAATTTTGCCGACGTAGTGCAAGCGTCATGCAGCATTCCGTTCGTGCTCAACGCGGTGCACGACATCCACGGCGCGCCGCCCGGCGCGTATTGGGACGGCGGCATCACCGACTACCACTTGCACCTCGATTACCGGCCCGTGGGCGATGCAACCGAGCGCGACGGCGGCGTCGTGCTCTATCCGCATTTCCAGCGCGCTGTCGTTCCCGGTTGGCTCGACAAGTCGCTCAAATGGCGTCATCGCTCCACACACTTTTTGGACGACGTCATCGTCCTCGCACCCAACCCCGAATGGGTCGCCACGCTACCCAACGGCAAGCTCCCGGATCGCACCGACTTCACGCGTTACGCCCACGATTTGAAGGGCCGCATCGCCGTGTGGCAAACCGCAGTGGCTGAGAGCGAGCGGTTGCGGGATGAGTTTGCGGAGTGGGTGGGAGCGGGGGCGGGGGCACTCGACCGCGACATTCTTGAACTGTAAATCTGTGTCAATTTGGCAGATACTGGGCATGGGAGTGCAGACGAGCTGGAGTAGGTAACATGCGAACAGTCGGCGCGACATCAGCGCTGCAAACACACCCGTACGAGAGGAATTGAATGAGAAACTGGCTTCGCAAGCTGAGGCGTAAGTGCTTAGGGTTTGTTCGCAGGGGGGCGCGCGTTACTGGCAATGTTGGGATCGAAATTCCGATAACTCGCCTCGTCGCCGAACCTTGGCAAATTGACGAAATATGCCCGTTGGAAAATGGTTCAATTCAAATTCGTGGTTGGGCGCTACCTCTTCCCGACGTCGCTAAAGATCAGCAGTACCGTCGTTGCACTGTTAACGGAGCGCCACCGTTGACCGTCGCGTACCCGTTGCATCGTCCCGATGTGCAAGAAGTAATTTGGCGACGGCCTGGTGCCGATTGGTCAGGCTATGTTTTGACGGCGGCACCGAAGTTTCCAAATGGTGTCATGCAAGTCACTTTTTCCGACCCTGAGAACTCGCCAACGCAACGTGGTCGCGAAAGTTGGTTCCTGCCTGATCCTGCCGTACATCAAACGCTACCGTCTGAGTCGCAGCGATTCCGAGTAATTGGTAACAAGGACCCCTTCGGGTTTCTTTCCATTGGTTGCACCGATGCGCATCGACTGATTGCAGCATACGAAAACGTAAGGCGTAATCCCTGGTCCGAAGTCGGCCGCGTGCTAGATTGGGGCGTTGGTTGCGGTCGGATTGCGCGACACATAGCGCCGTCAATGCCTGATCGATTCCATGGCTGCGATATTGACCGTGACAACGTGAGTTGGTGCGCAGCAAACCTTCCCGGTTCTTATGCTCCATCGACATTGCAGCCCCCCTTGCCGTATGCTGATTCAATGTTTGACGTAATTTACGGTGTTTCTGTCTTTACGCATCTGCGAGCCCACTGGGAAGCAAAATGGTTAGAAGAACTGCACCGCGTCTTGCGTCCCGGCGGCGTAATTATGATGACAGTACATGGAACCACTGCAGCTGACTTCGCCAACCTTCCCCCCGGCGATTACGACGCTTTACTCAAACGTGTTGAGTCCGAGGGCCTTGCGGTTACAAGCGACAACGACCAACTTGTAGGCTTCGTCGAGAGTCCAGCGGAATACGTCAATGTTTTCCATTCACACGATCACATTCGCAATGTTTGGGGCAGATGGTTCAACGTTCTTGAAGTCCTTCCCGGATACATATTTACGCACGACTTAGTGGTCGCGGAGAAGCGGGTGCCTTCGAATTGAACAGGAATGACACTGGTTAGTCGTCTTGCAACTTCACGACGCTTTGCGACGATGATGAATCGTCATGGAGCGGTATCGTTACGAGGTGTCACGAGTTGGTACGCTGGAGTTCCAAGTCCCGCAGTACCTTCCGCTGAATCTTTCCTGTAGTAGTCATCGGCAGCTCCGACACAAACTCAAACTCCTTCGGATATTCATAAGGCGCCAGTCGCCCGCGCACGTGACGGGCTAGATCGGCCTCTAGTTCTGCGCTCGCACTGTGGCCTGCGCCTAGCACGATGAAGGCTTTGATGATTGCGCCACGTTCAGCGTCGGGTTTGCCGATGACGGCGGCCATTGCCACGGCAGGATGCTGGATCAGGCAGCTCTCAATTTCGCCGGGGCCGATTCTGTAGCCCGCGCTTTTGATTACGTCGTCGCTGCGGCCTTCGTACCAGAGATAGCCTTCGGCATCTAGGCGGGCCATGTCGCCCGTGCGGCACCAGTCGCCGGAATATTTTGCTTGCGTACCGGCTTCGTTGCCAAGGTATCCCAAGAAAAAAATAGGGTCGAGGTCACCGTGTATGTCGCGGCGGTTCACGGCGACGTCACCGGTTTCGCCAGCGGCAAGCACGTTGCCTTCACCGTCCAACACCGCAATTTGGTGACCGGGATAGGCGCGCCCCATGCTCCCCGCGCGTGCTGGCCACAACGTGGTGCAGTTGCCAACAACGTAATTTAGTTCGGTTTGTCCGAACATTTCGCTGAGCGTTACGCCAAGCGCTTGCTGCGTCCAATTGAACACCGTTTCGCCAACAGTCTCGCCTGCGCTCATGATGGCGCGCAGCTTCAATGAGTAGCGTTCGAGCGGATTCGGCACGGCCTTCATCATCATCTTGAGCGCCGTGGGAAAAAGGAAAGTGCAGGTGACTTGATGGCGTTCCATGAGCGACAGCGCACGCTCCGGATCGAAGCGTCCGCGATAGCCCACTAGTGTGTGGCCGAAGTATAGGGTCGGCAATAGCGCATCCCACAAACCACCGGTCCACGCCCAATCAGCTGGCGACCAAAACACATCGCCCGATTGCGGAAATTGGTTGTGCGAATAAATGAAGCCGGGCAAATTTCCGAACATCGCACGATGCGGAATCAGCGCACCCTTCGGCGGGCCTGTGGTGCCGCTCGTGTAGATGATGATCGCGGCGTCGTCGGCGCGTGTTCGGGCGACGGCATGCTCGCTTTTGCCCGACGCAACTAGGGCGTTCCAGTCGAGCGCATCGGCGTGTTGCGCGCCTGCGCAGGCGATGATTCGGCCCGCACCTGCAAGCGACGGAACGTTCGCCTGCACAGAGAGCACATTGGCAAGCGAGGCTTCGTCACAAATTGCGAGCGAGCATTGCGCATTGTTCAATCGAAACGCGAG
>JAGNQL010000196.1 GCA_017989135.1 Burkholderiales bacterium
GTTCTGGCGCTGTCTGTCCTCTGTACCGTGCTCGGCTATGGCATGTTCTTTCACCTGATCAAAACCATCGGGCCGCAACGCGCGTCGTCGGTGGCGTTTTTATTCCCGGCGTTCGCCGCGTTTTGGGGCTGGCTGATTCTCTCGGAACCCATTACGTTCAACATGATCGCTGGCATGGCGTTGGTGCTTGCCGGCACGGCGCTCGTCTCTATGAGCGCGTCAAAAACCGGGCCGACGACAACGTGGGAGCGACTGCGCGACACACAGGTTGTGCCGTTTCTATTTGCGGCGCTGCCACCGTTGCGTCGCTTGATCGCAAACATCGTAAGCCGCAGTGCGCGCCTCTATCGAAACGAAGCCGACGCAGTGCGCCAACACGCACGCACGTTACTGCCCGACTTGACCGATACAGAGCTTGCAGCCGCAGTCGCTGATCATCGGTTCACGCGGCTAACCGATCACGCCGATATGTGGATCTACAAATTGTGGGGCACGCGTTGGTACGACAAGCACATCGTGCTTGACGCAAAGCACGACGGTGCGTTTGAGCAGGGTTTCTACCTCGGTTATCACTTTGGTGGCAGTTGGTGGATCGCCGCGTTTCTGCGCGAAAGAAATCTGCCCACAGCGATTCTGTTTTGGGATGCGGAGAAACCACAAGCGTGGATTGCGAGATTGATGCATCACATCACGCACTGGCGCGTGAACACGATTGGGCGGTTGCTCGGTGTGCCGCAATTGTTCACCAATACCGAAGGCGTGTCGTGGCAAATCATCCGAAACTGGCGTAACGGCGTGTCACTCATCGCAATGGCCGACGTTCCGCCACCGTTGGTGGACCGCACGTGTACCGTTGAGTTTTTTGATCGACCTGCCGAATTTCCTCCGAGTTTGATTGAGCTGGCGCTGCGACAGAAGAAACCAATCTATATGTTCAAAGCCGAATGGGATCGCGTGACGATGCGGCCCATCATGCAGGTTCGCGAAGTCGTTGGGCTGAACCACGAACTTGTGTTGCAGGATTTCGTCGACGAACTCGAATCGATGATTCGCCGCCGTCCCGGTGCGTGGCATTTGTGGGGCGATGCGACGTTGTTCTTCAGACAAAGCTGAACGCGCACGCGTGAGGTGCAATTGCTGAAACCGTTTGACGCAGGTCAAGTACGTCCTGCGCACGCAGTAGCAGACTGGCAAGTTCCGTCACCCAGTCTGGAGAGCGCATGGCCGTCAAAAGCACCACCCGTAGTCGATCAACTACCCGTCCCCAATCGGTCGCGTCAGTCGCCAAGAAAGTGCGCGACGACAAAGCGAGTGCAGCCGTCCGGCCTGCTGCGCGCCGAGCGGTTGAGGGAGACACGGCCCCGAACTTCGCACCTGATGCGCTGGCCAAATTCACCGCTCGTGAAGCCGCCAAAGGCGCGGAACTAACGGAAATGTCGGCGTTGCAATCGGTGCTCGACGGTCGACAAAAAGGCGCGGAAAAAGCAAAGGCGCTGCGTGCGTTGCTGGAGGGCGCGTCGAACGACGACCTCGCGGCGATTCAGAAACGACTGCTTGGGGCAGAGCGCGATGGCGGCAAACTCGCGAAGCTTGATCCCGATCAGGAGCTCGCCGAAAATTGGCGAGACGGCGGCTATCCCTACAAGAACCTGATGCTTCGCCGCAACTACGAGCGGCAAAAGTATCAGTTGCAAGTGGAACTTTTGAAGCTTCAAGCTTGGGTGAAGGCGACGGGCCAGCGCGTCGTGATTTTGTTTGAGGGACGTGATGCGGCGGGGAAGGGCGGCACCATTAAGCGCATGATGGAGCACTTGAATCCTCGCGGCGCGCGCGTGGTCGCACTCGAAAAACCGACGCCGACCGAGCAGGGCCAGTGGTACTTCCAACGCTACGTGCAGCACCTGCCCACCGCTGGCGAAATCGTGTTGTTTGATCGCTCTTGGTACAACCGCGCAGGTGTTGAGCGGGTGATGGGGTTTTGCAGTAGCGAGCAATACGAAGAATTTATGCGACAGACGCCTGACTTTGAGCGCCATCTTGTGCGCAGCGGCGTGCATCTCTTTAAGTTTTGGTTCTCAGTGAGTCGCAAGGAACAGCGCCGCCGTTTTAAAGAGCGCGAAAATCATCCGCTCAAGCAGTGGAAGCTCTCGCCAATTGATAAAGCCTCGCTCGACAAATGGGACGACTACACGCGTGCCAAAGAATCCATGTTCTTCGAAACGGACACCGCCGACTCGCCGTGGACGGTGATTAAGAGCGATTGCAAAAAGCGCGCGCGACTCAATGCCATGCGTTACGTGTTGTCGAAATTGCCATACACGAGCAAAGACACCAAGGCCATCGGCAAGATCGACAGTTTGATCGTAGGGCGCGCGCACGTTGTGTACGAGCGCGGCGAGAAAACGGCACCTGCCGTAGCGACGGTCGACTAGTGAGGCGGCGGCGGCGGACGATGCTGCTCTAGCTCACGCCGCAGTGCCGTCACCTCGTTTCGCACCGTGCGTATTTCGCGCATTAGTTCATGCTCGATCGCGCGCTCCTCTTGTTCCACATCTTTTTCGACAATGAGCGCAGCGACCGAAGCGGTGACGAGAGAAAGCACCGCCAAGCCAAGCATGACCGCCACCACGGCGAACGCTCTCGATGCATGCGTTGACGGCACCAAGTCGCCGTAGCCCACAGTTGCCGCAGTCGTAAACGCGAGCCACAACCCGTCGGATAGCGTGACCACGCGTGGATCGAGCACCCAAAAGCCGAAGCCGCCGACAAACAAGATAAGCATTGAAATGCCGACCGAGTACCAAAGTCCTTGGCGAACTAGTACACGGCGGCGCCGAGGACGTGAACTCATAGAGAATAGGCTGCGGGTAAAGGGGCACGAATTGCAACACACATCGTAGACGAGTGCCGAAGCGTTCGCTGCGAGCGACGTGCGCCGGCTTGACGTGCATCAACTCACAGCGAGGCGACAATGGTCGCGCGTAACAGTGACACGAAAATAGGAGGCTTACTATGAAACTTGCGTTGCTTTCCGATATTCACTCGAACATTCAGGCGTTTGACGCTTGCGTGGCAGACGCGCGCGCGCGCGGCGCGACGCAGTTCGCGTTCATCGGTGACTACGTGGGCTACGGTGCGAACCCTAGTGAAGTCGTCGACAGAATCATGGCGATGGTTGACGACGGTGCGGTGGCGATCATCGGTAATCACGACGCGATCGCGTGCAATCCGCCCGCTGCCCCGAGCGATGTTTTAGGGGAAATGACCGCAGCGTGGACCTACGATCAACTGAGTCCAGAGCAGCGCAAATTTTTGATTGAATGTCCGAGGATGCACGTGGACGGGAACGTCTTGCTCGTGCACGCTACGGCCGACGCGCCGGAGCGCTGGCACTACGTACGCGATGAGCGCAGCGCCGCCGACAGCCTCAATGCCGCCGTCAAGATAAGCGACGAAATTCGTTATGTGTTTGGCGGTCACGTGCACCGACAGACGCTCTATTACCAAGGGCAAGGGCGCGGTTTGATGGCATTTGCGCCCACGGCCGGCGCAGCCGTTCCGGTGTCGGCACATCGGCGCTGGATCGCAACCATCGGCTCGGTAGGGCAGCCGCGCGATGGCCGCACCGATGCGATGTATGCGCTGTTTGACCGGGAAAAGGCGCAACTCACCTTCGCGCGCGTGCCATACGACTATGGTTCGGCCGCCGACGCGATTCGCGCTGCGGGATTGCCAGAATTTTTTGCTGATCGATTATTGAGGGGCCAATGAAGTTACTGGAGCCGGGCGAAACGCTCGACGGATTTGTCATACAGGACTGCGTGCACTCGGGCGGCATGGCCCACATCTACAAGGTGAAATACGCCAATGGCCTGGCCGATCCCGGCTTTCCAATGGCGATGAAGATTCCGCGAATGACCGCGGGGGATGGTGCGGAAAACATCGTCGGCTTCGAGGTCGAGCAGGAAATTTTGCAGGCGCTCACAGGCCCACACGTGCCGCGATTTGTCGCGGCGGGCGACCTGACGCGGGTTCCGTATTTGGTCATGGAATACATCGAGGCGAAGCCGCTCGATCATTGGCTTGAGCAAGCCAAGGAAACCGGCGAGCGACCATCGCCTGAGACGATCGCCAAGCTCGGCGTTGCGGTGGCGAAGGCCACGCACAGCCTGCATCGGCAAAACGTTGTGCATCAAGACATGAAGCCCGCCAACGTCCTCATTCGGGATGACGGCTCTGCGTTGTTGCTGGACTTCGGTCTGAGCTATCACGGTCATTTTCCCGATTTGCTTGCGGAGGAATTGCGTAAGGCGATTGGCTCACCGGTGTGGATGGCGCCGGAGCAAGTCGTTGGCGTTCGCGGCGATCCGCGCAGCGACATTTTTGCCATCGGCGTGATGCTGTATGAGTTGGCCACGGGCGAATTGCCGTTTGGCGCGCCATCAACGACCGGCGGTTTGCGCCAGCGTTTGTGGATGGATCCGCCGCCGCCTCGTCGCCACCGACCTGACCTTCCGCCTTGGTTGCAAGAGGTTATCCTCCGTTGCCTTGCGCCAGAGGCAGCGCAACGATACCCGTCGGCCGCGCACTTGGCGGTGGACTTAAGTAATCCGGACCAAATCAAGGTTACTGCGCGCGGAACCCAGACCGAAGGCACGTCGTTTCGTGTGCATTTCAAGCGCTGGATCAAGGCCGCAGGCATGTCGTACCAGCCGAGTCCATTGCCCACCGAGCAGATTGATCAGGTGCCGATCGTGATGGTGGCGGTGCCGAATAGAGATGTCACCGATGCGACGCTGTATTCGCTGCGTGTTGCGGTGAATCGTTCGCTAGGCACGCGACCCGGCGCGCGGCTGGCTTGTGTGACGGTGATTTCATCGTCGGAGACGAGCGCGAGCGACGCCAGCAAGAGCGAGTCACGGGTGCATACGCGCTACCTTGAAATGCTCAAGCAATGGGCGCAGGGCATCGAGATGGG
>JAGNQL010000197.1 GCA_017989135.1 Burkholderiales bacterium
CCCGCGCCGTCGCTTTCGTAATAGCGGTCCAACATTTCGCGCAGCCGATTTATGGAAACACGCACGATGCCGTCGGTTGCGGAATCGTACTTCGCGGCGTCGCGCTCGAACACGACCAGCGCAATCGCGCTTTCCTTCACGCGCGTGAGGCCCGGCGTGCGCCGCGCCGCGATCAGGTATTGCAGCAACGCGCGCTGCCTCGCCGCGCGCGCGAAGGTGGGGCTGCCGATGATTCGGTTGAGCTCCAGTTCGATCTGTTCGTCGGGCGGCGAGAAGGGCATGGCGCGATTGTCGCAAGTTCTGTGCGCTCGGGGCGCACCGATAGAGCACAAACCGCAGTTACAGCTTTTTAGCGCTAACGACCGGCCTGCGGTTAATAAAGACGATTTTACTTGTAAGTCGATATCATGCAAAAAGTGCCTTTAGTCACCGACAGGCTGTCGCTGCAGCGAAAAAGCTGTAATTTCTGCGCGTGTTTTTCATTGCGCTTATGATGACGTATCCATCGTTTCGCCGCACGTAAACACCATGCTTAAAGCCACGCCCGATTGGGTTCTGCGCCTTCGCGCGCTGTCCGACGAACCGCCGCTTCGAGAGCGGGTGTCGGTGCGCTGGGGCGGCGTGGAAATTGGCGACGCTGAGAACACGGTGATGCAGCGCATTGCCCACGCCTTTGACTATCAACGGCAAACGGTGGTGCGCCGCGATGCGTCAGGGCAGGCGTGGCACATCGACGGCGATTTGACCGAATCGCTCGCACGCGTTGCGCTCGTTATGCGTGACCTAAACATCGCGCACGCTTGGCGCAACGAGCAGCTCGCGGTGCTCGACGTGCGCGGCCATCGGCTCGGGACGATCGAGCGCGCAGCGGTGCGTCCGCTCGGGTTGCAAACGCGCGCGGTGCATCTCGTAGGCGAGACCAACGATGGACATTTTTGGGTGCAACAGCGCGCGCTCAGCAAAGCCAACGACCCCGGTCAGTGGGACACATTGATGGGCGGCATGGTGGCCGCGGTTGACACGCTAGAAACGGCGCTGGAGCGCGAAACATGGGAAGAGGCGGGTCTGCACGTCGGCGATATGTTTGGGCTCGCGTACGGCGGTATGGTGCAGATTCATCGCCCGACGAACGACGGCGTCGCAGGTTACATCCGCGAGCGAATCGATTGGTACCGCTCCACCGTGCCGGGTAATCTCGCGCCGAGTAATCAAGACGGCGAAGTTGCGCAGTTCGCGAAAGTGCCGCGTGCGTCGCTGGAGGCTGGCGTTGCGGCTGGCCGGTTCACGCTTGAGGCGGGATTGGTCATTGCGGCGGCGCTAGGCTACTAGCTCCTCATCGCAATCCGCGCTAAAGCCCGAACACAACGCCAGCGAGCGCCCCCGCGCCAATCATCCACAACGGATGCAGCTTGGTCGTCATAAACACCGGGAACGCGATGCCCGCGAGTAGCCACGCGCGCCAGTCCGCGAATCCGCGCGTGAGGAGCATGCAGCCCGCAAACATCAAACCCACCGTCACCGGCGCGAGACCACGCAGGACGATTTCGCGCCACGGGTTAGTTTGCAAGCGCTCGAACATGTAGCTCGCAAAAATCATCGTTACAAACGGCGCGACGCTCACCGAAACGAGGACCGTGAGTGCACCAGGAATGCCCGCGACGTGATAGCCGAAGAGCGCGACGTACAGAATGTTCGGCCCCGGCGCGACCTGCGCTAACGCGATGTAACCCGCGAATTCGGCGGTCGTCATCAGCCCGCGTGTTTCTACGAAAAAACGGTGCATGTCGGGAATCAACGGCAACGAGCCACCGATGCACAAAAAGCCGAGCGACACGTACAAGAGCGCCATATCGACGAGTTGGTCGCTGCCTTTCATAGCTTGCCTCGCTTCGAGAGCACGACGCCTACGCTGCCGCAAACGAGCAGTACGAGCGCCATGTGCCAATGCGCAAACATCGCCAGCGCTGTTGCTGCCGCACACAGCACGATGCCCATGGGGCGCTTCCAGAACGGGCCGCCCATCTTGAGCGAGATGTACAACAAGTACGCTGTGGCGGCAGCGGCCATGCCGTGCATCCCGGATTTGACCTGCGGCAGGTGCGCATACGAGTGATAAACCTCGTTGACCACCAGCAAAATCGCGAGCGGCACGCCGATGATGCCCACAAACGCAATCAGCGCGCCGAGCACGCCGTGGTAACGCGTGCCAATGAACACGGCCATGTTCACCATGTTTGGCCCCGGCGCGGCTTGGCAAATGGTGATGATCTCAGTGAACTCTTTTTCGCTAATCCAACCGCGCTCTTCGACCAACACGCGTCGGCCCCAGGGCAGCGCGCCACCGAACGCGCTTACGCCGATTTGGAGAAAGGCGAGGAAGAGGGCGAGGCGGGAAGGAACGAAAGGCGTGGGTCGCGGACTGGGCGCAGGCGACGGATCAAGCGCGGGTAAATCACTCATGCGGTCATGCTAGCGCAGGGAAATTGTGTCCGGCTGTCGGCGCATCCATTTGCTGCGCGCGCCGTACACGCCCATGACGAGGCTTCGTCTCCGTAGTGCGCATTGGATTCAGCTTTACGCACAGAACGACTGCCAGGAGGTCGTTTGGCGCGTTTTTTGTACGATGTCGATATCAATGAAAATACTGCGCAAAGCGCCTAGCAGCAGTCGATGGAGCAAAAAAGCTGTATTAGATTTGAGTTGGACGAAGCAGTTCGATTGTGCAAAAGCAAACGACCCGAAACGTTGTCGTTTCGGGTCGTTCGTGGGGTTGCCGTTTCGATGAACGGCCGAGACTGACGACTAGTCTTCGAAGCGTACGCGGGTTGCCTTTACGACGCCGTTGGTGAGTACGCCTTTGATTTCCACGAGCACGCCGTTGCGAAGGTTTGCCGCGGTGCCGCGCTCGAAGTTTGCGTTGCTTGCGTCAATCAAGACACCCGCGAGTTTGAACGATGCCACGCTGACGAAATCAGAGATTGCGCCGTCTTCCTCAAATTCCACGCCAGCACTTGGTGGGGGCGATGTGTTGCCGGATTTGATTTCTACGCGGCTCGCAACGAGGATGCCCGCGACCAGTCGGCCATGCACTTCGACGACGGCGCCGTTGGCAACGTCGGCGGCGGTTCCGTCTTCGAATACCGCGCCGCTAGCGTCAACGACTTGGCCGCCCACTTTGAAGTTCGAGATGCTCACGAAGTTCGATACGGCACCTGTAACTTCGGCTTCTCCCGATGAAGACGATGACGAGTTGCCCGACTTGATCTCTACCCGGCTCGCGACGAGGATGCCGCTGACGATCTTGCCGTGCACTTCCACGACCGCGCCGTTGGCAACGTCAGCGGCGGTGCCGTCTTCGAATACTGCGCGGCTGGCGTCAACGACTTGGCCCTGAACGGTGAAGTTGGAGATGCTCGCGAAGTTAGACACTGCGCCTTGGATCTCTGCGTCACCCGAGGACGAGGACGACGAGCTGTTCGATGAGGACGTGTCTTCGATGTGCACGATGGTGGCCATGAACACGCCGTTGAGGAACGCTCCGTGAAGCTCAACCTCCACGCCCACGACCAACTGTGCTGCGGTTCCGCCGCTGATCGTCGCCTTTGAAATATCCACAGAAACGCCGTTGACGAACAGTCCACCGTTGCTGCCGACTGCGTTGATGAAACCCTTGATTTCGTCACCGGAGAGTGGTGTGGACGACGGCAATGAGATTTCTTTGGCCATCAATACGCCGTTGACGATCACGCCCTCAACCGTGACTGAAACGCCGTTAACTAACGCCGAGGGAGCGCCATGATCAAAACGAGCGTTCGCAGCGTTTACGCGCTGCGAGCGCACCAAGAAGTCTGACAGCGACACGAAGCCGGAAACGGCGCCAGCCAGATGGAAGTCTTCGCCGGCGGGCCGCGGAGTACCAGCCGATTTTTCGACGCTTGCGTTCTCGCCAACCACGTTGCTGCAAAACGCGACATCTTCATGCACATAGCCACCGCTGACCATCACCGCTTGCAGCGACAGGTCTGTCGTGTAGCGATGGTTGCCGTCTTGACGGTTGTTGTACGCACGATAGATGGCCTTGAGGCCGCTTGCGCAACGGCCATTGACGGGCTGTAGCGCGTAAAACGCCACGCCCTCGTCCACGAAGCCTGCGCCGGAGCTTGAGAGTGGCAACGCGCGCAGCGCCAAAATTTCCTTTGGACTCGCAGTGAAGACGTGACTTGACAACGCCGGCACGAAAAAGCGCTCAACCGCGACCGCGTCGAGGGGGCGATCACCTAGTGCTGTTGACCAAGCAGAGAAGCTGCGACCGGTGCGCGCGAAGCCGACGTTCGCGGGTAGCGCGTCCAGCTGCGTTTGCTCACTAGGCGTCGCGGTGATGAAGTAATGGTTCGTCGGACGGTGGAAGTATTCCACCACGGTCAGATCGGGCGCGGCGGCGGCCCACGCGAGGCCGGAGGCCAGTGATGTGGCGCCAGCGATGGATACCAGCGCGGTGCGAACCACGGATTGGAAAGTAGTGGTGGTCATTGTGATCTCCTAGAGATTGCGTAAACGGGAGGCGAATGCAACTTGGGGGGCGTCTCGAAGTGTTCGAAACTGGCGAGGTTCATAGGACAGATCGGGTTGCGGAGGAAAAAATACAGCCGAGTCGAAAGTATTTTTAAGCGGCGCTACGTCGGGCGGGCGTCGCCCTTGCAAAGGCGGCCCGGCTCCGGGCGGAGCGCGGGCCGACGCGCGTGGATAGACGTGCGCTTAGCGGTTGAAATTGGCCCGAGTCGACAAGGCTGAGTTCATCGTGACGGCACAGGTCGGCGTGGTGCCGGTGCACGCGCCAGACCATCCGGCAAACGTTTTGCCCGCTGGCGGCGTCGCCGTGAGCGTTACGACGGTGCCGGCCGCGAAGCTTGCTTGACACGTGTTGCCACAGTTTATTGCGCCGGTCGAGCTGCGTACGGAACCAG
>JAGNQL010000198.1 GCA_017989135.1 Burkholderiales bacterium
GGTGTACACAATCAATTGCAGCAAGTGTTCGTAGGTGTCGGTGCGCGGGCCTTCCTTGGCCTTGGTGTACTTTTCTTCAGCGAGCTTGAACTCAGCCAGCGACGGTGAGGTACTGCCGTGGCATTCCACGCAGAGCGACTTGATCATCGGGGCAATCTTCGTGCGATAGGTCACCGCCTCCTGCGCAAACGCTGGCACGGCCAAACCGATGAACGCTAAGGTGGCGATAAATTTCAGTTTCATAGTGGCTCCATGTGTAGGTTTGAAATTTCGGAATGGACTGTGCTTAGCTAGAAGTTAATGACGAGATTGGCTGATCTTCAAGTCTTGCGGACCTGGGCCGTCGGGCTCTTTGTGTGCGATCCCAAAGTGACAGTCAATACACGTTAAGTTTTCCGCCTTGGCTTTAGCGTGTCGCGCCTGTGCCTTGGGTGACTGAAGCTCGGTGCTCATCTGATCTGATTTGTGGCAGTTGCGGCACTCCAGCGAGTCCGTCTCTTTCATGCGGGTCCAAACACGCGTCGCCATTTCGTAGCGATGCTTCTCGAACTTTTCCTTGGTATCGATCACGCCGGTGACGAAATGACCGTAGAGCTCAAAGCTCGCCGCGATCTTTCGTTTAAGCATTGGGATAGGCTCGCGAGGGACGTGACAATCTGAGCAAATGGCGCGCACGCCTGTACGGTTCTTGTCGTGGATTGTGCCTTTGTACTCCGCGTAAACGTTGTCTTTCATTTCGTGGCAACCGATGCAAAAAGCCTCAGTGTTCGTCCACGCGAGTCCCGCCGCGCCACCAGCTAGCAGCAGGCTGGACACGACCAAGCCCCCGAAAATCAAACCAAACACTAGGCGCCATCGCTTCCGACGCGGCGTGACGTTCGACATCATGAAATCCTTTTCAGCTGACGACGAAATGCATCGCCGTCAGCGCTAGTGACGATGCACATTAGCGCGTGAGAATCCAGCGCACGAGATTTCGTATTTCGGGTTCGCTCTTCGACAAAACTTTCTGATGCTCTTCTTCCACACCGTCGACTTTGATTTTGGGCGCAGTTGTGATGTGCTTGAAAAGCGTTGCCTCAGCGTCGGCCTTGCCTTTGTATTTCGCGGCTGTTTCCTTGAACGCTGGACCGTCTTTTTTCTTGTCGACGGAATGGCACTTCAGGCATTTACTGCTCTTGATCAACGCCTCAGCAGATGCCGTATCAACGCCAGATTGAGCGATTGCGCCGGACACCGCCAGCGCCGCCACGGCGACGCTGGTGATCGCGCGCGCGGTCAAATGAAATGTGTTCACGTAGGCTCCCAGTGCCATGAATAGGGTGTTACTACGAATGAGCATAGGACGCTGACGACGTCTTAGGCGAACGATTGACGTTTTGTCGACGTGAGTCAATCGGGCGTGGTCGCGTAGCGACAACGCGGAGACTTCGCCGCGCGAGACGCGCTAGCCTGCAGGCTCGCTTTCTCCCGCGCTTACGCTGGTGCGTGCGAAGTTGGTGAGTTCGGCAACGGGTGTTCCGATTCAGGATGAACCGGGGCAATACCGCCCGTCACCTTATCCGGCGATATTTACTTCATCTTGCACGTGCTGAAACCAAAGATCGCGTATGGTGGGCACCAACCGAGCGCACCCGTGGCGAGCGGGACGATGCCAAGCCAGCCCCACCAGCCCACCGTGTTGGTAGCGGCGAGCGCGATCAATACAAGGCCCAAAACGATGCGGAGAATGCGGTCAATGCCGCCGACGTTGCTTTTCATAATGCGTGTCCTTTGTGTGAGGTGAAATCGGCGATGTCGCCCGATACGTCCATTTCACCTCGATCCGCCCACGCTGTCGGTGACTCAAGTCACATAGGAAAACAAGGTCTCAAGTCGCAAGCGTGCGCAAAGCCGCAACATCCTTGAGCGCGATGTGTTCGCGCGAGAGTTCGACCATGCCAGCGCGCTCGAAACGGCGCAAGAGTCGCGTCACGATTTCGCGCACCGTGCCGAGCTCGTCTGCTAGCGCTTGATGTGTAATCTCGATCACTTGACCGCGTCCGAGGAGTGCCGCGGCGAGCCGTTGATCGAGGCGGTGAAATGCAATCGCGTCAACCAAAGACGTCAAATCCGCCATGCGCTCGGCAAACATCCCCAGCACCGATTCACGAAAATTCGGCTCAGCCAGCCATGCATAAAACTCGTGCGGAGGAATCATCGCGATGCGCGTCTCGCGCGTTGCGACGCCCGTGGCGGATAGCGGCGTGTGACCAAACAAACTCGCTGCTGAGACCAAGCAAATTTCGCCTTCGACCACTCGATAAAGTTCGAGAGAACGGCCCTCTGCTGATTGTCGCGACACGCGCACTTCGCCCGAAAGTACCAGCGGAAAGCCGGCGCAGGGCTGCCCAGCATCGAACAGCGTAGCACCGGCCGGGGCGGCCATCTGCGGCAAGCCGTTTAGCAGCGCAGCGTCAATCGCTGCTAGCGCGGAAAAGCTCTGAAAAAGATTCGGTACGGTCATTTATCGAATGGTACCTGCGCAGCGAACTCAGGGCGATGATGTATCGCAAGCGGGTACGCGTCCTCGCCGCCACATCGCGATGGCCGCAGCGTCATTGAGGATCGAACGTCTCAACGTAAACAACTTCGCACGCACCGGCGCCGGTATCGCTGCGGGAAAGCGATGTGTTAATCGACCATCCGGACGGTGCACGAACGTCTACCAACATGCCAGAGAAGGAGACAATTTGACCAACGCGGGCACGCAATATGGCGTTGCGCACGCTGTCGTTGGCCGGAATGAGGTGCATGTTTGCGATCGAGGAATTGATCGTGGCGATGTCCGAATCGCTAGGGCGCTCGTCCGTGCGCCAAAACGCGAAGCGCCCACTTTGCGAAATTTTTACGCGCGCGAGCGCCGTCGAATCCGACATGCTTCCCCAGCCGAACGCGATGTCGCGCGGCATAAGCGAAGCACCCGTATCCATCCGATAGCGTTCGCCGGAGAGAACTCTAGCCGTAGCTTCAAAACGTGCGCGCGGCGTAAGGGTATGGTCGGCGTGGGTGAACGCTGCGCCTGATTGGATGGCGCGCTGGAGCGGCGGGTCAGGCGCGAGTGGGCCTGGCGCGCGTACGATTTCGCGCATCTGCCATCCATCGATTGCGCCCCAAACGCAGAGCGCACCGATGATGATTTTTAAGAGCCGCATCGTCGCGGCGTGTGCGCTACTTTGCTTTCAAGAAACCGCAGAGCGTAGCGTCGTTGGCCAGTGCGACATTGACCGACACAGTGTCGAGGTTCGCGGTTGCAGGGGCGCGCACGCTGTCGAGTTCCAGCTTGACCGGAATGGACGCTGGCGGTGAGCTTAGTCCATGCGCCTTCATGTAATCGCTCACTACCTGCGCAGTGATCGGATACCAGACTTGCGCTTTGCCATTTTTTGAAGCGAACGCCGTACCACCCGCAGCGAGCGTTGAAGGATTGCTCAACGCAATTTTGCGCATCAACTTGTTGTCGACTGACAGCGAGAGCGTGGCTTGCACTCCCTTCGCTGAAATCGCAGTGCCGCCCGCATTTTTCAGTTCAACGGCGACGCCGCCCACGTACGCTGTACCCGCAGGTGCCGGACGGCACTGCGCTTCGAGTGAACGCGCAGTGATCATCACGTTGCTGTCGCCGGATGAGGCCACGGTCGCGGCATTGGTCAGACCGACGCTCTGAGCGATGGCGGTCAGCGGCGTCAGCACCAAAGCTACAGCGATGGCCGCAGCGCTGAAGCGCGGCAGTGACGAAGGCGAAAACACGGTGAGCTGAGAGTGCATGAAATGTCCTTTGAGTGGCGGTCATCGCGCAGTTGTGCGCGCAGAAAATTGTTCTTGAAATTTCAGTAGTTGTGCGGCTCAAAATAACGCCGCCAGCGGCGCGCCGAGGCGCATTCTGCAATGATTCTAACGATGTAACGGAGGTTCGGAAAGGGTCGTCGAGTTATGCCAACGGTATAGTTTTTCTTCTCTTTTTGTTTACGCAAATTCCACACTGAGTTCGTCGTAATGACTATGCTTGTCACATGAATCTTTTGATACTCGGCGGCACTGGTTTTATTGGCACGCATCAGGTGCGCTACGCGCTTGAACGTGGGCATAAAGTCACGCTCTTTAATCGCGGCCAACGCTCGCGTGAAATGATCGACGGCGTGACGTATTTGCTGGGAGACCGAGACAAAGACGATTACCACGCGCTGGCTGGTTTGCATTTTGATGCTTGTATTGACAACGCGGTGTTGGTGCCGCGTTGGGTGCGGGGCGCCGCGGCGGCTCTGAGTGGCAATGTCGACCATTACACGATGATCTCCACGACGTCGGTCTATGCGAGCGACGCCGCGATCAACGCCGACGAGTCCGATGCGCGTGAGTCGTATGCGGGAATCGACGTGATGACCAAATTTCCCGCGGATGTACGCGCAGATATGTCGCTTTATGGGGCGCTGAAAGCAGCAAGCGAAGACGAAGCGCTGCGCCAGTTCAATGGCATCACGGCAATCATCCGACCAGGGTTGATCGTGGGGCCAGGTGACGAATCTGATCGCTTTACATACTGGCCTGTTCGCATGGCGACCGGCGGCACTGATGGCCGCATGTTGGTACCGCCGCGCGAAGATCCGTTGCAATTCATCGACGTGCGCGATTTGGCCGAATGGACGGTGCGGGTAGCCGAAACTCACACCACAGGCGTGTTTAACGCGAAGGGGCCAGACTATCACTTGACCGTCGGCACAATGCTCGACACGGTGCATATCGTGTCGAAGAGCGAAGTTGTGCTTTGCGAGGCATCCCACGAATTCCTTGCGGCAAATGATGTGCAAAATCGGAGTGATTTGCCGGTCTGGATCGCGCCTGTCGGCGACACGGCAGGTTCCCATCGCCGCAGCGTAGCGCGCGCCGTCGAGGCGGGGCTCACCTTCCGATCACTGGCCACCAC
>JAGNQL010000040.1 GCA_017989135.1 Burkholderiales bacterium
CGTGTGGACCTTGCCTTCGTTGGCCAGCAGCAGCGCGGCGGCCTGGACGTTGGCACAGTCTTCGCGCAGCGGCGTGATGATCGTGGGCAGCACGAGACGTTCGACGTGTGCGCGCGGCGTGTAGTGCGCGCCGAAAGCGTGGCGTTCGGTGTCGCCGAGGGCTTGCTCCAAGAGCGTGCCGAAAATGGCGGGTTCGACTTCGCGCCAGTCGGCACGCGCGGCGGCGAGCAGCGTGTCGATGTTTTCTTGGGTGAGCGTGAGGGCGTCCGGCGTCTTGAAAAGCTTGCCGTTGAACTTCAACACGTCGATCGCGAGCGCGGCGCAGAAACCGCCGACGTCCATGTCGTGCCAGAGCGCGGCCATCATGCGGGCGAGCGTTGGCGGATTCGCACGGTGCGTTTCGATGAGGGCTTTGAAGCTGCCTTTGGGCAACAGTTCGACGTCTTCGGCGAACATCGAAAACAAGCAACGCGTGAGAAACCCGGCGACCGCCTCGGAGCTGTGGCCCGCGCGTTCTAAGGATTTGGCGACGATGGCGAGCTTTGCTGATACCTCGCGCGTGACGCGGGCGGAGGCGCGTGTCGGGTCAAGCGAGAGCGGTTCGAGCCAGACCGCGCGCAGGCGAGCGCGCACGTAGTCGTGCTTGAGGTCCGCGAGCGGGATGCGGTAGCTGCGCGGGTCCGGAAACGGGATGTAGGCACCGCCCGTGCGGCTGAATTCGGAGTGAATTTCGATGACGTTGCCGACGTCGACGATGAGGACAAACGGCGGGCGGCTTTCGCTCGCGGGCAGCGCGCGGACGTAGCGCTGCGCTTGGCCGTGCGCTCGCAGCATCGCGTCGTCGTACGTGCGACTGGCGGACGACGCGCGGATTTTCTTGCTCTCCAACACGAACGCGCCACGGCGGTAGCAGTCGATGCGTCCGGCGGAGGTCGTGCCGTTGCCGTGCTCGAAGGTGATCGCGCGCTCGAAGACGTAGTCGTTGTGGCGCGTGTCGTCGGTGGCGGGGTTGGGCTGCGGCAAGTCGAGCGCGGTGCACAGCTCGGTGACAAAGAGCTGCGCGTTGGCAAGCTCAGAGCCGGTGGCGCGACTCCAGCGCGCGATGAATTCGTCGATACTCATTGCGAGGGAGTTTAGCGGGCAGGCGGGCGTTGCGGGGATGCGTCTTGCGTGGAGAATTCGCGCGATACAGCTTTTTCGATCCAGCGACTAGCGGGCGGTCGTTTGAGCCACTTTTTGTTATTTGTTGACTTAATACTTTTTGTGCCGCTAACGACCGTCTGGCTGTCGTTAGCGCTAAAAAGCCATATACGAGACTGTGATGTGCGCGGCGCGACGCTACAGCCGCTGCATGTCCGTCAAGTCAAACGACGGCGCGCGTTGGGCGATCAAGTCTGCGATGACGCGCGCGGAGCCGCAACTCATGGTCCAGCCGATGTGACCTTGGCCGCAATTCCAATAGAGATTCGGGAAGCGATGTTGCTGCAACACCGGCAGTGACGATGGCGTCATCGGGCGTTGGCAGGCCCAGTGCTCGACCGTGCTCGCTGACCAATCGAGCGCGCCGGGAAAGAGCGCCTCGAAGTGCGCGCGGTGTGGCGCGAAATCGGCGTCGGCGAAACCGTTGTCCTGCCCCGAAAACACCGCGCCCGTGGTGATGCGCATGACCGGACCGCTATCGTCTTCGAGGGGGCAGTACGCGATGAGCGAGTCTTCGCAAATGCCGCCGCGTGTGGGCGCGCGAGCGGCGTCTTTCACGGGCACGGTAACTGAGAAACCTTTGACCGGATAGATTGGAATGCGCACGCCGAGATCGCGTGCGAAATGCGGCGTGTATGGGCCGAGCGCGGCGACGAAAGCGTCGGCATTCACGACGCCATTTGGTGCGTGAATCTCGAACGTTTGCGCGCGCTGGATGAGCTTCGCCGTGACGGGTGCTTCGAACGTGAACTTCACGCCACGCGCGGCGAGCCACGCCGCCAGCAACCGCGTGAACGCACGCGAATCGCCCTGCGCATCGGTCACAGCGAAAGTGCCGCCCACGACTGTGGAACCAGCGAGCGCGGGCTCCATCGCGATTACCTCGTCGCGCGAGAGCACACGCGTATCAACGCCATGCGTGCCGACGAGTGCCGCGCGTGCGCGTGCGGCATCAAGCGTGGCAGCGCTTCGGCACACGTAGAGCAAGCCTTCGCGCTGGTAGCCGCAATCGACACCGGTTTGCGCGATGGTGTCTTCGAGCTCGTGCTGACAAAACTTTGCGAAAGCGAGCTTGGCGCGCGTGAGGCGCGCGAAATCTTTTTCGTTCGCGTAGCTCATGAATTCGCGGCCCCAACGCCACAGCGTCGGGTCGAGCCATTTTGTGACGCGCATCGGGGCGTTGGCGTCGGTCATCGCGCGCCACAGCGTTTGCCGTGACGTTGGCGTAGGCCACGGCAACGCACGCGACGCGGAAATGAGGCACGCGTTGGCGTAGCTCGTCACCGTTGCGGGTTGCGATGCGGCGTCGAACACTTCAACCTCGTGCCCGTCGCGCCAGAGGTAGTACGCAGAGGTGACGCCTATGAGTCCTGCGCCAAGTACCGCGACTTTCATGCCACAAACTTTACAGGGTGCGCGACGACGTGATCGTGTGGCGCGCGTTTGCCGTCGGTGCGTCGAAATGCCACGACGTGATCGACCGCGAGGCGAATGCCGATGCGCTCGCCGATGGCGTGATCGTGGTGCGACGGCACGAGCGAGAGCGCCTGCGCGCCGCTGGGCAGCGTGAGCGTGTAGAGGAAATCACCGCCGCGAAAAAGCTTACTTTCAACGACGGCCTGCATCGGGCTTTCGTCGTCATGCACCAGGTCGTCAGGTCGAATCAATACGTCAACGTAGCAGCTGTGGGCGCATTGCGCGCATCCGGCGGCGTCGCAATCCGTCGGTATTTTTCCGTGCAGTACGCCAAGCTCAATTTCCACCTTTGTGTCGCTGAGCACGGTGCCGGGCAGAAAAATGCCCTGACCAATGAAGTCGGCCACGAAACGGTTTGCCGGCCGGTGGTAGAGGTTGTACGGCGTGTCCCACTGCGCGATCGCGCCGTCAGCCATTACGCCCACGCGATCCGCCATCGCGAACGCTTCGTGTTGGTCGTGGGTGACGATCATGGCCGTCATGCCCTCACGCTTAAGAATGCCGCGCACCTCAATGGCGAGGCGTTCGCGTAGCTCGATGTCCAAGCTTGAGAACGGCTCATCCATGAGGAGCATTCGCGGTTTAGGCGCGAGCGCGCGTGCGAGTGCGACACGTTGTTGTTGCCCGCCGGAGAGTTGATGCGGAAATTTTTCAGCGGAACCTTCGAGTCCCGTCAGCACGAGCATTTCGTCAACGCGCGCGCGCTGCGCGGTGCTGCTTTGTGTGCGAATGCCGAACGCGATATTGCCGGCCACAGTCAGGTGCGGGAACAGCGCGCCGTCTTGAAACATCATGCCGATGTGGCGTTTGTCGGGTGCCATCATCACGTTCGGCGCGCTAAGCGTTTCGCCACCAACGCGAATTGCGCCGTGGGTGAGCGCTTCGAAACCCGCAATGCAGCGCAGTACCGTCGTCTTGCCGCACCCAGACGCACCAAGCAGACAACCGATTTCGCCATCGTGCAGGAGCAACGACAAATCGCGTACGACTTCGCGCGATCCGTACGACTGGCTGATGTGGTCAAGTATTAACTCAGGCATGGCTCATTTCTCTCCGCGCGTCGCCAAATAAATGACCGGTAACAATCCCGCGAAAACAATCGCCACCGACGGTAGCGCGGCCTGCTGCCATTGGCCTTCGGAGGTCATCTCAAAGACGCGCGTTGCGAGAGTGTCCCAACCGAACGGACGCGTCATCAATGTGATCGGCATTTCTTTCATCATATCGACAAAACTCAGCGCCAACGCAGCAAAGAGACTGGGACGCAAAATCGGCAAGTGCACGCGCCACAAGAGCGCGAACGAGGTACAGCCCAACACGCGTGCTGCGTCGTCGGTGCTTTTGCTGATGCGTTGGAGGCCCGACTCTAACGGCGCGAAACCGACCGCAAGAAAACGGATCGCGTAGGCCAACACGACCACAAAGAGCGTGCCCTTTAGAAGCCCGGTTAGGGGCGCGACTTGCGTCGGGTTCACGTTCAAAACCGCGAGCAGTTGCTCGTCCAGCCACGCGACGGGAATGAACACACCTACGGCGAGTACAGCGCCGGGAATGGCGTAGCCAATCGTGGCTATGCGCTGTGTAATCTGCATAAAGAAACCCGGACGCTGGCGAGCGGCGTACGCCAAGACGACAGCAACGAGTGCCACCGTGATCGCGCCTAGCCCCGAAAGCCACAACGAGTGACCAAAGAAAGACCAGTACCGTGCATCAAGGTCCGTCGCTGCTGCCCCCTTTGCCCACCACAACAGTTGCAGCATTGGCAGCAGAAAAGCCACCGCAAATACCAGTGAGGCGTAGGCAAACGCAAGTGCGCCCTGCCCTCGCGTGAGGCGAATGCGATGGTCCGTGCCAGAGCGGCCCACTGCGCTGTACTTGACCGGTGCACGTAGGCGTTGCTCCGCGAGCGCCAGCAGCAAAACAAACACGATCAAAATGGAGGCAAGCTGGGATGCGGCGGGCAATGAAAACAGCGAGAACCACGCCTTGTAAATGCCGGTGGTGAATGTGTCGTAGTTAAAAGTCGACACGGTGCCGAAGTCCGCCAAGGTTTCCATAAGCGCAAGCGCCACACCCGCAGCGATCCATGGCCGAGCCATAGGAAGCGCTACGCTGAAAAAACCTTGCCAACGGCTCATTCCCAAAGATTGTGCCGCTTCCATCGCAGCGCGACCTTGGCTCCGAAATGCGTTCCGCGCGATGAGATAAACATACGGATAGAGCGCGAGCGACATCACAAAAATCACACCACCGCGCGAACGGATCGACGGCAGCGTGAGCGGACCAAATGTCTCGCGCAACGCCGTTTGCACCGGCCCGGTGAAATCAAGCAGGCCAATCAACACGAACGCAAGCACATACGCGGGCATCGCCAATGGCAAGAGCAGTGCCCACGAAAAAAATGCGCGCCCTGGAAACTCGCACATTGCGTTGAGCCACGCCAGCGACACCCCCAACACGGCCACACCCAAACCAACGCCGAGCAGAAGCCACAACGTGTTGAGCAGCAATTCGGGCAAAACAAACTCGGCGAGGTGGCCCATGATGTCCGCCTGTGGCCGTAACCAGGCGGCGAAGGTGACGGCGACGGGAATGAGCACAATGAGCGCGATGACCGAAGCGACGATGTGCCAGCCGCTAATGCGCGAAAACGCAAAAACGCCCGGTGCGGGCGTTTTGGAGCTTGCGGTCAAAGTGGGCGGAGAGTGGGGCATGCCGCCTTAGGTGGATGCGTTATTTGTAACCGATGCGATCCATCAATTTTACGGCGGCCGTCTGCAATCGACCGGCTTCGCGCACATTCAGTAAGTTTTGTTTGAAAGTACCCCAAGCCGCGACCATCGGGTCCACTTTCACTTTCGCGTTGACGGGGTACTCAAGATTGACGTCAGCGTACAAATTTTGCGCCTTCTCCGAAGACAGCCACTCGATGAGCGCTATCGCGCCCGCTGGATTCTTGGCATGTTTGGCCACTCCTGCACCGGAAACGTTGACGTGCACGCCAGCGTCCTTCAGGCCGGACGCTTGGTTTGGCCAGAAAATCGCGATGGGTAGCGTTGGCTTGGCTTCGATCAAGCGACCGAAGTAATAGGTGTTCACCAGTGTTACATCGCATTGCCCGGCGGCGACCGCCTCCATGGCGGAGTTGTCATCAGCGAACGGCGCGGTCGCAAGATTGCGGACCCATCCAGTGACGATTTCAGAGGCTTTGGCCTGGCCGTGCTCGTGAATCATCATAGCAACCAACGACTGGTTGTAAACCTTCTTCGAAGTCCGCAAACACAGTCGCCCTTTCCACTTTGACGCCGCGAGATCTTCGTAGGTTGAAAGCTCCGTCGGCTTGACCGTCTTCTTGTTGTACACGATGGTGCGCGCGCGCACGGACAAGCCGAACCACTGATCGTCGGGGTCGCGCAAATTCGCGGGGATGTTGGCGTTAAGCGTTGCCGACTTGACCGGACGCAGCAGACCCTCTTCTGCAGCTTGCCAGAGATTGCCGGCATCAACAGTCATGAAGACATCGGCGGGAGTATTTGCGCCCTCTGCTTTCAGGCGCGCCATGAGCGGCCCCTCTTTGTCGGTAATGAACTTGACCGTCACGCCGGTTTCTTTGGTGTACACATCGAACAGCGGCTTGATGAGTTGTTCGTTTCGAGCGGAATACACGACGACAGTCTCGGCCGCGGCTGTCACGGCGGCAGTGAGCGCGCATCCAAAGGCAAGCGCTAAGGTGAGGCGTTTTATCGTCGAGTTCATTTCTAATCAACCATGCGAGGTGGGGATGCAGGAATTGTACACGTTAATGCGAACCATTCGCAACCGCATGTACTTGATCTACGTCAATCCGAAGTAAAGCCTTGCATGGCCTTTTCCAAACAAAGCGCGCGATTCATTACCGGTCATCCGCGATTTCGGTTCCGGGCCATAACGTGGCGGTCTTGGACGCGAGTTAGCTCACCGACGCGATCGTCGTCACGCCATTAGAAAGAGTTTAGACAGCGTGTCGCTACGCGAAGGTAGCGGTCACCGGCGCGTGATCGGAGGGTTTTTCGCCTTTGCGCTCGTTACGATCAACTGTGCATGCAGTGCAGGTGTTGGCGAGCGCAGGAGTGGCAAGGATATGGTCGATGCGGAGACCGTTGTTTTTGGGGAAGCCCAACATACGGTAGTCCCACCAAGTAAACGTCTTCGGCGGATGCTCAAATTTTCGGAAACAATCCGTGAGACCCAGTCCAACCCAGTGATTAAACGCGGCGCGCTCTTGATCCGTGCAGAGGACTTGCCCCGCCCAAGCAACAGGATCGTACACATCGGCGTCGGTCGGGGCGATGTTGAAATCGCCAACTACGACTAGCTTTTCGTGCTTCGCACGCTCAGCAGCGAGCCAGGTACTCACCGCGTCGAGCCAACGCAGCTTGTATTGAAATTTGTCCGACTCAATTGACTGTCCGTTGACGACATAAAGATCAATGACCCGAACGTCACCAATAGTCGCCGCAATCGCGCGGCATTGCTCGTCGTCAAAGCCGGGCACACCCATCTGCACATCTGCAAAATCGGGCAGCGTTTTCTTGGCAATGATGGCTACGCCGTTGTAGGTTTTCTGGCCGTAAACCGCCGCACGGTAGCCTAGAGCATCAAACATTTCGTGTGGAAACTTGTGCGTTTCCAACTTAAGCTCTTGCAAACACAGCACGTCGCTCTGATTGGCGGCGAGCCAAGCTTCGGCACGCGCCATGCGCGCCGTGAGCGAGTTAACGTTCCACGTAGTAACCCGCACAGCCAGTTATTCCACTGGTCCCGACGAAGTTGGCTTGTTGCCAGAAGGAGGCGCAGACTTCGGCGACTGCGCAGGTGGGGTTGCGGACTTCGGTGGAGCCTTGGACGCATCCAGCAGACCGCTGCGATCTTCAACGGGCTTGGGCTTCGCGTAGCCTCCAGTCTTTGGGTAACCCGCGCTATCGAGGGCGGATGCCCAACCCGACTCGCTCCAACCCGTGAGCCGTTTCTCACCGACTTTGAGTACAGGCACGATGGTGCCGCCACCGGTATCCGCCTTAAATTTGTTGTTGAGTTCTAGCGAGCGCGAGGGATCGATCACAGTGTGAGGAATTCCGCGTTTGTTGAGGTAGTTTCTCGCCGCGTCGCAAGCTTCGCCGCATTCGCTGACATAAATCGTGACCGGATTCTTCTTTTGTGCGTCCGCAGCAGCGATCGAGAGTTCATTGTTTTGAATCGAGTTTCCGCCCACGTTCTTTTGCTGCACATTCTTAGCGTCGGAAGGCGGCGGCTGATCGGAATACTGCACACGGCCGTTAGCGTCGACCCAACGATAAACCGATTGTGCGTCGCTTACGGCGGGAATCGCCGCGAGCACAGCGAACATCGAGAGCGACGACAGCAAAAAGAAACGTTTCATTTTCCAACTCCTTCGGGACCGTGATTCACACCAACGCGCAAGGCTACTGAGCGACCATACCATTGTGCCGCAAAAGCGCGTCAACGGTTGGGGGGCGGCCCCTAAAAGCCACAAAATTGGTCATTGCGTCGCGACTTCCACCGCGCCCCAATACCTCTTTACGAAATGCCGCGCCCGCCACAGGCGACAGCACACCTTCTTCCTCAAATCGGCCGAACGCATCGGCAGACAATACTTCCGCCCACTTATAGCTGTAGTAGCCGGCTGCGTAGCCGCCGCCGAAAATATGCGTAAACGACCACGGCATGCGGTTGTATGCTGGCGGCACGATCACAGAAGCTTCGGCACGTACATCGGCCAAAAGCTTGAGCACGTCGTCGCGACTGGCGGTTTTGCCCTCAGCGTGCAGTCGCATATCGAACAGAGAAAATTCCATTTGCCGCATCGCGCCCAATCCGGCTTGGAAATTCTTCGCGGCAATCATTTTTTCAAAAAGTTCGCGCGGTAGTGGCGCGCCTGTTTCAGCGTGTTGCGTCATGTGCGTCAACACGTCCCATTCCCAGCAATAGTTCTCCATGAATTGACTGGGTAGCTCGACAGCGTCCCATTCCACATGACCAAAGCCGGAGACGCCAAGCGTGCCAACTTCAGTGAGCAGCAGATGCAAGCCGTGGCCAAATTCGTGGAACAGCGTGATCACGTCATCATGCGTAAACAGCGCGGGCTTCCCACCGACTGGTGCCGGAAAATTGCACGTCATGTACGCGACTGGTGTCTGCAGTTTTCCGCCCTTGACGCGGCGATTGCGGGCTGAGTCGGCCCATGCGCCACCGCGTTTCTTATCGCGTGCGTACAAGTCGAAATAGAACTCCCCGATGAGCTTCCCGTCAGCGTCTTGCACTTCAAAAAAGCGAACGTCGTTGTGCCACGCTGAGGCTTTTCCTTCGACGATTCGCACAGAGTAAATACTTTGTACGACCCGGAACAAACCGGCGAGCACGCGATCCTCCGGGAAGTATTGGCGTAGCTCTTCGTCGCTAAACGCGTAACGTTGTTGACGCAATTTTTCCGACGCGAACATTACGTCGTGCGACTGCAAATCGACAATGCCTAATTCACTTGCGGCAAAAGTTTTTAGCTCGGAGAGATCACGTTCAGCGAACGGCCTTGCGCGACCGACGATATCGCGAATGAACTCGAACACTTGTGTTGGCGATTGAGCCATTTTTGGCACGAGCGAAAGTTCAGCGTAGCTCTTGAAACCGAGCAGCCCCGCCTCTTCGTGACGTAACGCCACGATGGTGTGAATCTGTGCGCTATTGTCAAATTTCGCATCCCCTTGATCGCTAGCTCGCGTTGAATAGGCGCGGTAGAGCGTCTCGCGCAACGAGCGCGAATTGGCGTACTGCATCACGGGTAAATAGCACGGCGCCTGCAGCGTCAAACGCGCCACACCTTCTGGTTGGCCCGCGTCTCTCGCTTTGGCCAGCGCAGTGGAGATCACGTCTTCAGGCGCGCCATCAAGCTCGGCGAGCGGCACGTCGAGCGAATATTCGTTCGTAGCGTCAAGAACATTGTCCTCAAACTTTGATTGCGTGTCAGCCAACAGCTCCTGAATGGCCGCGAAGCGGTCTCGCGCAGAACCTTCAAGCTCCACGCCGCTCAATCGAAAATCACGCACTTCGTGGTGCAACAGTGCACGCGCCTCATCGCCAAGTGATTGTGCGTGTTCAGACAAAGTTTTGTAACGATTGAACAACGCTTTGTTGAGCCCGAGTTCAGTAAAAAACTGCGTAATCTTCGGCAAAGCAGCGTTGTGCGCGTCGCGCAACTCAGGGCTGCTCACCACCGCGTTGAGGTGCGCCACAGCCCCCCATGCCCGCCCTAAGCGCTCAGTGGCGTCTTGCAGCGGTTCAACGACGTTTCCCCACGTCACGGCTTCGGACGATTCAACCTTAGCGATCGCTGCGCGCGCTTCGGCGATCAGCTGCTCCATGGCCGGCATCACATGCTCAGGCGTAATGTCAGAAAAGCGTGGAAGTCCGGAAAAATCTAGCAGGGGATTCATTATCGTCAACACCAAAAACCAAAAAAAATTAGTTCGAAACTGCTTGCGCAGCGTCAAGAAAATCAATATCTGCAGCCGTCGTCACGTTCTTCCAAACGCCGCTGAACACCTCGCCGCTGACAACGCCTGCTTCCACGATTTGTTGGTAATACGGCAACAGCTTGAAGCGTTCACCTCGCGGCCATGCCCGACATGGCGCCGTCGCAAGGACGGCGATATTCGCCAGTGTCATGCGGGGTTGGCCCATGTGCACGCGCCCGTCCGCGTCCACCGCAAATTCGCCGCCGGGTTCTCCAGCGGTCGGCGCCACCATCACAAAGTGGGACTGGATCTGCCCGTTTTCAATAGCGCTGACTCGCGGCAGCAATGATGCGTAATCCAAATCAGAATAAATGTCGGCACTGACCAAGATAATCGCGTCACTTTGAAAATGCACACTGGCGGTCGCGATGCCGCCGCCCGATTCAAGTGGCGACGACTCGACGGAGTAGATCAAATTACAGCCGAATCGCTCGCCGTCCCCTAGCGCCGCGATCAACGTCTCTGCCATGTAACTCACGTTGATAATGACGCGACGGACGCCGACAGCAACGAGTTTTCTGATGTGATGCTCGATGAGCGGGGCGCCGCACACGGGCACCAGCGGCTTCGGCAACGCGTCCGTCAACGGGCGCATGCGCTCGCCCCGGCCGGCCGCGAGAATCATCGCTTCCAACGGCGTATGTCTTTTGGCGGGGCTCAAAATGTATAGCCCACCTTGGTTTGATTGCCTTCAATTTGATCGAAAAGATGCAGCAGCGGAGCGAACGCGTTGTAACGACTGGCCACATGTCGCACGTACTGCACAAACCGCGGCGTATCGGCGAGATACTTTGGTTTGCCGTCGCGATAGTTGATGCGCGCGAAGATGCCAAGAACTTTGAGGTGGCGCTGCAAACCCATCCACTCCATCTCACGATAAAACTCCGAAAAATCCTCGCGCACCGGCAGACCCGCTTTGCGCGCTTGGCTCCAGTAGCGCGCCGCCCAATCAATGATCAGCGGCTCTTCCCAGCTCAAAAACGCATCACGCATGAGCGAAGCCACGTCGTAGCTTATCGGCCCCACTACTGCGTCCTGGTAGTCGAGCACGCCGGGGTTGCGCTCTTCGGTAAGCATCAAATTGCGCGGCATGTAATCACGATGCACCAACACGGTGGGCTGGCCCAACGCGCTGGCGATCAACAGGGCGTAGACGCGTTCGAGCGCATTCTTTTGATCGTCACTTCGTGGGACGCCGATATGTCGATCCAAATACCACTCGGGAAACAGATTGATTTCTCGGCGAAGCAGCGCGGCGTCGTACTGCCCCAGCGGCATCTTGGCGCATGCGGGATCGATCTGCTGCAAGCGAACTAGCGTTGAGATTGCGTCGGCGAACAGGGGTTGTGGATCTAATGGTTGCGCCGTCGTGAGCGCCGACAGATACGTCGTACTACCCATGTCCCCCAAGAGCAAAAATCCGCGCGCCTCATCGATCTCAAAACGGCGCGGAACGTACATGCCACCATCATCGAGCAGTTGCGAGACATTAAGAAACGGCCGTACGTCTTCCAGCGGTGGCGGCGCATCCATCACGATGGCCGTGGCGCCAGCATTCGAGGTGACGCGGAAATAGCGACGGAAGCTCGCATCGGCCGACGCCACAGCGATTTCTTTCCATGCGCTGCCGTCATGCGCCGTAATCGTTGCCAGCCATTGGATGACTTCATCTAGGCGGGCGTCGGCACCAACGGTGGGGAGTTCAATTCGTTGCATTACAAACGGGCAGATTCAAAAAGGGGCAAGACGAGCAGCACGGCGCGAGCAATGCGTCCATAACGCGTTGATTTGTCGGCTAAACTTGTAAGTCTAACAACCGCCAGTCGGTCCGGATTTCCAGTTTGCGTTTCACTCCTCGGCCCCTTTTTGCGTTGATCGCCGCTGCCTGCTCTGCGACAGGCGCGCACGCGCAGAGCGCCTGCGTAAGCGCCGCGTCTGCTGCGCCGGTTGCAGCAATGGGAACAAGTACGGGCTGGATGGCTCAGGCCCAACCAGACGCCATACGCCCTTATTGCCCGTCTGCCGTATCGTCCAATGGCAGCTACCCTACGCAACTGCGTGCTCCCGCGCCTAAGGAAAAGGAAGTGGCCACCGTCACGGCTGTCGAGTCCGCAGGCGTGGATAACGAGTTTTTTGAGGCGTTCGGGTCGGTAGACATGCGCACCCCATCACGACAGGTGCTTGCCGATCGAATGCGCTACGAGTTCCCGATTGACACGATCAAAGCGCGCGGCAACGTGGTGATTCGAACGTGGCAGGACTTGGTCACCGGACCTGAGCTCGAATATCGTCGCGACAACGCCACGGGGTATATGAAGAAGCCAACCTTCGTGTTGGGTTTGTACAAGGGGCGGGGCAAGGCAGATGAAGTGCTGTTTACCGGGCCAGAGAAATATCGGATTGAACGCGGTACGTACTCGACCTGCGTGGGCGACAGCCCAGCATGGCGGCTCGAAATGGGGCGGCTCGATCTAGACGAAACAACGTCTATTGGCACAGCTCGTGACGCCAAGATTTACCTTGGGCCCCTGCCCGTGGCGTGGCTTCCGGAATTCACGTTCCCGCTCAAAAACGAGCGCAAAAGCGGTTTTTTGGCGGCTACTTATGGCACCAGCGGCAATCGCGGCCTAGATATTCAACTGCCGTATTACTTCAACCTAGCACCGAACTACGATGCGACGTTGACGACGCGGTTGATGACGAAGCGCGGCGTGTTATTCAATGGCCAGAGCCGCTACTTATTTGACACGCCGTTTGGGCGCGCGATGGGCGAATGGACGGGTGAAATTTTGCCGCGTGATCGCCTAGCGGATTCAACTCGCGACGCAACCAACATTCGACACACGCAGTACTTCTCGCCCAATCTTACGCTTACAGTCAACTACAACCACGTGTCGGATGCGCGCTATTTCGTTGACTTAGCGGACTTCGTGTCTATTACTTCGATTACCACGCTGCCGCGCGATGCGACGCTAACGTATCGCAATTTTGATTGGCTGTTTACCGCGAAAGCGCAGCGCTTCCAGACGCTGCAAGATCCTGCCGCACTCGTGCTGCCGCCCTACGACAAAGTGCCACAGCTTTCGGCGGTTTCGCCCACCTACAAGCCCTTCGCGGATCAACGTTTTGAGCTAAAGATGGAATCCGAGCTCACGCGCTTCGACTACCCGAACGCCGCACTCCCGTCTGGTTACCGAGCCTACGCACACGGCACGGCGGCATGGAAATACGAAACGCCAGGTGTGTTTTTGACGCCAAAAATCGGTTTGCATGCCACGCGCTACAACCTGATCGGTAGTTTCGATGATTACAGCAGTTCAACGCGCATTCTTCCTATAGCCAGCATCGACGGTGGTCTGCGTTTCGAGCGCAATACGTCGCTCTTTGGCAATGCGTTCGTACAGACGCTCGAACCGCGGGCGATGCTGACGTACATTCCGTATCGTGACCAATCGCAAACTCCGGTATTCGACACCGCATTGGCGGATTTCAACGCGCTACAACTCTTCAGCGAAAATCGTTACGTCGGCCAAGATCGCATTGGCGACACTCAGCAACTCGCACTGGGCATGACATCGCGTTTCTACGACGCCAACTCGCAAAAAGAGCGTCTGCGCGTAACCGTTGGCGAGCGTTTCTACTTCAACAATCAGCGTGTGACGCTGGGCGAATCCGCGCGCGATCGAAATAGCTCCGACATTTTGCTCGCCGCGCAAGGTCGCGTAACCGATGCGCTCTACGTTGAAGCGAGTGGCCAGTACAACGCCAATGCGGGCCAGACCGAGCGATTCTCCTTCGGTCTGAGATACACACCGGAAAAGGCCAAAGCAATCAACATCAACTATCGCGCCATCCGCGAACTCGCGACTTCCACCGGCAACGTGCAAGTCAAGCAAATCGACGCAGCGGGACAATGGCCGATCTACAAAAACATTTACGCGGTGGGACGCCTTAACTACTCCATCGCAGATCGTCGCATGACCGAGAGCGTGATCGGGCTTGAGTGGGACGGCTGCTGCTATGTCATTCGTGCCGTTGGCCAACGCATTACGACCTCGACCACCACGGCCACCAATGCATTTTTCCTGCAACTTGAGCTCAATGGCCTTGGCCGCGTAGGCTCGAACCCGTTAGACGTTCTCAAGCGGAACATTCCGGGCTATTCTCTGCTCTACGATAATCCAACACGACGCAGAATCGACGACGCGGCCGAGCCCATCACGCAGACACCGACGTTTAGTCCGTGGACCCCTTCTACCCCTTAAGCTGATTTACGCACGATGAAACCTTTTGTTCTTGCCCCTCTCGCCGGTGTTTTGCTCGCGACCAGCCTGTCGGTGTACGCGCAGGCAGGCCGTGTTCAGCTCGTTGATCGCGTAGTCGCTGTGGTTAATGATGACGTCATTACTCGATATGAACTGAACAGCCAAAAACGCGCGGTGATTGCGCAGCTCAAGCGACAAGGCGTGGCGATGCCGCCAGACGCCGAGCTTGACGCGCAGGTGCTGGAGCGGTTCATCAACGAGCGCGTGCAGCTGCAGTACGCAAAGGAAAACGGAATCCGCGCTGACGATGAAACGGTGAACGCGTCACTTCAGCGCATTGCCGCAGACAACAAAATGTCGATGCAGCAGTTTTCCGCGGCGTTAGCGAAGGACGGAATCACAGTCGTTAAATTTCGCGACGAATTGAAGAACGAAATCGTGCTGTCTCGTTTGCGCGACCGCGAGGTGGAGTCGCGAGTCGTCGTCACTGACGCAGAGATCGACAATTACCTCGCGCTCGCGAAGGCACAGGGTGCTAACCAAGCCGAATATCAGCTCGCCCACATTCTGGTGTTGGTCCCGGAGCAGGCAACGCCGGATCAGGTCGAAACTCGCAAGAAGCGCGCGGAGGAGGCGCTGCGCCAGCTCAACGCTGGCACCGCGTTCGGTCAGGTAGCTGCGGTGTTTTCAGACTCCAATGACGCAGTGCAAGGCGGCGCGCTCGGCTGGCGCCAAGCGGATCGCTTGCCTTCGCTCTACGCCGAGTCCGCCAACAAACTCAAGGTCGGCGAAACTAGCGCGGTTCTGCGTAGCGCGAACGGCTTCCATATTGTTCGCTTGCTCGACAGACGTGCAGGTGAACAGAAGGCAGTGGTTGAGCAAAACAAAGCGCGACACATCTTAGTTCGCGTCAATGATTTGGTCGGCGAAGCAGAGGCGAAAGCAAAGATTGAACGCTTGCGTGATCGCATCGCGGGCGGCGCAAAGTTTGAAGACGTAGCGAAACAAGGCAGCGAAGACGGCAGCGCACCCAAAGGCGGCGAGCTCGGCTGGATATCCCCAGGAGACACAGTTGCTGAATTCGAAGCAGCGTTGATCAAAGCCGCGCTCAACACCCTAATCGGCCCCATCCGTTCGCAGTTTGGCTTCCATTTGATCGAAGTGACCGAACGCCGCAGTCAAGATGTCACCAAGGAGCGTACACGTCAGAGCGCACGCGTGGCTCTACGCGATCGCAAGGCCGACGAGGCGTATCAGACGTGGCTGCGTGAACTACGTGACCGTGCCACCGTTGAAATGAAACTTGCGGATGGCTAAGGGTCGTGCACGCACCGAGAGCGACCTCATCAACAGCTTTATGGCTCTAGCGACAGCCTAGCGGTGTTCTTGGCCAATATACTCGGCAAGTCGACTGTGTAAAAAATTAGCCTGAAATGACCGTCCGCTGGTCGTTGGCGGCTAAAAGCCAAAAAGCCTCGCCGTGTGCGGGGCTTTTTTTGAGCATTCCGGTTCAACCGAAGTGAAATGCTGCGTCGGGCGCAGGAGATACTAAAGACCTCTGCACAACGTAGCGAGAGCCCGTCAGGCTAGGCAAAAAAAACGAGGCCCGCCCGCTCGCGCGGACAGCACCTCGTTTTGCGGTAAGCGAAGCGAATTAAGCCGTCGCAGCCGCTTCCGCCCGGCGCAGGGATGCCTTGCGCTCGTGCTCTTTCAGGAAGCGCTTGCGTAGACGAATCGTCTTTGGCGTGACTTCGACCATTTCATCGTCTTCGATGAATTCGACCGCGTACTCAAGCGTGAGCTTGATCGGCGGCGTGAGGATCATGTTGTCGTCTTTGCCCGAGGAGCGCACGTTGGTGAGCTTTTTCTCTTTGATTGGGTTCACCACGAGATCGTTGTCGCGACTGTGAATGCCGACCAACATGCCTTCGTAAATGATGTCGCCCGGCTCAACAAACAAACGGCCGCGATCTTGCAAGAAGAAGAGCGCGTAGCCCACGCCCACGCCGTCGTCTTGACTAATCAACACGCCGTTGCGACGACCTGGGATCGAACCGCGATGCGGGCCATACCCGTCAAACACGTGGCTCATCAAGCCCGTGCCGCGCGTTAAGTTCATGAATTCGTTTTGGAAACCGATCAAGCCGCGCGCAGGGCAGCTGTATTCGAGACGCGCACGACCGCGACCGTCGTTTTCCATGTTCAGAAGCTCTGCACGGCGCTCGCCGAGTGCTTGCATCACGCCGCCCTGATGGCCCTCTTCCACGTCCACGGTGAGCGCTTCCATCGGCTCATGCTGCACGCCGTCAACCATTTTGTAGAGCACCTGTGGCTTGCCCACGGCCAGCTCGTAGCCCTCGCGACGCATGTTTTCCACGAGGATGGTAAGGTGCAATTCGCCACGACCCGACACGCGGAAGATATCCGCGTCTTCGGTGTCTTCGACCTTGAGCGCGACGTTGGCGAGCAGTTCTTTTTGCAGTCGCTCGCGGATTTGGCGCGACGTTACAAATTTGCCTTCACGGCCGGCTTGCGGCGACGTGTTGACGCAGAAGCTCATGGTCAATGTGGGCTCGTCCACCGCGATCGGCGGCAAGCCTTCAGCACCTTCTTTATCGCACAGGGTGTAGCCGATGCCGATTTCTTGAATGCCGGTCACCGCCACGATGTCGCCGGCGGTTGCAAATTCGGCTTCAACGCGCGAGAGACCTTTGAACGTCAACACCGAGTTGATCTTGGCCATGCCGCGATCTTCGGTGCCGTAGCGCATCGCGACTTGTTGGCCCGCTTTAACGGTGCCGCGCACGACGCGACCGACGCCGATACGGCCGACGTAGCTGTTGTAGTCGAGCGCAGAAATTTGCAGTTGCAGCGGCGCGTCGTTGTCGAGCGTCGGCGCGGGAATTTTCGAGAGAACGGTGTCAAACAACGGCTCCATCGTGCCGCCGTGTTCGCCGTCGACGAGCGTTGCCCAGCCATTGAGACCGCTGGCGTAAACAACCGGAAAGTCCAGCTGCTCTTCGGTTGCGCCGAGTTTGTCGAACAGTTCAAACGTTTGGTTCACAACCCAATCGGTACGCGCACCTGGGCGGTCCACTTTGTTCACCACCACGATGATCTTCATGCCGAGCGCGAGCGCTTTTTTGGTCACGAAACGCGTTTGTGGCATTGGGCCTTCAACCGCATCAACCAGCAGCAACGCGCCATCCACCATCGACAGCACGCGCTCCACTTCGCCACCGAAGTCGGCATGGCCCGGTGTGTCGACGATGTTGATTCGCGTGCCCTTGTAGGCAACCGCGCAGTTCTTCGCGAGAATCGTGATGCCGCGTTCGCGCTCGATGTCGTTGCTGTCCATCACGCGCTCGCCCACTTGTTCGTGCGCGGCGAAGGTGCCCGACTGTTTAAGCAGGCAGTCAACCAGCGTGGTTTTGCCGTGGTCAACGTGAGCAATGATGGCGATATTGCGAAGACCGGAGTTCGCGCTGGATGTCATGAGAGAGCCTTGAAACGCCTTGCTCGGAACGCGCCGAAAACGGCGTCAATTCCAGATGTGAGGAAGGCAGGTGAAGAAAACCCTCGATTTTACTGCGATGCAGCAAGAAGCGATAGAGCTTTCTGCCTATCGCTTCCGACTTTTGACGAACTAGCCGCGCGGATCCATCCCGGGCGTCGCGGTGATTTTGTGAATCGTCAGGTCGGCCCCGTTAAATTCCTCTTCGGCATCGAGGCGCAAGCCCACGAAATTCTTCAACGCGCCGTACACAATCGCTGAGCCAAACACGGCGATCACGATGCCGATGAGCGTGCCGACCACCTGCGAGCCCAGCGCAACGCCACCCAAGCCGCCCAACGCCTTGCTGCCGAAGATGCCCGCCGCGATGCCGCCCCATGCGCCGCAGAGGCCGTGCAGCGGCCACACGCCGAGCACGTCGTCGATCTTCCAGCGGTTTTGCGTGAGCGTGAACATGTACACAAAAATGCCGCCTGCGATGCCGCCGACCGCGAGCGCACCGATTGGGTGCATAACGTCAGAGCCCGCGCAAACGGCAACCAACCCCGCCAGCGGACCGTTGTAGAC
>JAGNQL010000199.1 GCA_017989135.1 Burkholderiales bacterium
GGCTACCACCGTCACTACCTACCCAACTTGCGCACTGCGCGCTCCACTTCTGCCAACAAATTGTTGGCGTCTCGCCACAAAGGCAATTTTGGTAACCCGTGCTCTGCGTCATTGCACTACCGCTCCCCTTCAACGAAGTCCAAAGTCCAAATCACTGTCCGCCGCGCACTAAGCGAACTCGGGAGCCGAGGCTTCGAAATTCCCAGTTGCCGGCATAAACGTTGGCGAAAGACACGATCCACGCGTAGGTCGAATCGCCGGCGCGCGGCGAACCGGACCAAACGCCGTTCGGGACGGTGTTTGGAAAATAAGCACCATCAATCAACGGATAAACACCGAGGTGCACCAAACCTTGCAACTCACGATACGTGGGCATGCGCCAGTCGCTATGCCCGCACATGTTGGTGGCGTTAACGTCCTGCACAAACTTTTCGGTGTCGCAGCGACCTGTGGTGGCTGACGTAGAGCAAGAACCCCCGTTTGCCGTACCCGTTGCGCCGCCGTTCGTCGCGGAATTGCTGCTAAACCACGTGTAAGTTTGTCCGGAGGCGCGCAGGCCGCTGGTGGTTTTCACCTCCCACATCAACCCCGTGGTGTTGTCGAAGGTGCAGCCCCAATCGCCGGGGTTGGAACCCAGCACAGCGGTCGCTGGCAGCACGGCACCAGCATTGCTGATCTTCGTAAAGTCAAAGCCATTCGCGCCACCGCCTACTTTGGTCAACGCACTGGTCCCGGCAGCGGCATCACGTCCGTAGCGCGCATCCTGCCCTTGCACGGCCGTAAGCGCAGTGCAACTGATCGTCGCCCCCGCCGCGTCGGCGCAGGTGGTCACGCCGGTGTCGTTAAGACCCGCTGCGGTGCTCGTACCCGCGGCGAGTGCGAATGCCCATGCGCCCGATACGAGTGCGCGACGCCATGCGGCACGTGGAAGAGACAGCAGTCGGTGCTTCGTCATATAAGTTCCTGAATTCGTGATGTGCCGCACAATTATCGTGAAAGTGTGCGCGCTTGTTAAGCGTATCCGCGCTTGTGTCATTGCGCGCGTGGACAGACGCAAACTGACGCCGCTGGCGTCAAAACAAGACTGTTCTGAGGCGCGCGAACTACACCCTACGCAGTACGTGCGCTGGTCGGCGTCGAAAGATCGAGCGGCGGCAAGTTTTGACACCAGGAGCAACGCGCGGCGTTTGATCCGCACAAGAACACGCCGCCACAGTCAGAGCAGTGGCGCGACGGGGAACCTGTGAAATCGACTGTAGTGCTCATCAAACGTAGTAGTGTGAATCGCGGACCGGCGCAATCGAACGCGCGTCTACTTGAGCCCGAACATGCCGAACATTCCACTCGTTTCGCCGTACCAATTTTTGCTGCGCGATCGCGCGGCGAAGCGCGAAGCAAAACGGTCATATCGCTTCGTATCGCTGCTCGGGAAGTATCAAACCATTCTCGTCACGCAATTTCTTTCTTAACGCGAGCGTCGCTTCAGAATCAACTTCGAAATCGTTTGGAAAGGCCCAAACTCTCCTAGCTGCTGCATCCTTTGGCACGCCAACAAAGACGCGTGTGTGCAGCCCCGTCAGCGCGCCTGTGAAATTGGTTCGCTTGTCGATTTTCGGATTTCTAAAATGTGTCCCATTCAAGTTCGCGCCGGAAAAGTCAGAGCCGTACAGTACCGCATCAGTGAACGTGCAAAGCTGCAAGTTTGCGGCTTTGAAAACCGCTGCTGATAAGTCCGTATCGTTAAAGTAGCAACCAAACAGTTTGGCATCTGTAAACCCGGCTGCCGGCATTGAGGCTTTACTAAATCTGGCACCCACGGCCTGTGTCTCGGAAAAATTGGCTAACGCTAGCTGCAATCGATAAAAATTTGCACCATGCAGAACAGACTTGGAAAAGCACTGGATTTTCTTCGCGCTCGTGAAGCGGCTGCCTCGCCCCGCCGCGAGGCCAATCAGCGTCGACTGCGCAAAGTCATCACAAACTAACCAGTTTCCCAAAGAAGTGCTTTTGAAACGCATTTCCGGTAACGAGGCTATCGCGGCCTGAAGAGCTTGCAACGCAGGCGCCGACAACCTTTCGACCAAGAAATCGTTTAGTTTCGACAGTTCGTCCAGAGCGGTGTTATACCTCGCGTTCAAATCCTCCGCGCTATCTGACGCGGTCCCGGCTAGCAATTCGCCGTTTTCAATTGCAGCTGCGATCTTGTTGAAGTCAGTCGCCAGTGATAGGGTCTGCACTCTCCATAGGTCGCGAATAACAAAAAAAGCGGGCGGCACAAACGAGCTGCCGAATACTCCCTCTCCAAAGCGACCGAGCTGATAAATCGCCGCCGCCTGCATCGCCACAGCGCCTTCACGGCGACTGCTCGTGTCGCCAGCCATTTTTGACATGCCTGCGACCGATCGTTCGACGGAAATCACCTTTTCAGACACGCCATTTCGAGCGTCAATTTTTGTAGTGTCTACCGACTTGTCTTCAATTAACTGCAAACCAGCCGCTTGTTCTGTGAGGCGCTGAAAGTCCTTCAAGTTGGTGTCTTTGCGAGTGTTCTCGACCGTCATCCGCGCGTTGTGGTCGCGAAACAACCAGATAGCAAAAGCAACGGGGGCACCTACGATAAAGGTGAGAATGAAGCGGCCGAACTCTTTCTCTGGCTGCATCACCTTTGACGCTCCCCACAAATCGAGTCGGTAGCGCTCTAGCCCGTCGAGTGTGAAGAACGCTAGAAGCGCTGTCGAAACACAAAGCATTAGCAGCAAAATCACAATCCGCTGAACTACTAATGGCCACCGCCAAAAGAGAAGCGCGTTGCCTAGCCACCCCAGTAGCCTGAAAAAAAATCGGTTTTGGAGGACTGCGCCAAGCGTGGCAGTTGCATACCATTCGTCAGCAAAGTATCTGAATCGCTTCTTACGAACGAGATAACTGCCTACGGGAGAAAAAAGAACAACGCGTAGCTCATGCGCATTCGGTAATTTTTTTCCAGCAAAGGGCACATAACCGTAAGCCAAGACAGAAGCAAACAACACTAAGCTCACGAAAAGCGTAACCATCATAAGCGGTTCACCCGCAGCCCGTAGTAAGCGTTCAACGTCACTTAGGTTGCTCGCAACTGGCGCGCGGAACAAAATCATCGGCAACAAAAGGCAGATCACCGCAATTCGGTTAAGTGAATCGAGTAGACCTATCCCCACGAATGTGGTTCGAAAAGCAAGTTTCTGGTCGCTATGTGTGTTGCTGGGGCCAGCCATCCGGAACAAAAAATCAAGGACAAAGATGAATAGGATCGCAAGCCAAAAAAAGTCACTTCTAAACGCTGATCTGAACGAGTAAAGGGCGTTTTCGGGGGCTGTTTCAAGCGCCCGTAGTGCAGCTGCACCGCCGATCACAAACGAGAGGCAACCCAACGCAAAAATAGAGCAAAAGAAAACATATACAAATGAATAGCGCCGCGCATGTGCGACAAACCGATGAGTCAGGCCCTTCAAAGATTTACGCAATCGGACTCCCCCCTATGTTGTCTTCGACGGCAATCTGCCTTGCGCGCTGTACTCTTGGCGGCTTGGCCTATCGTCGTGCTGTTCAATTCAATGCAGATTGCCGTACGAAATGATAGTCATACCGTAACAGCCTCCTCCGCAAACGTCCGCTGTCGCTGTACGCTAAAGCGAATGCCGTCACCCCTCGCTTGAGTTTCGCGCAGCATGTGACACGAACTGCGGTCACGGCGTTGCGACACTTTGTAAGCGCTAAGATTCCGATAGTGAACCGGTCACAGCCGAACGCAGGCAGTCGGGACACATGCAACCCGCCACGAACGGTGCGGTTGTTCGCGTCGAAAGTTCAAGCGGCGGTAGGCTTTGACACCAGCAACTCGTCGCGTTTGCACCGCACAGGAAGGTTGCGCCGCATTGGCTGCATCGGCTCGGAGAAGTCTCCAACGTGACGACAGTGACATTCATTCAGCGGCCGGGCGTAGGGTGGGCGCACTGTGCCCACGGTGTGTGGCAGCCACAACGACGACGCGGTGTGACGGCTTGGTGGGCACGGGAGTGCCCACCCTACTTAGAGCCAAATCAACAGACACGCCACTTGTGACGACAGCAAGCGCACACATGCCGCCGCCTACTTCAGCCCCAGCACGTCGTGCATGTCGAACAATCCGTTCGTTTTGGACTGTAGAAATTTGGCTGCACGAATGGCGCCCGTGGCGTATGCGGTCCGATTCGAGGACTTGTGCGTAATTTCGATGCGCTCGCCGATACCCGCAAATACGACCGTGTGATCTCCGACCACGTCGCCGCCTCGCAACGCGACGAAACCAATGGCACCCGTCTCGCGTGCGCCGGTGTGCCCCTCACGCGCGTACACGGCGCGATCAGCTAGCTTGGTGCCCTGCGCCTCAGCGATCACTTCGCCAAGCTTGAGCGCGGTGCCCGACGGTGCGTCGACCTTCATGCGGTGGTGCATCTCGATGATTTCAACGTCGTAGCTCGAATCGAGCGACTTCGCGGCAAGCTCCAAAAGCTTGAACACGGTGTTCACGCCGACTGAATAGTTCGGCGAAAACACAATCGGAATCTGCTTTGCAGCGGCGGCGATCTTCGCTTTGCCCGCGTCATCGAACCCGGTAGTGCCGATAACCATGCCAACACCGGCTTGCACGCATGCGTCGATGTACGCGAGCGTCGCTTCGGGGCGCGTGAAATCGATGAGCACCGCGCCGCGCGGCAGTGCGGCTGCGTCGACGCTCACGTTGACGTCCAGATTGCCGCCAAAAGCACGCGCCGAGACGCCGACCGCCGGGCTTTGGGCTGCGTCGAGTGCTGCGACGAGCTGCGTGTCTGCGTCCGCCGCGCACGCTTCGAGCAGCATGCGACCCATCTTGCCGGAAGCCCCAGCGATTGCCAAATTAATCA
>JAGNQL010000041.1 GCA_017989135.1 Burkholderiales bacterium
GTACAAACTTGATCCGCTTGGCAACAAACCCATTTGCTCAAGCAATTGCTCAGCGTGTACGTGGCCTTCTTCCGACAAATGAACCTGACGGCCCTTCTCGTCAACGTGGTAATCGCCCGCCGCATCTTCGCTAGTCTGACGCGTCATCTTCGGCGCCAACTCGTTGATTTGGTAGTAAACGTCGACGTTGTCTTCGGCTTGGCCGGAGATGATGAGCGGCGTACGCGCTTCGTCAATCAAAATCGAATCAACTTCGTCGACGATCGCGTAATTGAGGCCGCGCTGGCGGCGATCCGCCACCGCGTATTCCATGTTGTCGCGCAGGTAATCGAAGCCGAATTCGTTGTTAGTGCCGTAGGTGATGTCGGCGGCGTACGCGGCGATTTTTGAGGCGTTATCTTGTTGCGACAAGATGGTCCCAACGCTCATCCCGAGGAAGCGGTAAACGCGCCCCATCCAGTCTGCGTCGCGACTGGCGAGGTAATCATTCACCGTCACCACGTGCACGCCTTTGCCTGCGAGCGCATTCAGGTAGACCGGCAGCGTCGCCATGAGCGTTTTGCCCTCGCCTGTACGCATCTCGGCAATCTTGCCTTGATGCAGCGCCATTCCGCCCACGAGCTGCACGTCAAAGTGACGCATTTCCAACACGCGACGGCTCGCCTCGCGAACCACAGCAAACGCCTCGGGCAGCAATGCGTCAAGCGTTTCGCCCTTGCCGATGCGCTCCTTGAATTCCGCCGTTTTGCCGCGCAATTGGTCATCGGAGAGGGTTTTGATACCGTCTTCGAGCGCGTTGATCTTGATGACTTGGGCGCGGTACTGCTTGAGCAGGCGGTCGTTGCGACTGCCGAAAATCGTTTTTAGAAATTTATCGATCATGATGATGAACCGCGCGTTATTTGAACGCGACGAATGTGGCAAGGCCCACTCGATTCTCAGCGCATGGGCGATGCGTCAAGGATGAAGCGGGCGAAACCCTAGATTTTAAGCGGAGCGGCTCTTGTTGCGCGAATGTAGGCGAACAGGCGAGCCGAAGAAACGGCGCCGGAGCGCCGAAATGACTAGTTGACCGCGAGAAAGCGGGCCGGATTCTGCGCAGCGCCGTTGAGGCGGACTTCAAAATGTAGGTGTGGTCCGGTGGAACGACCGGTGGAGCCGACACGAGAAATTCGCTGCCCACGGACAACCAAATCGCCCTCTTTGACCAGCAATTCCGACCCGTGCGCGTAACGCGTGACGAGGCCGTTACCGTGGTCAATTTCAACGCTTTTTCCGTACGCTGCGTGGGTGTCTGCATAAATAACTTTGCCGCTGGCGGCCGCGTTGATTGGCGTTCCGGTCTCGGCCGCGAAATCCACGCCTTCGTGGAACGTCTGGTGGCCCGTGAACGGATCGATCCTGTAACCGAAGTTCGAGGTGTAATTGATGTTTTCAATGGGCGGCAGTGTGGGCAGGAATTTGCGCTGTGCGCTGCCTTCCACCAACAGCGCCTCGAGCACCGAGAGCTGATCCGCTTTCACGTCCACGCTCTTGGTCAATTCACCCAGCTGCTTCGCAAACTCATTGATAGAGAGTGGCGAGCCGACCGCCGCCGCACCGCCGCGACCCGCGTTCGCTGTAGCGCTGGGTAGCTCTTGCGGCTTCAAACCGGCCACTTTCGCGAGTTTTTCACCCAAGCCGTCTAGGCGAAGCATGTGCGCCTGCACCTCACCGAGTTTTACGGCGAGGTTGTTGATGTTGTCTTGAATTTGCTGCTGACGCTGCTTCGCCTCTGCGTGCTGGTCGGCGAGCAAGACACCGCGAATCAGCGGGTGGTCGCTAGTAACCGCATATTTAAGCGAGAGGTAGTTGGCGAGCGTCGCAGTCAGCGCGAGCGCAATGAGTCCGCCCACCACCAAACCCACGATCTGCGGCACACCAATATGAAGCGTCTTCTTTGTTCGAAAGTCACTCGAAACAACGATAATCTGCACGTGAAATTCCTCAAATCTTCGGGCGCCAACAAGGCGCTGTATCCCCGCCCGCAAGGGCTAGCCCAATACTTGGACCGTATGCCGGCCCTAGGCGCGGCATTGATGCATGCCCGTGAGGGCTCGCGTCAATTCGATGTGTTGATCGAGGCGGTGCCGCAGCGTCTAAAGCGCTTCGTCGTATCGGTCACGGCCTCTGGATCCACACTGTCTCTCACGGTCAGTTCTGTGGAGGCGGCGCACATGGCGCGCCTGCTCAGCAATGAAACGCTGGCAAATCTTGACCGTAAGGGGTTGAAATTTAACGAACTTTTGGTCAGAACGCAATCGAGCGTACCCGCCAAGCAACGCCCGCGCGTGCTACCGGACGCGGCTGCGCAGCGCGAAATGAGCACCACAGCCGACCGCTTACGTAGTGAGCACATGCAAACCAGCTTGCGACGCCTCGCGAAAACGATGGCCAATCGGTAGCGACAACAGCTTTTAGCGGCCAACGACAGCCAGTCGGTCGTTTCACTCGCTTTTTTAGTAGTGTCGATATGTAACTTTTTAGCAGCTAAACCGCCAGCTGGCTGTCGATAGACGCGAAAAGCTGTTACTGAAGAAACGATTCAAGCATTCGATTCAGAAAGCGTTGCCCAAGCGCCGTCGGTTTGATCGTCGTGTGAGTGCGCTGCAAGAGCTTTTCTTGCTCGGCAATGTCGAGCGCGCGGCTCACCAGCGAGATCGGGTAGCCCGTGCGCTCCGCAAACCACGCGACGGGAAAGCCGTCGTTTAAGCGCAGCGCATTGAGCATGAACTCAAAGCCCACTTCATCGCGCTTCACAGTCCGCCGCTCGAAAACGCAACTCGCCGGGTCGCTCGATAGCGCCTTTTGCATGTAATCGCGCGGCTGCTTCACCCGTTCGGTTCGTGTGATGGTGGCGTTTGCACCATGTCCGCCTGGCGTAGAAATTTTGCCGTGCGCGCCCGCGCCGATCGCCACGTAGTCGCCGAAGCCCCAGTAGTTCAAATTGTGCTGACACTGCCGTCCAGGCTGCGCGTACGCCGAAGTTTCGTAGTGCACGTAACCCGCCTCTTGCAGCATCGCCTCCACACGCTCCTGCATGTCTGCCGCTTGGTCGTGATCGGGCAGCGCTGGCGGCTTCTTGGCGAAGACGGTGTTGGGCTCCAAAGTGAGTTGGTAGAACGACAAATGTGGCGTACGAAACGCAAGCGCCTCGCGCACGTCTTGCTCGCACTCCGTCATCGTTTGGGCCACGCCTCCCGCGCGCGAAGCCGGCAGAGCGAACATCAGATCAACATTCACGTTGCCGACCGTAGCGAGCCCAATCTCAACAGCCCGCCGCGCCTCCTTGCTGTCATGCACACGTCCAAGCGCGGCCAAGTGCGCGTCATTGAAACTCTGAATGCCGATCGAGAGCCGCGTCACGCCGGCCGCTTTGAACTCGGCAAACTTCTGCATCTCAAAGGTGCCGGGGTTCGCCTCCAACGTAATTTCGGCTTGCGGCGAGAGGCGCGTTCGCGCCCGCACGCCTGCGAGTATGTCCGCAATCGCCTGCGCCGAAAACAAACTCGGCGTACCGCCGCCGATAAACACTGTGTGAATCGTGCGGCCCCAAAATTGCGGAAGCTGCACTTCAAGGTCCGACATCAACGCGTTGATGTATTCCTGCTCCGGCAGGCCGCCGCTATGTTCATGCGAATTGAAATCGCAATAAGGACACTTGCGAATGCACCACGGAATGTGGATGTAGAGCGAGAGAGGCGGTAGAACGGTGAAGTGGGGGCCGAGCATTAGAGGCAATCAGCACCCGTGCAACGCGTTATCCGGAAACCGTTTGGCCTTCACGTCTGCGACGTACGTTTTGATCGCCTCGTCGATGCTCGTTGCGCCTTGCATGAAGTTCTTCACGAAGCGCGGTAGCTTGCCGCGAGTGAGGCCGAGCATATCTGGGAGCACGAGCACCTGCCCCGAACAATCAACGCCTGCGCCGATGCCGATGGTTGGAATGGGCAAGCTCCGCGTAATCTCCGTTGCGACAGTGGAGGGCATGAGTTCAAACACCATCATCGCCGCTCCAGCGTCAGCGAGCGCGTGCGCGTGCTGGCGCAGCGTGGCCGCTGCCTCGTCGGTTTTGCCCTGAATACGATAGCCACCAAGAGCGTGCACCGACTGTGGCGTGAGGCCGAGGTGCGCGCACACCGGCACCCCACGCTCGGTGAGAAAACGCACGGTCTCTGTCGTCCAGCCACCGCCTTCGAGCTTCACCATCTGCGCACCGGCTTGCATGAGCACGGCGGCCGAGGCCATCGCTTGCGCGGGAGACTGCTGATAACTACCGAACGGCATATCCCCAATCACCCAAGCCGTTTTGTTGCCAGCCACCACGGCACGCACGTGATACGCCATCTCGTCAAGCGTCACCGGCACCGTGCTCGATCGACCTTGCAACACCATACCCAACGAATCGCCGACGAGCAGCATTTCGACGCCCGCCTCGTCGGCCACACGCGCAAACGTGGCGTCGTACGCCGTGAGCATCGTGAGTTTTTCGCCGGACGCGTACAACTCGCGTAGGCGATGTAGCGTGATGGGTTTGCGGGTGGCGTTGGTGTCGGCTGTTGGGTGTGATGACATGATGGACTAAGGACCAGGTGTTTCGCCGAGTTGGATGCGTAGCGCGCGCAAGGCGTCTTCAAGATCAGCCACCTTCTCTTCAAGCGACGTCACGCGTTCCGCGAGCGCCGATTCGCGATCCGCTTTCGATGGCGGCAACGTAGCGGCTTCGCCGACGGGAACCTCGCCGCCGAAAAGCATGTGTTGCCACTTCGCCGCGCGTGCGCCCGCCTCGCGTGGAAGCTGCACGACAAGCGGTGGCGTCAGCTCGCTCATGGCCTTAAGGGTCGCTTCCACTTCCGCCAAATCCGCGAACGTGTGCATACGCTCGGCACGTGAACGCAGCTCGCCTGGCATTTGCGCTCCGCGCAACATGAGCTCACACAAGAGCGCAATTTCGCCCGCCTGTAAACCAAGCCGTTCGCCAAAACGCTCCGCGTATTTCGGCACGCGCGTCGCCGCACCCGTGAACAATCCCGTGAAACCGCGATCACGTAAGCGCTCGACAGCGCTTGCCACTGCCGCCTCGGTCAGCGACGTCACGGGCGCACGATTGTTCATCTGATTGCAACCGTTCACTAACGAATTGATCGTGAGCGGATACGAGTCCGGCACCGTAATACGCTTCTCGATCATAGTGCCAAGAACGCGGGCTTCGATGGGGTCTAGGACGGCTTGCATGGTTTCTTTACGTTAGGTGCGGCTAGTAAGTTCAGTGACCAATTTAGCAAATGCTCTCCAGCGGTGGGAGCGCGCGCCCTTTTGGTCGATAGGCATTTCGGCCCCCGTCAATCCGAGTTCAGGATCGAGAAAGTACGCGTCATAGCCGAAGCCGCCGGTGCCGCGTGGCGTGTCAATAATTTCACCGTACCAACGACCTTCGGCGATGATCGGCTCTGGATCGTTTTCGGCGAGCACCAGCGCGAGCACCGCCGTGTAGTGCGCGCCTCGATCGTTAACACCTGCCAAATCACGAATGAGCTTCGCGTTGTTGTCGCCGTCGCTCTTTTGCGGGCCAGCGTAATAGGCGGAATTCACGCCGGGATTGCCGCCGAGCGCGTGAACACAAATGCCCGAATCGTCGGCGAGCGCCGGTAGCCCCGTGTGCCGCGCGGCGTTGCGAGCCTTGGCCAGCGCATTTTCGATAAAGGTGCAATGCGGTTCCGGCGCTTCAGGGACGTTGAACGCACTTTGTGCGAGCACCTCAATGCCTAGCGGCGCGAGCAGGCGCTCGAACTCTTTGAGCTTTTTCAGGTTGCCGGTGGCAATGACCAGTTTTTCGATCTTCATGGGCGCCAATGTTAATGAAACGGGTCGCTGGCTCGGTTTGGCGGACGAAATGCGCCGGCATTTCACTCCGCGCCTAATGCATTTGGCGAACACGCGGTGCATTACGTCTCAGCAGTACTGCGCGTCCGTGCTCGGCTCCCTACAGTTCGCTCCACGCAATCGTCACTTCACCAAGGAGCCCCCTATGTCCGCTAAATTTCTCTGCACACACGTCGCTTTCGTCGCTGCCGCGCTCTCCCTGTCCGTCAGCGCTTGGGCGGTGCCCGACGCACAGTTCCTGCCTCTCTTCGAGCAATTCGAAGTCATCAATAACGGCGACACCAGCAAACTTGAGACAGTTTCCGAAGGCTTTGCGGCGCTGTTAAAAACCGAGCCGACTAACCCAGTGCTCATGGCCTACACCGGCACGACCACCGCGATGAAATCGAACACCACGATGCTGCCGTGGAAGAAGATGAGCTACGCAGAGGACGGGATGGCGATGCTCGACAAAGCCATCGCCATGCTGACCCCGCAGCACGATAAACCGATCCAGCGCGACACGCCTGGTTCGCTCGAAGTGAAGCTGCTCGCGGCCAACACCTTCCTAAAAGTACCCGGCTTCATGAACAAGGGGCCTCGTGGCGTCAAACTCGCAAACGAACTGATCGCGAGTCCTCTGCTGGCCACGTCCCCGGTGGCGTTTCAAGGTGTGGTCTGGATGACGGCCGGCGAGGCGGCGGTCAGCGAAAAGCGCGTCTCCGATGCCCGCAAGCACTTCAACAAAGTGGTCGAACTCAAAGCGCCCCAAGCTGACGCCGCTCGCGCTCAACTTGCAAAACTCACTCCATGAACACCACTCGCGAAACGCACGTGGTTGAACTCCATGGCGTCCACAAAACCTACCGCCTTGGCACACACGTGATCCGCGCGCTGCAGGGCGTTGACCTTACCGTGAGGCGTGGCGAATTGCTCGCGCTCACCGGCCCCTCCGGCAGCGGCAAGAGCACGATCTTAAATCTCGCCGGGTTGATCGACACGCCGGACTCCGGCGACATCCTGTTGAACGGGCAGAAGGTGAACGATCTCGACGAAGAAGCACGCACACTTCTGCGCCGCGACTCGCTCGGATTTGTGTTTCAAAGCTTCAATCTCGTGCCGGTGATGACCGTCGCTGAGAACGTCGATTATCCGTTGTTTATCGCCGGTGTTGCGCCTGCGGAGCGGAAGGCACGCGTAGCGGCGCAGCTGGAAGCCGTTGGTCTGCAAGACCATGCGCATCACCGACCCGATGCGCTTTCGGGCGGGCAACGCCAACGCGTGGCCATCGCGCGCGCATTGGTGAAACGGCCGCGCTTGGTGATCGCTGACGAACCGACCGCGAGTTTGGATTCGCATACCGCGGATCAGGTTCTGGATTTGATGCGTGAGCGCTGCCACGCCGAGGGCGCTGCCTTCGTAATTGCCACGCACGACAGCCGCCTCACGAGCCGCTGCGACCGCATAGTGGCGCTTCTCGACGGGAGACTGGTATGAACTGGATGTGGCTGAAATTTGCGATTGCCAACACGCTGCGCAACCGTCGTCGTTCGCTGGTCACCGTGACTATTGCGGCACTGGGCACGGCAGCGATATTGCTGGCCGGTGGCTTCGCGCTCTTCACCTATGAATCCCTCGCCGAAGCGCAGGCGCGCGAGTCTGGACATTTGGTGATCGGTAAGCCCGAGCAATTCGTGAAGGACGAGGAAACGCCGCTGCAATATGGACTCGACGACGTGGCGAAACTGCGTGCACAGCTTCTTGCCGATTCGCAGGTGCGCGCGGTGCTGCCGCGAGTGGATTTCAGTGGTCTTGTCAGCAACGGCGACAAGTCCGTGGTGATGATCGGTCTCGGCGTAGAACCCGATGCGGAGTTTTCGGTGAAAGGACCGTTCCTCACTATCACCGAGGGCGAAGTATTGAGTAACGGAGCCAACGGCAGCAAGGGGCCGGAGATCATGTTGGGCGATGCGCTCGCTCGAAACTTGAAGGTAAAACCCGGCAGTAGCCTTACGTTACTCGCGAGCACCACCGAAGGCTCCCTCAATGCGATGGACGTGACGGTCAAAGCCGTGTTCTCGACCGGTGTGCCGGAGGTGGACAAACGCTTGATCTACACCGATATCGTCACGTCGCAAAAACTCCTCAATACGCAGAAAGTATCCAGCCTAGGCATCTTCCTCTCGCGCATGGAGCACACGGAGGGCGCACAGGCGCGCATCAGCTCCGCCGCCCCGCAGCTCAAGGTGCTCACCTGGGAGGAGAAGGCTGTGTTCTACCGTGCGGTACGCGATCTCTACAACCGCATCTTTGGTGCGCTTGGGCTCATCATCGGTGTGATCGTCGTTTTTGTCGTCACCAACGCGATGTCAATGGCGATCATCGAGCGCACCCGGGAAATCGGAACGCTGCGCGCGATGGGTACGCTTCCACGCCAGTTGCTGCGTACGCTTTCGCTCGAAGGTATGGTGCTTGGCGGCGTCGGCGCAATTGTTGGCATTCTGGTTGCGCTTGCGGTTTCGATTTTTCTTTACACCACGAACATTCAGATGCCACCACCGCCCGGGCGTTCGGTCGGGTATCCGCTATACGTGAATATCGACGCGGTGCTCTACATCGGCACGGGGTTGTTGATGGTCGCGTTGACCATGCTTGCCTCGGCCTTCGTCGCACGCAAAACCGTGCACATGCCAGTCGTTGATGCGCTGGCGCACACCTGACAGGAATTCACCATGAAAATCATTCGCCCCCTCCTCATCCTCATCGCGCTTTTCACGCTGGGTTCCGCACACGCGCAGGACGTTTCCGCCATCCTCAAAGCGTCCGACAAATTCCGCATGAGCGCGGACAATCTTCAGGTCGAGACGCAAATCAACATCGTCAACGCCGACGGTACGCCGGACAAGGAACGCAAGTACAAAGTGTTTGCGCAACAAAACCGGCAATCGCTCGTCATCATGCAAAGCCCTTCCGAGAAGGGGCAGAAGGTACTTATGTCTGGTGATGATTTCTGGCTCGTGATGCCTGACAGCCAACGGCCCCTACGCATCACGCCGATGCAAAAACTACTCGGTGATGCCTCGACGGGCGATGTCTCGACGCTTAGTTGGGCCGAGGACTACACCGGAAAGCTGGTGGGCGAAGAAGCGTGCGACACACGCGCTGGAGCGCGCCCGCAAACCTGCCTACATCTCACCCTCACGGCCGCGCGCAAGGGCGTGACCTATCAGCGCATTGAGCTGTGGGTCGGCAAAACACGGTACGAGCCACACCGCGCGGATCTCTACGTGCTGTCGGATAAATTGGCGAAGCAGGCGTCATTCGTCTTTGACAAACCGGACGCGCCGACCACCGTCGTGGAGATGGTGCTCACAGACAAAGTCAGCAACAACAAAACCACGCGCATCAAGTACGTCAGTCGCAAGGAGCGGCAGATTCCCAAAGAGTGGCTGAACCCGCAATTCCTCGTTCGCGGTGGAACGTTTGAGTAACGGAGTCATCGCTGTGCGCGTTTCACGACATTTGGTCATCGGTTTCGTTGGCACCTCGGCGTTGTTGTTGCTGCTCGCGTTGAGTTCGGCGTGGGCGCAAAGCGCACCGGTCCCAGCGAACGAAGAAGACGCAAACGCTGGTTTCCCGTTGCCCGCTGTGACCGGCCAGATACGGCTACTGGGTAACGATTTCCATCCATCGATGCGTGGTCCGCTGGCGGCGGCCAATGCGTTGCAGCCAGGCATCGCCACGCAGACAACCGCGAGCGCCGCGCTCGAAACCGAACTGCGCACGAGCGGCAAAAGCTGGAACCTGACAGGCACGTTGCAACAACAAGCCCTGCCTGGTGGTTCACACCCGAACCGCGCGTGGTTCAACGAAGCGGCAGTGACGCGCGATGTCGCGGGTTGGACGTTCAGCGCGGGCAAGAAAATCGTGGCGTGGGACGTGGCGTACGGGTTTCGCCCGAATGATGTTGTGCAACAAGAAACACGTCGCCTGCTCGTGAGTACACTCGCAGAAGGCCGACCGGTGGTCATGGCGGAACACTTCGACGCTGACACCGCATGGTCGTTTGTGTTCGCGAACGCGGGGCATGCGCGAAGCGAACTGGGCGCGCGTGAACCGGCTTTTGCTGCGCGCGTGTACCAACGTCAGGGCTCGGCGGACTGGCACGGCTTTGCGCGCTACGGCGCACATACGGGCGCGAGCGTCGGCGCGGCGCTCGCGTGGGTTGCCACTGACGCGCTCGAAGTGCATGGCTCCGCGCGTTACGTCTCGCGCGCGGACAGCAAAGCGTTCGACACGCGTTCGCCGTTCATTGCCGCCGTGAGTCCGTGGCAAACAAGCACCGTGCATCGCGCGACACAGGCAATCGTCGGCGGCACGTGGACGCACGAATCACAACTGAGCCTCATGGTGGAAGCATGGTGGGACGGCACGGCGCTTTCGCCCACACAGTGGGACGCGTGGCGCGCGCGAAACGCGGCGCTCGGCGCGCTGCCGCGCAACGCGGCACCCGCATCGGCCGTAGCAGGAAATTTGGCGTGGCAGAGCGACGCATTTTCCGCCGCGAGCAATTTGCATCGTGGCAACGTGTACGCGCGCGCGAGCTGGGAGCACGAAGGTTGGGCGCCAAGTCTCGACATGCTCTACCACCCTGCCGATCAAGGTCGCATGATCACAGCGGCGCTCGTTTGGAAAGGCGACCGTGTGCAAGTACAAGGCGGCGTGCGCATCAACGCTGGCCCCGCAGCGTCGGTGCTACGCCAATTGCCGACGCAACGGCAGGCGTTTCTAGCGGCGACGTGGGCGTTTTGAGTGCTGCGTTTGCACAAACAACTTTTCCACAAAAACGCGTCGCATGCACCAGCCCGTGGTCGCATAGCAACTATCTGCGCTCAAGTCGACTTGTGCGCAAATACGCGTCGAATTGCCGTTTAGCAGCCGTCGGTCGGAAAAAGCTGTTAGGTGCCAAGCAAAGTAAATGCGTCACGGGCACCCGATCCATTTGCGCGTCACATGCCAGATAGCGTCCGTACAATCTTTGCCCAACGCGAGCGCTTTTTGCATTCGAATGTAAACCGGTAACGGAGGACGATCAATGAAGGTATCGCTGACCAAAGCGCGAGTTCTTTGCGCGTTAAGCCTCGGGCTCACGCTGCTCGTAGCGCCCAGTGTCAACGCAAGGCTGCATCGTTCGTACACGTTTGAGGAACTACGCCAACGCGCGGACGTGATTGTGGTGGGTTCGCCTGTATCGGTGACCCTCACGGCAGAGCGTTCGCCGCTACCCGATATTCGCGTGGTCGCGCCGAATGGTCGCGAAACTGCGGTCATCGGCAAAGGGCTCGAAACGACGTTCGACGTCCTGACGACATTGAAGGGTGATGCGACGATAAAGCGATTGGTGCTGCACCACTATGCGCTTGAGGACTCGCGGTCCGAGAACGGGCCAGGCTTGCTCGCCTTCGATGTCGCACGACGCCGAACCTACCTACTGTTCTTGACGCGTTCTGCGGACGGGCGCTACCGTGCGGTCTCGGGCCAAACTGATCCTGATATTTCGATACGCGAAATCGGTCCGATGCAGCCCGGGCCATGAAGCGGCGAACAGGTGAGGAGGCGCCCAAGGCGCGACGAATACTGACTGGCGCGGTCTACGTCTGCCTGATCGCGATGCTTGCGCATGGCGCGCACGCGACCGCGCCATGCGAGTTTGAGAACACTACGCATCGCCGAATTTCCTCCGACAACGCAAAAGATTGGGCGTGCATCAAGTTGCGCGCAGCACATGGCGAAACCTACTGGCAGTTTTATGCGGGAATCCATCTCGCCGCGGGCACCAGCAAAGACGGGAAACAATTGCAGACGGCCATGGCCATGTACAAACGAGCCGCACGAACCGTCGCGCCGGTGGACCAAGCCGCTGACTTTGCGAAAGCCCATGCGATGCGCTCCTTGGGCACGCTCTACCTGCGTGAGCCGGAAATAAAGAACGTCGAGCTCGCATACCAGTGGCTCTATCTTTCCTCTCAACATCGCGCGTACGCCGGCAGCAACGCGGTGCAGGAGTTCGTGGAGGTCCAAGCAGCGATTCCAGCAGCGAAACACGCGGAACTGCGCAAGCAAGCTGTGGAATTACTGACTGCGAACGACTGACGCGACCTGTCCCGGATCTACATCGCCTTAAACAAGTGCGCGTACAACCGACTCACCGCCAATCGTTCGCGTCGTCCACGTACCTTAACGAACATCTTTCCGGCTTCGTCCCGTGTGAATGACTCGATGGCATTGGCGCGAACAACGGTGCTGCGGTGGATTTGCCAGAAGCGGTTGGGGTCGAGTTGCGGCAAAAGATCCTTAAGCGGCGTGCGGATCAAGACTTCGCGCTCCTCGGTGAGTACGCGCACGTATTTGTCGGCGGCCTCGAAATAGATGACCTCTTCGACTGGAACCATCACCAGCGCCGAGCCTGCGGCACTTGTGAGGCTCGCTTGGATCACAGTGAGCGCGCCGGCGATCGGCGCGGCGCTTGGCGACGTCGACGCAGCGGGCGCAAGCAGGTGTCGCAATTGCGCGAGTGTTTGCTCAAGCGCGACTTCCTTCGCCGTTGCGCTCGCTACGGGCGCTCGCTGCGCGAGCGTCGCTTTGAGCTTAGCGACAGTCTTTTGTAGACGCTGTGGTTGCACGGGCTTTACGATGTAATCGACGGCCTGCGTCTCGAACGCTTGCAGCGCATACTCGTCGTACGCCGATACGAACACGAGCAACGGAAACGGCCGCGCATCGGCGGTTTGCGTCTCCCACGCGTCGGCGACCGCCGCAGCGGCTTCCAGACCCGTCATCACGGGCATATTGATGTCGAAAAACAAAACGTCAGGGCGAAGCGCGAGCGCTTTGTTCACCGCCGCACCGCCATCGGTGGCAACGTCCGCGACGCTAAGCTCGGGCCACGCCGCAGCAAGCTCCGCGCGGAGCGCTCGCGCGAGGAGCGGTTCGTCTTCGGCGATGAGTGCCGTGATCGCAGCCGGAGTGTTCATGCAACGATCGGTGGAATGGTGATGCGCACAACGGTGCCTCGCGGCGAGTTCGGCGCGATACCGAGTGTCGCTGCGTCGCCGTATGCAGTCGCGAGGCGTTCGCGCACCTGCGCGAGGCCGAACCCCGCAGGTGGCACGGATGCGCCGACTTCGCCGCCCAACCCGACGCCCGTGTCTGCGACTTCAAGCGCGATCGAAGCGCCGCTCTGCAGCGCACGAATCGTGATGACGCCGCCTTGAGGCGCCGGCGTGAGGCCGTGCTTGATGCTGTTTTCTACGATAGGTTGCAACAGCAGCGTGGGTACGGGCCACGTTCGCAGGTCAGCGGGCAGGTCGAAGTGAACCTGCAAGCGATCAGCCATGCGCACGCTCATGAGAGCGAGGTAGTCGCGCAAGCGATCAAATTCGCTCTCAAGCGAGTGCGTCGGTCGTCTGGAAGCCGAAAGCGTGGCTCGCAGATAGTCGTTCAGGCGATCAAGCATCGCGATGGCTTGCGGCGGCTCGGTCGCGATCAGCGCACGCAGGTTGGCCAGCGTGTTGAACAGCATGTGCGGTTCTAGCTGCGATTGCAGAAGCGTCAGGCGGGCTTCGGCGACCTGTCGCTCGCTTTGGGCGAGTGCGGCGGCGAGCTCTGCCTCACGACTCTCGGCGTAAAAGTGATAGGTCGCGCCGACGCCCACTGCAACGGTGAGAAGGAACATCGCGGCCATGAGCCGCGGGTTGCCGCTGGACACAAACGCCGCGTCGGAACCGGCGTAAGCGTTGCCGATTCGCGTGCCGATCAAAAAGCCGCCTACGATAGCCACCACCATGATTGCAAGGAGCAACGCGCCCTTGGGCAATCCGCGCTGCCCCGTACGCAAACTCCAGACAATGGCCGACGAGTTAATCAACGCCCAAATCGACAGACCAATACCTTGTGAGTACACCATCTGCTGGTCGAATGAACCCAACCCGCCCGCCCACAACGCGATGGCGATAAATGAATTGACGGTGAACACGCGCACGAACCAACGCAGTATCTCGCGTCGCATCTCCGGCCAACCCGGTGGGACGCTCGCGGCAACAGTCGGGGTCAAGGCGTTCAATGTGGCACCTACACCACGCTAAGCCGCCGCAATCGCCGCGCGCTGGGCGTCACCGAGCTGCTTAATGCCGTCTGCTGCGAGCGCAAGCAGCGCGTCCATTTCGGCACGGCTAAACGGCTTGCCTTCTGCTGTGCCTTGCACTTCAACGAAGCCAGCGCTGCCGGTCATCACCACGTTCATGTCGGTTTCGCAGTTGGAATCTTCGTCGTAATCTAGGTCGAGTACTGCTGTGCCCTCGAAAATTCCAACGGACACCGCTGCTACGGAATCGTTGAGCGGCGATTCTTTCAATGTGCCTGCTGCGATCATTTTGTTGATCGCGATGGCGAGCGCAACGTACGCGCCCGTGATCGACGCGCAGCGCGTGCCGCCATCGGCTTGCAACACGTCGCAGTCGAGCGTAATTTGCCGCTCGCCGAGTTTTTTCAAATCAACGACGGCGCGCAACGAACGCCCGATCAAACGTTGGATTTCTTGCGTGCGGCCGCTTTGTTTTCCGCTCGCGGCTTCGCGGCGCGAACGGGTGTGCGTCGAGCGGGGCAGCATGCCGTATTCCGCCGTCACCCACCCTTCGCCGGAACCTTTCTTGTGACCTGGCACGCCGTTTTCAACGCTCGCGTTGCACAGCACGCGTGTGTGACCGCATTCGATCAACACCGAGCCTTCGGCGTGATGCGTGAAGTGCGGCGTGATTTTGACGGCACGAAGTTCGTTGGGATGGCGTTGGGACGGGCGCATGGATGTACCTAAAAAGAGTTGGGGAGATTGTAGGCGGCGATCTGTTTGATGCGACTTTCTGTGGGAGCGGGCTCGCCCGCGATGGGTCGTCGCAAACAGACGTGGCATGCCACCACTTATCGCGGGCTCGCCTTTAGTCCTGAGCGCGACGAAGGGCCGCTCCCACAAATCGCTAGAAAATCCGCCAGCCGTGCGTATTGAAAAATCTGAACGCGCTTCGGAAGAATAGTTTCAAGTGCGCGAGACCACGTTTGGCCGAGTGCCCACCGTGATGAACAATGGTGACGCCGGGGTCGCTCACGACGCGGCCTTGCGCGCGCATGCGAACTGAGAGGTCAAGGTCTTCGAAGTGCAAAAAGTAGCGCTCGTCGAATCCGCTCACCGCACGCAACGCGTCGCTGCGGCAGAGCATGAACGCGCCAGAGACGAGCGTGACATCGCTGACACGATCCGTCGGCAGGTCGCGATATTCGTAGTGCGCGAGCGTTGCATCGAATTGCCGTTTGAGCCACGTCGGGGCAAAGCCGCGTAAGAAAAATATCCAAACGCTGGGCATTCGCTTCGACAAATAGCCAGGCGCGCCCTGCGCATCGCGCCCGACCGAACCTACGAGCACGACGCGATCCTGCGCAAGCGTCGCCAATCCGCTCGCCAGAGCACCCGCGTCCATCTCCACATCGGGGTTCAACACGAGATGCGCCTCACACGTCGTCGCACGAATCGCGAGGTTGTGCCCGGCGCCGTAGCCCACGTTGCCGTGGCCGGAGATGATTTCAACGGCGAGCCAACGTGCCTCCATTGCAATCGTGCGTAGAGGCGCGGCAAGCTCGCTCGTTTCGCTGTTGTCGATGAGCGTGAGGGTCACTTTGGTGTTCTCGAGGCGGTCGGAAGCCGCGCGTAATGTCTGCAAATTGCGCGCAAGCTCCAGCGCATTGAGTCGATACACGACGATGCTGACCGAAAGAGAACCGGGCATGGGCATGGACATCAGCGGCGACGTAGCATTGGGCGACTCATGTCATTAAGTTTAGGCCAATGAATTCAATCAGCACCGATGCGCCCACCGCACGCTACCGCGCCGCCGACCTCGTCGCGTTTTGCGAAGCGCTCTACGTCGCAGGGGGCATGCGCGCCGACATCGCCGCTACCTCCGCGCGCATTCTCGTCGAGGGCGATGTGTTGGGGCACAGCACACATGGCCTCGCGCTATTGCCCGGCTATCTCAAAGCGCTCGCCGACGGCACGATGCGTGCCGCCGGCGAACCCGTCGTGGAGAACCAACGCACGGTCGCGCAGGTGTGGCACGGACAACGCTTATCGGGTCTGTGGCTCGTCGAGCGCGCGGTGAGCGTCGCGTCCACCATGGCCAAAGCGCACGGCACGGGAACAATTTCCATCAAGCATTCGCATCACATCGCGTGCCTCGCGGCGTACCTCGAAGCGCCCGCGCGTGACGGTCTGATGGTCGTCATTCAAAGCTCTGACCCATGCAGCGCGAGCGTTGCGCCGCATGGCGGCATCACGCCGGTCATGACGCCCAACCCCATCGCTATCGGCATCCCGACCAGCACCGACCCAATCATGATTGATATTTCGAGCTCGATCACGGCCAACGGCCCGTCGCAGCGCATGATCAAGGAAGGCAAGCGCGCACCCGGCATTTGGTACGTCGATCACGAAGGACGCGGCAGCAACGATCCGGCGGTTGCGTTCACTGAACCGAAAGGCGCATTGCTGCCCCTCGGCGGATTGGACGCCGGGCATAAAGGATTTGGTTTGGGGCTGATGATCGAATCGATGACCGGCGGCCTTGCTGGCTTCGGCCGCGCCGACCCTCCGGAAGGATGGGGCGCGAGCGTGTTTGTGCAGGTCATCGATCCCGAAGCGTTCGGTGGTCGCTCGGCGCTGGAACGACAGACGGACCATCTGCGCACGATCAGTCACGCCTCAAAAACGCAGCCTGGTGTGGAGAACATTCGGCTGCCGGGTGAAGGTGGGCTGGCACGAAAACGCGCGCACCTCGCGGACGGCGTGGCGCTACACGCGTCGATCATGCCGGGCTTGGCCGAGTGGGCCACGAAGCTCAGCGTGAACACTCCTCCGACGATTTAGGTCTAATCAGCTTTATTGCTTTGACGACAGCCAGATGGCGCTTGCAGCGACTTTTTTAACTTAGTCGACTATAAGTAAAAAGTATCACAAACGAACGTGCAGCAGTCGTTCAAGCTAAAAAGCCGTATGCCGGGTTAAATCGCCGCAATGGCCTCAATCTCGAACTGCGCGCCTTTTGGCAGTGACGCCACGCCGACCGTCGAACGCGCGGGATACGGCTTCTGAAAGAGCGCTTCCATCTTGGCGTTCGCCGCGGCGAAGTTGCCGAGATCAGTCAGGAAAAGCGTGAGCTTGACGACGTTGTTCGTGGTCGCGCCCGCAGCGGTGAGCACGGCTTGCATGTTGGCGAGCGCCTGATCTACCTGCGCGTCAAAGCCGTCGCGCAAATTGCCCGTCGCTGGGTCGAGTCCAATTTGACCGGAGCAGTAAACGACCTTGCTGGCGCTCGAGAGCGTGACGCTGATCGCTTGCGAATACGGGCCGATGGCGGCCGGGGCTTTATCGGTGTGAATGACGTGGTTTGACATAACGATTCCTTGAAAATTATCCGCGCAAACGTTGCACGATTTCGGTTGTGAGTTTGGCTTGGTTCATGGTGTAGAAATGCAGACCGGGCGCGCCGCCAGCGATGAGACGTTCGCAGAGTTGCGTCACCACATCGAGCCCCAGAGCGCGTACGCTCTCGGCATCGTCGCCAAAGTCCGCCATGCGCTTATTTAGCCAACGCGGCATTTCGGTACCGCATGACTCAGCGAAGCGCGCAACGCGGCTGTAGCTGTGCAGCGGCATGACGCCCACCATAATCGGAATCGTAATGCCCGCTTTCTGCGCCGCATCGGCGAACGCAAAATAGGCGTCGGCGTTGTAGAAAAATTGTGTGACTGCGATGTTCGCGCCAAGATCTTGCTTGAGCTTTAACGCAGACAAATCGGCCTTCGCGGTGAGCGCGCGCGGATGCACTTCCGGATACGCCGCAACGGCGAGATTGAAGTGATCGCCGGTTTCCGCACGCACAAATTTCACAAGATCCGTTGCATAGCGAAAGTCGCCCGCTGCGACCATTCCGGACGGCACATCACCACCGAGCGCAACGAGACGGTTGATGCCCTGCGCGCGATACGTTTCTAGGAGTTCCATCACGCTCGCCTTGGTGGCGCCGACGCAGGAGAGATGCGGCGCGACGTCGTTGCCCGCCTCGGCGACGGCCTTTACCGTCGACATAGTTTTCTCACGCGTGGCACCGCCCGCGCCGTAGGTAACGCTGAAGTATTTCGGCTTCAGCAACATCAGCTGCTCCGTCACAGCGCGAAGTTTTACGTCGCCTTCCGGCGTGTTCGGCGGGAAAAATTCAAAGGAAATATTGTTCATTCGGTCGGTTTCTTTTTAGATTTCTTGGTAGCTTTGGGCTTCGGCGCAGCAGCACGCAGCGCGGCGTCCCAGGCGAGCGCGGCCCACGGACGCATTGCGGCGGCAGACTCCATGGCGTCCGGTGGCACCGTGTAATAGCCCATCGTTCGCTCGATGCCGTCCTGAAATGTGTACGAAAAGATACGGCACTTCGCAGCGAGCAAGTCAGCGCGGGAAATCTCGTCCGCCTTCAACCAAGGCTGGTCAAACGCGCTGATCGAAAAGGTGCTTCCG
>JAGNQL010000042.1 GCA_017989135.1 Burkholderiales bacterium
TTGCGGCGGGACTTCTTTACGTGCGCTTGCCCTCATCGTTCCTGCCGGGCGAGGATCAAGGCACGATGCTGGTCAATGTGCAACTGCCGCCGGGCGCGACAGTCGCGCGCACAGAAGCTGTGATGCAACAAGTTGAAGCCTTCATCCTCAAGCAACCCGAAGTGAAGAGCATGGTGGGCGTGATGGGTTTTAGCTTCTCTGGACAAGGCCAAAACGCGGGCCTAGCGTTCGTGACGCTGAAACACTGGAGCGAGCGCATCGGGCCAGAGCATTCGGCACAAGCTATCGCCGGGCGCTCATTCGGGGCTTTGATGGGCGTGCGCGACGCGTTCATCTTCCCATTGAGTCCGCCGCCGATTCCAGAGCTCGGCACCGCGTCGGGGTTCACCTTCCGCTTGCAAGATCGCGCGGGGCTGGGACACGACGCGCTGCTCGCAGCACGGAACCAGATGCTCGGCATGGCTTCGCAAAGCAAGATTCTCGCGGGCGTTCGGCCCGATGGATTGGAAGATGCTCCGCAGTTGCAAGTGGACATTGACCGCGACAAAGCAAGCGCCCTAGGCGTGAATTTCGCCGCGATTAACGGTGTCATTTCCACGGCACTGGGCTCCGCCTACATCAACGACTTCCCGAACCAAGGCAGGCTACAGCGCGTAGTCGTGCAAGCCGACGCGCCTAAGCGCATGCAGCCTGACGACATTCTGCGACTTGAAGTCATGAACGCACAGGGCCGTCTCGTTCCGTTGTCTGCGTTCGCAACCACACGCTGGGTTACGGGTGCGATGCAAACCATTCGCTACAACGGATATTCTGCGATGCGCATCGCGGGAGACGCCGCGCCGGGATTTAGCACGGGCGACGCAATTGCCGAAATGGAACAACTCGCGACGAAGCTGCCTCCGGGCTTTGGCTACGAATGGACGGGACAAACACGCGAGGAAAAAATCGCCGGATCACAAGCGCTGATCCTGTACGCGTTCGCGATTCTCGCGGTGTTTTTGGCGCTCGCTGCGCTCTATGAGAGTTGGTCGATTCCGCTGGCCGTGATTATGGTGGTGCCCATGGGTGTGCTCGGGGTGCTCTTGGGCATTACGCTGCGCGGGCTAACGAACGACGTTTACTTTCAAGTGGGGCTCATCACGATCATTGGTCTATCGGCCAAAAACGCGATTCTGATCATCGAATTCGCAAAGGATTTGCAGGCGCAGGGGCAGTCGGTGATCGCTTCGGCGCTCGCGGCGGCGCACTTGCGCTTCCGTCCGATCGTGATGACTTCGCTCGCGTTCATGCTCGGCGTGTTGCCGCTCTTTTTCGCAAGCGGCGCGGGCTCGGCGAGCCAACGTGCGCTTGGCACCGGCGTGCTTGCGGGCATGTTGGTCGGCACCTTCTTAGCGGTGTTTTTTGTGCCGATTTCATTTGTTGTGGTGCGCTCTCTATTCAAGGGCAGCGAACGGCAACGGCAGCGCTTTGCGGAGCACGCAAAGGAAGCGGGGGTGCACATCCATGAGTAAGCCCATCAACCTCTCGCTCGCTTGCAGCCTCGCGCTTTCGATTCTCACCGGCTGCTCGCTCGCGCCCGCCTACGAACGACCGGTAGCACCTGTTGCCAACGCATGGACTGGCGCGACGACAAACGCTCCAGCGACGAAGGCTGCGGCAGACATTGCGTGGCAAGAGTATTTTGTCGACGCACGCCTAAAGCGCCTCATCGAACTCGCGCTGACGAACAACCGCGACCTGCGCGTCGCGGCGCTCAACGTGGAGCGCACGCAAGCGCAATACCAAATTCAGCGCGCCGCGCAGTGGCCCGCCGTCAACGGGGTGTTCGCGGGCCAGCGGCAAGCGGCCACCAAAGACGTGTTCACATTGGGCGTTGGTGTTACCTCGTTTGAGTTTGATTTCTTCGGTCGCATCGCGAACTTGAAAGACGCGGCGCTCGCGCAGTATTTGTCGACCGACGAGTCGCGGAAAACCGTGCAAATCAGTCTCGTCGCAGCTGTCGCAAACACCTATCTCAGTCTCGTCGCTGACGACGCTTTGTTCGCCATCACGCAAGAAACGCTCGTCACACGCGAGCAGTCGTACAAACTCGCAAAGCTGCGCTTCGACAATGGAGTGACTTCGGAGCTTGATTTGCGGCAGGCGCAAGGGTTGGTCGAAGCGGCGCGCGCGAGCCTCGCACAGTCGCGGCGGCAACGCGCGCTCGACGAAAACGCGTTGGTGCTTCTGATTGGCCAACCGCTACCCGCCGATTTGCCGCGTGGAGAACCTTTCGCGGCGCAAGCAAAATTACTCGCCGATGTGCCCGCTGGCCTGCCCTCGGAGCTTTTGAACAAGCGCCCGGACATTCGCGCGGCGGAGCAACTGTTGATCGCGGCCAATGCAAACATCGGCGCCGCCCGCGCGGCGTTCTATCCACGCATTTCGTTGTCGACAAGTCTGGGCAAGGTAAGCGGCGATTTGAGCCATCTGCTCGGCGGCGGCACCGGCTGGACCTTTGCTCCGCAGCTCGTGCTGCCGCTCTTCAACGCTGGAGCCAACGAAGCAAATCTGCAAGCGACGAAACTCGCGCGCGCCATCGCAGTCGCACAATACGAGAAAGCCATCCAAACCGCGTTCCGCGAAGTCGCCGACGCCCTCGCCAGTCGAGCCACACTCATGGAGCAATACCGAGCGACGCTCGCGCAGGTTGAGGCCGCGCAAGCGACCTACAAGCTCTCGGAGCTGCGCTACAACAACGGCGTGTCGAGCTACCTCGACTTGCTCGACGCGCAACGCTCGCTGTTCACCGTACAAACTGCCGCGCTGCAACTGCACTTGGCGCAGTTGCAGAACCAGGTCACGCTGTACAAAGCGCTCGGTGGCGGTTGGACTGAACGTTAGCGGCGCTTGATGAACGCGTGAGGCACGATCGGTGCCTTCAGCGCCTTCGTCACCTTAGCCGCCGCGCGTGGCTCGGATCGGGCGTATGACTCGACGGGCACGACGGCCTGCGCAAACGTGAACACGTTGTTCGGGTCGTATTTTTGTTTGACATTCCACAGCGTCTCCTGCGCGTCGCCCCAATATTTGTACGCGTAATTCGTATCATCCAAGCGCGGATAGTTTTGGTACACATGACCGTTGTAGAGCGGCTCCATGAGGTCCATCCACCCGACCAAGAAGTTTTGTGCCGCCGCTTGATCTTCGGGCTGCCACCAGAACACATCGAGCACCGCGTTGAACACGGCGTCGCGATGAATGAACGCGCTTTCGCCCACTGGATAGGCATTGATCGCACCGCCGTAAAACTCCATGTAGAAATATGAGTACGGATTCGGCGTGGTCACGAAGTACTGGAGCAACGATTGCCACTCGCCCGCCGTCCATTCGCGCGACACGATGCGCGAGGCTTTGTCTTCAAACGGCATCGGGGTGCCGTCGGCAAAGCACGGCATGCCGTACGGCACATTCAACAGATTCGTATTGAGCGTGTCGAAATCAGTTTCTTGCGTCCACTGCACGATCGCGCCGGGACTTTCGGCCAGTGGCGTAATGGCAACCGTGCCGTCCTCCGAATTGCCCACCCAAATGCCACGCACCATGAGATACGGCTGCATCGGCGCGGGCGGAAGTGGCAAGCCGCCAACGACGCCTGGTTGGTAGCAAAGCGACACTTGAATATTGAGGTTCGGTGAGGCTGCGGTGCGCATGTATTGCTCCTGCAGCAACATCAGCGCGCCGCTGGCGTTGTCGATGTCTTCTGCTGTGCTCAACGGCCAAATAATCGCCCAACCGAACACATCGCCCAGTGGCCGTAGTTGGTAAGTCACAGTCAGCAACACACCGAAGTTGCCGCCCGTGCCGCCGCGCATCGCCCACCACAAATCGGCGTTCTCGTTAGGCGACGCCGTCACGATAGTGCCATCGGCGAGCATCGCCGTTAGCGACAACACGTTGTCGCAGTTCATGCCGAAGGTCACCGACGTGAAGCCGTAGCCGCCGCCTTGCAGGTACCCACCGATGCAGACGTCGTCACACTCGCCGCCCGGTACGTGCAGGCCATACGGCGCTAGCGCGGCGCGAAATTGCCCGAACTTCACGCCACAACCAACCGTCGCAGCGGGTGACGACGGATCAGATGTATCAATGTAAATACCGTTGAGGTTGCTCACATCAATGAGAACTCCGGCACCCGCCGAAAAGCCCGCTGTGCAATGGCCGCCCGAGCGCACCGTAAACGGCGCTGTGCCTTGCTTCGCGAGCGAGAGGGCAATCGCCACATCGCTGTCCACCATGCAATACACAATCATCGATGGGTAGGCATTAAACACAGGATTGAATATCATGCGATCCGTGTTGTATTGCGGATCACCGGGCATCACGATGTAGCCCTGCAAACCTTGCTGCGCAGTTTTTACTTTTTCACGGCTCAGCCCGAAGCGCGAAAACTCACTGTCGTCGCGCTGGTCCCAAGCCGCAAAACGTGCAGTGTCCAGCGTGCGTTTCCTTGAATAGTTGTGCGCCATGCGACCAGTCTCCTTGTTGCCATTAGGATGAATCTTAGAAAATTGATTGTAGGGTGATGCCTAAGAAAACGTGGCGCATCCTGAATAAAAATAAGCGTTCGCCGAACCGCGAATAGAACGTAGGAATGAATAGCCAGACAGAGCAGGAATCGCTCGCGTTGATCGCGCACGCGTTGCCACCGGAGATTCTGGTGCACGCACTTGATCGCTCGCTCGGGGCCAATGTCTCATTGGTGGACCGCGACCTTCGGTTTCATTACGCAAACGGCGGCTTTGCCAAGTCGTTCGGTACGACGCCGGAAGCCTTGATCGGTAAGACACTACGCGACTTCTACAACCCGACGCACTTCGCTGCATTTGAAGGCTACGTAAACCGCGCCCTCGCCGGTGAGACGGTGACCTACGAACGCCGTTCGCAAGTCGTCGATAGCGACGGTATTTGGTTCACGGTGTCGCTCACACCATGGCGCAACGCCGACGGTGCGGTCATTGGGATCATCTCATGCTCGATGAAAGTGCATGAGCTGAAGCTCTCCTCAGAGGCGCTGCGCGTCGCCAACGAGCGCCTCTCCTCCCACATGGACAACAGCCCGCTCACGGTGCTGGAGCTCGACGCGTCGCTCACGATCACGCGCTGCTCGAACCGCGTGTCGGTCTTACTGGGGCTCGCTCCCGGCGCGCTAGAAGGTCGCGCTCTCTTGGACGCCTTGCATATCGCCGACGCCAACGAGCCGCTGGTCTCCGCGCTCTCCCGACTCACATCGGGCGCGGAGGAAAGTAACCGCGTCGAGTCCAACCTCACACACGCCGATGGCCATACGGTCTACTGCGAGTGGTTCAACTCAGCGCTCACCGATGCAAGTGGCCGCGTGACATCAATCATGGCGCTTGTGCAAGACGTCTCCGCGCGCGTGGAAGCCGCACAGCAGTTACTGCACATCGCGACGCACGACACACTCACAGGTCTTGCCAATCGCCGCATGTTGACCGAACGCCTGTCGCACGCGCTCGCGCGTGCCGAGCGCACAGGTGAAGCCGTTGCGGTCTTATTCATCGATCTCGACGGCTTCAAGTCCGTCAACGATAAACACGGTCACGGCGCCGGGGATGAAGTGCTGCGCGACGTTGCGACACGTTTACGTCGCATCGCACGCGCCACCGACTTCGTCGCCCGTCTCGGTGGCGACGAATTTGTGATCTTGCTCGACACCGATGTTCACCCCGGTTCGCCAAGCATGCTCGCGGAACGCGTCTTCGATGCGCTGTCAGCGCCGTGCCGATTCACGGGCGGCGAAGCGCCGATTGGCGCCTCGATCGGCGTTGCCATGCATCCTCCGTTGTCGAACTTGGCAGCCGATCTCATTCGTCGCGCCGACGCAGCGATGTACGAAGCGAAAAGCGCAGGCAAGGGGTGTGTGCGCTACGCCATGGCTTGATGCGCGCTCACACCAGAGTCCACATCGCGCCATACGCTGTGCGGTGTCAATTGAAAACGACGAAAATGGCGGCTTGCGCCACTATCCGTCTCTGTCGATGAAACACCTCACCCCCAAAGAAGCCCACGCGTTTTTGCACACGAACACCGACGCGGTGTTTGTCGACGTGCGTTCAGAAATCGAGTTTTTCTATGTCGGCCACCCCGTCGGCGCGGAGCACATCGCATGGCAAGAACCGCCGGATTGGGAAGTCCAGCCAGAATTCGCGCAGCACGTCAAAGCCCTCGTCGCCGGCGTGAAATCGCGCCCCGTGGTGCTCATCTGCCGCAGCGGCAAACGATCCGTTGACGCCGGAAAAGTGCTCGAAAACTCGGGCTTCTCCGACGTCTACAACGTCCTGCACGGCTTCGAAGGCGATCTCGACGAAAACTTCCACCGCGGCCACAAAAGCGGTTGGCGCTTTGACGGTTTGCCGTGGGCGCAGATGTAGCAAGTTCTCCTAGGGAACGACGTTACAGCTTTCACGGATTAACGGCATTCCAGCGGTCGTTTGACGCGTTATTTTCTACAAGTCGACTATGCTCAAAATATCCTTGTAATGACCGCCTGACAGTCGTTAACGGCAGAAAGCCGTTTCATCGGTGCTATGAAAACGATTCTGTCGGACGCCGGAATACGTTGGCACCGGCGTGGTTCGTACAGCGTGTGACACAGCGCAACGGGTACCCAGAAAAGTAAGCCGCCCGTCATCCCGCGTCGGCGATAATTGAGGGCTTCCCGCGCGGATAGTTCGCTACCGCGCCCTACCCCATCTAAGCTCCCCCGCATGGCTCACCCCAATCCTTCTGCTTCCGCTCTCCACACCGCCGCCAACGCGATCCGCATTCTCGCGGTCGATGCCGTGGCGCAGGCCAAGTCCGGCCATCAAGGCATGCCGATGGGCATGGCCGAAATCGCGGTCGCGCTGTGGGCAAAACACCTGCGCCACAATCCGGCTAATCCGCACTGGGCCAACCGTGACCGCTTCGTCGTCTCGAACGGCCACGGCTCGATGTTGCCGTATGCGCTATTGCACCTCTCGGGCTACGCGCTGTCGATGGACGACATCAAGCAATTTCGCCAACTGCACAGCAAAACGCCGGGTCACCCAGAAGTCGGCGTGACGCCGGGCATCGAAACGACCACTGGCCCGCTCGGCCAAGGTATCGCTAACGCGGTGGGCATGGCGCTGGCTGAAAAGTTGCTGGCAAAGCAATACGGCAACGTGATCGATCATCACACCTACGCCTTCCTCGGCGACGGCTGCATGATGGAAGGCATCTCGCATGAGGCGTGCTCGCTCGCGGGCGTGCTCGGCCTGAACAAATTGATCGCGTTTTACGACGACAACGGTATTTCGATTGACGGCCACGTAACCGGCTGGTTCAAGGACAACACGGCGGAACGCTTCCGCGCGTACGGTTGGCATGTGATCGGCCCGATTGACGGCCACAGCATTGACGCGGTTGACGCGGCGATCGTCACCGCGAAGCAAGAAATGTCTAAGCCTGTGCTGATCATCTGCAAGACGGACATTGGCCACGGCTCGCCAAACAAACACGGCACTTCCGACGCGCACGGCACGGCCGTGATGGGCGACGAAATCGCCGCGACGCGCGCCCACATCGGCTGGACGTTGCCGCCGTTCGAAATGCCCGCTGACGCGTACGCTGCGCTCGACGCGAAGGCTACGGGTGCGACGCTGGAAGCAGAATGGAATCACGCGTTCCGCCAAGCCGACCCGGAACTCAAACGCCGTCTCGCAGGCGATTTGCCCACGAACTACGCGGACATTTTGAAGCGCGCGATTGACGCCGCTGTCGCAGTCGATAAAGAAGTCGCAACGCGCAAAGCCGCGCAAAACGCACTCGAAGTTTTCGGCCCAGCACTCCCCGAAATGATCGGCGGCTCAGCAGACTTAACCGGCTCGAACCTGACCAATCACAAGCAATCCGTCACGGTGACGGCTGAAGGCGTGGGCAACCATATCGGCTACGGCGTGCGTGAATTCGCCATGTGCGCGATCGCCAACGGCATGGCGCTGCACGGCGGCGTCATCCCGTACGTCGGCACGTTCTTAGTGTTCAGCGACTACGCGCGCAATGCCGTACGCATGGCCGCGCTCATGAAGCAGCGCGTGCTCTACATCTTCACGCACGACTCCATCGGCGTTGGTGAAGACGGTCCGACTCACCAGCCTGTGGAGCACGTCGCGTCGCTGCGGTTGATCCCCGGTTTGAACGTGTGGCGCCCGGCGGACTCGATGGAATCTGCCGTCGCGTACGCCAGCGGTATCGAACGCAAAGACGGCCCGACGATGCTCTGCCTGTCGCGCCAGAATACGGCGCTCATCAAGCGCGACGCTACGCATGAAGCGCTCATTCGTCGCGGCGGTTACATCGTGTCGGAAACGCTCACGCCTGCGCTGGTGTTGATCGCGACGGGTTCCGAAGTGGGTCTCGCGCTCGCAGCACAAAAGGCACTCGGCGAGCAAGGCGTGCAAGCGCGCGTCGTCTCGATGCCGTGCACGCAGCTCTACGACCAGCAGAGCGCCGAATACAAAGAAGCGGTATTGCCACCTGAACTGCCGAAGCTCGCAATCGAAGCAGGCGTCACCGACGGTTGGTGGAAATACGTGCACGGCGGACAAACGCCGGGCGCTGTACTCGGCATCGACACCTTCGGCGAATCGGCACCGGCCGGCGTGCTCATGAAGCACTTCGGATTGACCGTCGAGAACGTGGTCGCGAAGGCCAAAGCACTCGTTTGATTTTCGTAGGGCGCAAACTTATTGCGCCACATCTTTTATACGAACCCAGTGATGGCGCAATGAGATTGCGCCCTACAAGAAAAACGCAACCAAGGAAACACTCATGGCAATCAAAGTAGGTATCAACGGCTACGGCCGCATCGGTCGCAATATTCTTCGCGCGCTCTACGAATCGGGTCGCACCGACATCGAAATCGTAGCGATCAACGATCTCGGCGACAGCGAAACCAATGCGCATTTGACGCGCTACGACACCGCGCACGGCCCATTCGGCAAGACGGTTGCGGTCGAGGGTGACAACCTCGTGATCGAAGGCGATCACATCAAAGTGTTCGCGGTCCGCAACCCCGCCGAAATCGCATGGGGCGCGCATGGCGTTGACGTCGTACTCGAATGCACGGGCCTCTTCACGAGCAAAGCCAAGGCCGGCGCACACATCACCGGCGGCGCGAAGAAAGTGATCATCTCGGCTCCGGGCGAGAAAGACGTGGACGCGACGGTCGTTTACGGCGTAAACCACAATGTGCTCAAGGCGAGCGACACCGTGATCTCGAACGCGAGCTGCACGACCAACTGCCTCGCGCCTCTGGCGATGGTGTTGCACCAACAAGTCGGTATCGTCAACGGCTTGATGAATACGATCCACAGCTACACCAACGATCAAGTATTGACCGACGTCTTCCACAAAGACTTGCGTCGTGCGCGCGCCGCAGCACACAACATGATCCCAACCAAGACCGGCGCTGCCGCTGCGGTTGGTCTCGTGCTGCCAGAACTCAACGGCAAGCTCGATGGCTTCTCCGTTCGCGTACCCACGATCAACGTGTCGCTTGTAGATTTGTCGTTCATCGCCGCGCGCGACACGACGGTCGACGAAGTCAACGCGATCCTCATGGCCGCGGCCAATGGCCCGCTGAAAAACGTGCTCGCCTACAGCGACGGCCCGCTGGTCAGCAGCGACTTCAACCACAACCCGCACAGCTCCGTGTTCGACGCTACCTGCACCAAAGTGTCAGGTCGTTTGGTCAAAGTCTGCTCGTGGTACGACAACGAATGGGGCTTCTCCAACCGCATGCTCGACACGACCGTCGCTTTGATGGCGGCGAAGTAAGCTAACCAATTTAGAAATCGGCACCTTATTGCCGCTCCTAACCTCGGTCCCCTCCCCTCTCGCAGGGGAGGGCTAGGGTGGGGTAAGCAGGTCGCAAACGAGGATGGCTACCCGAAGAACCGAGCTTGCTCGTGACTTACGAACACATGCCACTTATGCGGAACGCCTGCTTTGGCGGCACATTTCTCGGTCACAATTGGGAGTGAAGTTCCGTCGACAGTTTCCGCTTGGGCCGTACATTCTGGATTTCGTTTCGCTTGAAGTACGCGCTAATATCGAGTTGGACGGCGGACAGCATTTCGGGAGCGAAGCCGACATTGAGCGCGACAAATTCGTTACTTCACAGGGATTTACTGTTTTGCGCTTCTGGAACAACGACGTGTTGACAAACGTTGACGGTGTGCTGGATTCGATCCGGCGCGTGCTTTCGCCTCGCGCATCCACCGCCTTTGCCTCGACTCACGAACTTACCCCACCCCAGCCCTCCCCGGCGAGCGGGGAGGGAGCGCGTGGCTAGCATGCAACGTCCCTCTACTTTCTCCAACGTGGTCGTTCGCCGCACTGAACTGGCGGATCTGCCTTCGTTGGTCGAGTGCCTCAACCCTGTGTTCGAGGAGCGGCGGTTTCTTGCGATCATTGAGGCACTTCCGCCGGACGAAGTGATTGCGTATCACCGCGCTACTTTAGCGGCTGGCCACCCTCATTTTGTGGCGATGGACGGCGAACGTGTCGTCGGCCTGTGCGACGTCGTTCCGGTCGCGCCGCCACGCATGGCGGCGCAAATGCACAACGGAACGCTTGGCATGTTGCTCGCGCCGGAATATCGCGGAGCGGGACTTGGCGAGCGACTCATGCGCGCGACTTTAGAAGCGTGCCGCGGCAAATTCGAGCGCGTGCAGCTCGGTGTTTACAGCCACAACGAACGCGCGCACAAGCTTTACTTGCGTTGCGGATTTATTGAGGAGGGTCGGCGTCGTGGCGCGTGGAAGCTCGACGGCATGACCTCAGACATTATTGAAATGGTACTTTTCGTATGAACTTCAAGAAACTCACGGACCTCAATCTCGCGGGTAAGCGCGTCTTCATTCGCGCCGATCTCAACGTCCCGCAAGACGACGCGGGCGCGATCACGGACGACACACGCATTCGCGCATCCGTACCCGGCATCGCGTTCGCGGTGAAAGCGGGCGCGGCGGTCATGGTGACGTCGCACCTTGGACGCCCAACCGAAGGCGAATTGAAACCCGAAGATTCGCTCGCGCCGATTGCGAAGCGTTTGTCAGAACTTCTCGGCCAAAACGTGCGCCTCATCGCGAACTGGGTTGACGGCGGTTTCAGCGTCGCGCCGGGCGAAGTGGTGCTCTTGGAAAACTGTCGCTGCAACAAAGGCGAGAAAAAGAACGACGAAGCGCTCTCGAAGAAAATGGCTGCGCTCTGTGACGTGTACGCCAACGACGCCTTCGGCACGGCACACAGAGCCGAGGCGACAACCGAGGGCATCGCGCGCTTCGCGCCTGTCGCCTGTGCGGGTCCGTTGATGGCGGGTGAGCTCGACGCACTGGGCGCAGCGCTGCTCGCACCTAAACGTCCGTTGGTGGCGATTGTCGCGGGCTCCAAGGTGTCCACCAAGCTCACAATTTTGGCGTCGCTCGCGGACCGTGTGGACCAACTCATCGTCGGCGGCGGTATTGCGAACACCTTCCTTCTCGCGCGGAGCAACAAGATCGGCAAATCACTCGCCGAAGCAGATCTCGTGGGCGAGGCCAAAGCCATCATCGACAAGATGTCCGCACGAGGCGCGAGCGTGCCGCTGCCGACCGACGTTGTCTGTGCAACCGAGTTTGCCCCGACGGCGAAAGCGACAACCAAGGCGCTCGCCGACGTAAACGCCGACGACATGATCCTCGACATCGGCCCCGTCAGCGCGGCCGCCCTTGCGGACACACTGGCCAATGCAGGCACGATCGTGTGGAACGGCCCGGTCGGCGTATTCGAATTCGACCAATTCGCCGGCGGCACCAAAGCTATCGCCGCCGCAATTGCCGCTTCGCCTGCGTTCTCTATCGCTGGCGGCGGCGACACCATCGCGGCGATCAATAAGTTTGGCATCGCCGACAAGGTGAGCTACATCTCCACGGCTGGCGGCGCGTTTCTAGAGTTTCTTGAAGGCAAAACGCTGCCCGCCGTGACGGCGCTTGAAGCGCGCGCCAACAGCTAAGCTCAGCCCAAGAAGGTGACAACACCCGCGCATCAGTTCGCCGAGCGTTCGAGCCAGAGCCTCGCTCGCGGCGACAACGACGCCGCATTGCAACACGCCCGCCACGGGCTCGCAGTGTGTGGCGAAGTCCCCGGATTGATTTGGGAAGAATGCGAAGCGCTGCGAGCGCTGGGCCGCACCGGCGAACGCATGTTGCGTCTCAATCGGTTGGCGGCGTTGCAGCCGAGCGACCCCGTGGTATTGGTGGAATTGGGCCTCGCGCTCCTCAACACACCGAGCGCACCGCAAGCGATAAAGCCGCTGCGCGCCGCGGTTGCACTCGGCTACAAGAATGTGGGCGTAGAACTGGCGTTGGCTGGGTTGGAAATGGGCGGCCCGGATGCGGCACAGTGCGAAGCACGCCTGCGCGCGATTCTCGCGGACGACGCCGCACACTTCGGCGCGCAAGGGATGCTTTGGCGGCTACTGAGTCAACAATGTCGCTGGGCGGAATCCGCGCGGCTTGAAGACTACGTAAAAGAACGAATTGCACGAGGCGAAGCGAGCCCCGCGCTTCAGCCGTTTTGGTTGCTGGGCAGTGACCTCGATGAAGCGCTGCTGCATCGCTATGCGCTGAAACACAAGCAACTGGTCGAAGGCGACGCAAACGCCAATTCCGTCGGTGCCCTCGCCAATACATCGACGCGCGACGCGAACCAACCGCTGCGCATCGGTTATCTTTCGTCGGATTTCTATCATCACGCGACGGCCATGTTGATTGCCGGTTTGCTTGAATCGCACTCGTCGTCCGTTGAGGTTTTTGCGTATAGCTATGGGCCGCGCGTTGACGACGATTACCGTACGAGACTGAAGCGTGCGGTTCCGAATTGGCGTGACATCAACGCGATGTCCGACGACGCAGCCGCACAGCAAATCCGCGCAGACGGTATTGATGTCTTGGTCGAACTGAAAGGCAGAACCTACGGCGCGCGCCTAGGCATCACTGCGCGCAAGCCAGCGCCCGTCATCGTGCATTACCTTGGTTACCCCGGCACGCTCGCCGCCGACGGCATCGTTTACTTGGTGGCTGATCCAATTTTGGTGCCGTCGGAAAGTGAATTGCACTACACGGAATCGGTGTTGCGAATGCCGCGTTGCTATCAGGCGAACGACGCGCGGCGTGCGCGCCCGGCCCCGACGCCACGCGCAGAACTTGGGTTGCCCGATGACGCCATCGTCTTGTGCAATTTCAACCAATCCTACAAATGGGGCGAGCGCTTCATGCGTGTGTGGATGCGCGCGCTGCAACGCGCGCCCAAGGCCGTGCTTTGGTTGTTGGAGCCAGACGCGGTGGCGCGTGGGAATGTGATGACGATGGCGAAAGAGCACAACGTCGTCGCGCAAATACATTGGGCACCGCGGGCAAAAATGGAGGCGCACTTGGCGCGTCTCGCCGCCGCCAATCTCGCACTCGATCAACTGCCTTATGCGTCGCACACCACAGGCTCGGACGCGCTATGGATGGGTGTGCCGTTGCTTACGTGCATCGGCAATACGTATCAAGGGCGCGTGGGGGCCAGCCTCGCCAACGCCGTGGGGCTTAACGATTTGATCGTCCCCAATATTGAGGCTTACGAGCGGATGCTGGGCAATCTGCTCGCACAACCTGATCGTCTGCTTTCGCTGCAAGCGGAGTACGCATCGCGCGCTGCGACCGCACCACTCTTTGACACCACAAGTTTCACCGCGCAATGGGAAACGCTCTTGCGCACCACCTACGACGCGTGGGCGTCTGCACATGCGCAAGGCGATTCTGCGGGGGGCATCGGTTGATGCAACACCCGACGATTCCCAAAATCATTCACCAAATCTGGATCGGTAAAAAATATCGCCGTCCAGAAAAGTGGATGGACACCTGGCCCGCGATGAATCCCGATTGGGACTATCGGGTGTGGACCGACGACAACCTGCACACGTTACTGCCATTGCGCGCGCAAAGCGCGTTCGATGCGATGCCGCACCTCGCAGGTAAGGCCGACATTCTGCGCTACGAAACTCTGCATCGATTTGGCGGTGTTTACATCGACGCGGACACCGAATGCGTCGCGCCGTTGACCGACGATTTATTGCAAAACTTTGCGTTTGCGGCGCACGAGAACGAATACATTCGCCCCGGTTTGATCGCCAACAGCGTGATCGGCACACAGCCTGGGTGCCCGCTCATGAACGCAATGATTGAGCATGTCGCCGCGCTGCCCGATTTAGCCAATTGCAGTGCGCTCGATATCTGGAAAACCACAGGCCCGCTCGCGTTCACGCGCTTGGTCGGCCAACGCCGCTTTACGTTTTTGCGGCTCTACCCCAGTTTTTGGTTCTACCCGATCCACTGCTCTGACACGCACTACACAGGCGTCGTTGATCGTTGCTACTCGCGACAATTTTGGGGCGGCACGACGGCCGGAGTTTACGAACCTTTGTGACGCTCGCGGCACGTGACGCGGGGTCGCTCGGCGTTTCGCGTGGTTCGTTCATGGCTTACAGCTTTTGTGCTCTAGCGACTGCCAGGTGGTCGTTTCAGGTAGATTTCTTCAGTAATCGACTTATACACAAAACGAGCCAAAAGCGCCGTATGGCAGTCGTTACCACTAAGAAGTTGTTATTACGGTGACTGGAGTCCGAGTGCTGCGCGCCTACCGCATCGTAGGGCGTCGCCCGCTCGCCGCGGGGGCGGCGGCGAGCGGGTGACGGACTTGCAGCCGAGGCGTGGCGTCGGTGTGCGCTAGGATTGCCGCGAACGGAACTGATCCGACCCGCTGCGACGGATCGCACCAGCGCCCCACACCAACGTGAGCAGCGCGAGACACCACTGTGCGAAGGAGCCGAGCGTCGGAACACCCACGGCGTTTTGGTTTGCGATCACACTGGTCGATGACACCGTGACGTCTACCCGCACGGTACTGGTCGCTACCGCGCTGAAGGTGAAGCTACCGGGCTGTGTGATGACGAGCCCCGACAGCGAGCAGGTCGATGCCCCCATCGGCACGGTGCAGATCGTGTTGCCACTCAAAGCTCCCGCTGGGCCACTTGACGCCTGTAATTCGAGCGTGAGCGCGACCGGCGCTGGCGAATTCAAGCTAAACGTGACGCCGAACGGTGTTCCGACCGTCACCAACCCCGGCGCGTTAATCGCCACGCTAATCGGTGCCGCTGTGACGTCGAGCAGCGCGCCCACCACCGGAATCGCCGGGCCGCTGGTCGCCGCTGCAGTCAGGCTCAGCCCGGTGCCCGAGCCACTGAAGGTGACGCCCGTGAATGTGCAGCTGAGGTTTGCCGCAGGAACCGTGCACGTCGTGCCGCCGCCGAGCGTGCCACTCGGGCCAGCGGCCTGCGACAGCGTAAAGGTCGTAGTTGTCGCTGCGCCCGCAGCCAATGTGAGCGATACGTTAAACGGCGCGAATTGCACGACCGTGGCTGGCGCGGCCAGTGTCGCGCCTTGCAGCACGACGTCAATACTGCCGGAATTGGCTGCGGTCCACAAAATCGGAACGGAAGCCGTGAGAATCGGATCCATGAACAGCGTTCCGACCCCAGAGAACGTGTTGCCAGACGCGGTACAGGACAGCGACCCGGCGGGTATCACGCATGTTGTCGGAGCAAACGTGCCAGCGGGTCCGCCCGGTGCCGCCTGAGCGCTCATGGTGACCGGAATCGGAAGCGCGACATCTATCTGGAACACCGTGCTGAACGGAGAGCCCACTTGCGCCACGGCTTGCGCGCCCATCGTGACACTCACTGGCGAGCCAATGATGTCGAGCGTAGTGTCGGACACCGGCACATTCGGCCCGGCGATTGACCCTGCGGACAGCAACAGCCCCGTGCCGTAACCCGCGAACGTAAGGCCCGTGAACGTGCAAGAGGTAGCACTCGTTACCACGGTACAAAAGCGCGAGCCATCCAACACGCCAGCGGGGCCACCGGACTGGATGATCTCGAAGCTGGTGTCGGCCGTAGCCGCGGATGACATCGAGAGAACGACGTTGAACGGTGCGAATTGGTTAGCCGTCGCAGGTGCCGACAGCGTTGCCGACGGCCCGGCGAGCAGGTCGATGGTGGGGCTGGCGTTCACCACCACGCCACCCGGTGGCCCGCCTGCGGTCGAGGCGGTAAGCGTGTAGAGGCCGACAGGTCCAGAGAGCATCATGCCCGTCACCGTGCAGCTGCTGCTCCCGGTTGGGATGGAACAAAACACGCTGCCGGTGAGCGATGCGGTCGGCCCTGCGGGTTGCGTCAGGACGGCGAGCGATACGCCAAGCAATGTAGTGGCTGGACTCGGTATCGAGATCACGACGTTAAACGGCGCGTTCTGCGAAGTGGTCGCCGTTGACGGCGTCAAGCTGACGACGGCAGCCGGAAGTGCATCGTAGTTGCTAGAGGGCGTGCTTCCGCCGCGAACCAAGATAACGGAGCGCAACGACGTTTTGGCGATGACTGACGCGCTGCCGCCGTAGGAGTTGATGTTCCACGCGCCATTACCGACGAAGGCCGCCCCGGAGGTGGTACTGGTCCATTGCTGTCCGCCACTTGCTGCTGGGAAAGCGGAACTTAGTGCGGGAAGGTTGCACGTCGGCTCCATGAGCGCAATTGCCTCCTGTAGATTGGGTACTCGCCAATCGGAAAAACCACCCACGCGAGCGGCGACGGAGGCTTGCAGCGCGTCCTGCCACGTAAACGTCTGTACAGCGCCGGTTGCGCACGTCGCACCGCTAGTACCCAGTTGGCACTTGGTGTACGAAAGACCGTTGCCGGAATAGGTCAGGACTTCGCCGGTTGCGTCGGCGGTCCACGTTCCAGGATTGCCGACAGGGCCATTGGTTGTGGAGCAAGCGGCGTAACCCAGCGCAGAAATCGCGGCAGCGCTCGCAAAAGCTAATGCGCCGCGTAGTAATTTTGAAATTGTCATGATGTGAACCTATTGATAGGCATTGGTGCCCGCGACCACGCGAACTTGCCGGGCTAGGGAGGACTTCGAGGTGGCGTTCATGCCGTTCGAATCGACGTAAAACACGTTGTTGGCCACCGTCACTGTCGTGTTCGACGTGAACGTCGATGAACCACGCGCCAAAAAGTACGTCGGATCGAAAGGAGTGGGCGTGGAGTTGCCCAAGGCCTGCGCGTTAAAAATCGTGAACGCGTCTTTGTACGAAGGCAGTCGCCAGTCGTTTCGTCCGCACATATTCGCGGCGTTGACGGCGGCCACATAGTCCTGCGTGTTGCACGCGGCAAGTGTTGAATTACAAGTAGTCGTCGTGCCCACGCTGCCCGCGTCACCGCCGTTGGACGCGCTGTCGGTGTTGTACCAGGTGTACGTGTTCGCAACATCGCGCAAACCGGGCGTTGCGGGGTTCGACGTCTTAACCTCCCACACGAGCCCCGTCACGTTGTCGCGTGTGCACGCCCAGTCGTTCGCACCCGGCCCGAGCGCAGTGCTCGCAGCCACCGCATTGCCAGCATTGCTGATCTTCGTGAAGTCAAATCCCGCCGCGCCGGCACCGACTTTGGCAAGCGTAGTGTTGGCGTCGCGCCCCATGCGTGAGTCTTGTCGGGGGTAAGTGCCGGTGTCTGAGGTCACTGCAGCGGTGCAGGCCACCGCAAATTGACTGTCGGTATAGCACGCGGTCGTTCCGGTGTCGTTAACGGCGTGTACGTGCAACGGAAAGGCGGCGGCGATCAGAACGCTAAGCGAACTAAGCCACATTGGCCGGTGCAGGAGAATTCGAGGCTGGTGCTTCATCATGTGTCTACGGAATACGCACGTGGCGCGACACAAGTATTGTGCTCACGCATCGCGCGGAATACACCGGCCCAAAAGTACAGGCTTACGCGATGGCAAACTCTCTCAAGTCGTGGCGGCGTGCGGCGAGCGCTGATTGATGCGCGAGCGATTCGCCGAGAACAACAATGCGCGAAGACCTAACCCGCGCGCCCCGCAATCGTCGCCAACGCCGCGTCAAGCCGCTCCGCAAAGAACGTGGACTGGAGCGCGAGCGGTGCTGCCGCTTCTAACTGCGATCGCAACGCATCGTCGCGTACCAGGCGCACGCACGTCGCAGCAAGTTCATCATATGGCGCAACCGCCAGCGCCGCGGTGTACTCGTCCGGCAAGCGTTCGTCAGTGTGCATTTCAGTTACGACGGCTTTGCCGTTATTCAGCATGTAGCTGACACGGTATTGTTCGAAGACGCTGTCAGGGACGACTCCAATATTGAGCACGACCTTGGATCGCGCGACCAATTGATCGCGGACAGTTCCCTCCACACCGCCCTCGGCCGCGTACACACGCAAACCCGCATCGCGAAGTTGCTCGAGCGTCTTACCGCGCCGTTCATTTATTCGTCCGTAGAACAGCACATCAATATCCTGCGTCTCCGGCGGCATCATGA
>JAGNQL010000200.1 GCA_017989135.1 Burkholderiales bacterium
GTTTCTCGGCGCTCTTCATGCTCAATTTGCGCCGCGTGAAGTACGGCGAATGGCGCAAGATGCGCTGGCCGTACGCGGGAATGGCGTTCTTTGGCTTGATCGCGCTGTGGGGGGTTGCTGCGCTCGTGGAGATGGCGTACCAAATTCAGGTGGCGGCTGGCTCCGGCAGCGCGCTGACCGTGGCGCGCATTCCGCTTGACGCGGCGACGGGCTCGTCGTGGGCGATTGCGGCCGTGGTTCTGGTTTTTGGGGGCATAGGATTTGAATTCTGGCGTCGCAAGTTCGCCAAAGTGTGGAGCGATGGCGAAGAGCGCATCGCCGAAGCCATCAAGCGTGCGGAGGCGGCGATCGTATGAGCTACGCACTTGAACTTACCGACGTCAAAAAAAGCTTCGGCAAAACCGAAATCATTCGCGGCGTAAATCTCGCCGTGAACAAAGGCGAGCGTGTCGCTGTCATCGGCCCGAACGGCGCGGGAAAGAGTACGCTGTTTAACCTCATCAGCGGCCGCTTTGGCCCTACCAGCGGCAGCATCAAATTGCACGGCGCTGACATCGTGGGCAAACCGCCGTACGAAATTAGCCGCCTTGGACTGGCGCGTAGCTTTCAGATCACCAATATTTTTCCGCGCCTAAGCGTCTTTGAAAACCTGCGCTGCGCGGCGCTCTACGCGAGCGGACAGAAATACAGTTTCTGGAAGCCCTTGTCCAAACTCACGGAACTCAACGACCGCACCGAAGCGCTGATGGCCTCGCTTGAACTCAAGCGTCGTCGTGATGTGGCTGCGTCGTTGTTGACGTATTCGGAGCAGCGCGCGCTTGAAGTGGGGCTCACGATTGCCGGTGGCGGCAACGTGATTTTGCTCGACGAACCGACCGCGGGCATGAGCCATTCGGAGACGGATCGCTTTGTGCACTTGATCCGCACGGTGACCGAGGGCAAAACGCTTTTGACCGTGGAGCACGACATGGGCGTGGTGTTTGGATTGGCCGACCGAATTGCCGTGCTTGTTTACGGTGAGGTGATTGCGTTCGACACGCCGGAGCGCGTACGCGCCGACCCGAAAGTGCAAGAGGCATACCTCGGCGCGGTGTTGGCAGAGGAGGGCGCGGCATGAGTACCGAAACCAAAAAAGCGCTCGAAGTTAAAGAGCTGCACGCGTTTTACGGCAAGAGTCACATCCTGCAAGGCGTGAATCTGCACGTCAACGAAGGCGAAATCGTCGCGCTCCTGGGCCGCAACGGCGCGGGACGTTCGACCACGGTGAAGGCCATCATGGGCCTTGTGGACAATCGTGGCGAAGTGTTGTGGCGCGGAAAAAACGTGCTCGGCCTCAAGGCGTTTGAAGTCGCGCATTTGGGCATTGGCTACGTGCCCGAGAGCCGAGACATTTTCCCGAAACTCACGGTGCACCAAAACCTGATGCTCGGTGAAAAGGGTGGCAAACAGCCCAGCCGCTGGTCGTTCGAGGATATGTACAAAATGTTCCCGCGCCTGCGCGAACGGCAACACACGGAAGCCGGCGTGCTCTCCGGCGGCGAGCAACAGATGCTCACGCTCTGCCGCACGCTCATGGGGGACCCGGACCTCATCATGATCGACGAGCCCACCGAAGGCCTCGCGCCAGCGATCGTGCAACTCGTCGCCGAGTATTTGAAAGAGCTAAAGCGACGCGGCATCAGCGTCGTGCTCGTCGAACAAAAACTCGCCATCGCACTGCAAATTTCAGATCGCGTCTACGTCATGGGCGACCGACGCATCGTGTTCGAAGGCACCCCAGCAGAACTCAAAGCCGACGCCAATATTCGGAAGGAGTGGCTGGAAGTTTAGGGGCTGACTCGTATTAACAGCTTTTGTACGCTAACGACCGCTGAGCGGTCTTTGCAGCGAATTTTTATAGATTGTTGATAGTTAGATAAATGTGGCTGAAGTGACCGCCCGGTGCTCTGCGCCGTCTAAAGTTCGACTTTAAACGTCCCGGCGACTGCCGTAGCTGCGGAGCCCGAGCCTACCGAACCTCCTCGTAGCATGATTCAATGAAAACTGTCGTCAAAATCGGTGTTGGTGCGATCGTTCTCGTGCTGGGCGTGTCCGCGGTCGCGGAATTGATGGGGATGCCAATACACGACGCCACGTGTCGACTGGGCCGCTGCTGGCTCGTGGCGGATATCCGTAGGGCTTTTGGCGTTCCTTGGGCAGGTTTCGCGCTGGCTGGATTGGACGTCGCACTGATCTTGCTAGTTCTAAATCTCTACAGATTAAGGTAGCTCGATAGGGTCGGGCAACTTGTTGCCCGCGGGTCTTAGCGGGCACGGCACTGTATTTCCGCGTCGCGCGAATGACGGTGAGTCGTTCGCCGTCGCGGTGCGCTAATTGACAGTGGGCATCGTCGGGATTTGCCGTCCTACCCCAACGACGGATCAAGCCCGCCCGTGACCGGCGCATAGGGATGCGCATGCAGCACGTTTTCGTCGAGCGCTGCGCCGATGCCGATTTGGGTTGGGGCTGTGAAATGGCCGTTGGCGAATACTGGGCCTTGGCCGTGTACCGCTTCGGTGAACAAGGCGCTCTCGCCGACTTGCAGTTCTAGGAAATCACAGCCTGTGCCCGCGATGCACGACTGCAAGCTAGCGAAGCTGCAAATGGGGCCGGTGGGGTTGTGCGGTGCGGTTTGTACGTTGTGTTTCGCGGCGAGGTCCGCGATTCGGAGCATGGCCGAAACACCGCCACAATATTTCACGTCGGGCATGATCGTGTCGTAGAGGCCACGTTCGATGAACGGGCGAAAGCCTTCGACTTCGGGCTGCATCTCAGCACCCGCGAGGCGCACGTTTTGTGCGTTGGCGTAGTCGCGAATCTTCCGGATGTCCGTGTGCCATTGCGGTTGTTCGCTGATCGGGCATTCGAGCCAATGAAGCTTTACTTCACGTAGCGCGTCGAGCACGTGGCGCGAGGTTTTCGGCGTCAGCCGCCAGTGGCAATCGACCATGAGTTTCACATCGAACCCGACGGCGTCGCGCACCGCACGAATGCGTGCGAGCGCCGCGTCGATTCGCGCGCCGCCTTCTTCAGTTTCGGCGTTGACCGGCAGCACGTCGTCGAAGGGCGCGAGCTTGATGGCGCCGAAGCCTGCCGCAACCGCGCTGCGTGCGCTTGCGGCGAAGCCTTCGGGCGTGCGCGGATTCGTCGCGCGATTGATGTTGGCGTAGACCTCGACGCTGGGGCGTTTGGCTTCGCCGAACAACGCCCACACCGGAACGGCATCGCGTTGCGCAATGACGTCGAGCAGCGCTTGTTCCGTCGCGCTTTTGACCGAGTGCTCGATGAGGCCGCCCGGGGAGTGCAGGTGAAGCATGCAGGCGGCCGACGCGTCATCGACGTTGGCAATGTCGCGGCCGACGAGTGTGGACGAAAACTGCGCGCAATACTCACGCTGCAACGTCTCCCACCCATTGAGCGAACATTCGCCCCATCCGATGCGTTGGCATTCGGTTTCGACGCGGACGAATGACCAGTTGGTTTTTGCGCTGACGTGCAAAACGTGGAATGTGAGCGAGCGAATTTTCATGGTGCCAGCATAATCGCGGCGATGCATCCTGCAACGAAACTTGGAGTCTGAAAATGAAACAGTTGATAAGTCTTTTGTTGGTCGGGGCGCTGGCGGCGACGGCCGGAGCGCAAGCCTTTCCGAACAAACCGGTGAAAGTCATCGTGCCGAGCGCGCCGGGCGACGGCTCTGACATTCTCGCGCGTGCTATCGGCCAAAAACTCACCGAGCGTTGGGGGCAGCCCGTGTTGGTGGAGAACCGTCCGGGCGCGGGCGGCGTGGTCGGCACCGAGGCCGCGGCACGCTCTGCGGCCGACGGCTACACCGTCATCATGGGCAACGCGGGCTCCCACGCGATCAACCAGGCGTTGTACCCGAAACTGAGCTACGACGTGGTGCGCGATTTTGCGCCGATCACGCTCGTGGCGTCCGCGCCGAACGTCTTTGTCGTGAACCCGTCGGTGCCTGCGAAGACGGTCGCGGAATTCATCGCGCTCGCGAAGAAAGAGCCGGGCAAATATTCGTTCGCGTCCGGCGGCACCGGCTCGTCGGCACACCTCAATGGCGAAATGCTTAAGGCGTTCGCGGGCATCGACATGATTCACGTTCCGTACAAAGGCGCGAGCCCGGCGGTGGCCGATTTGATCGGTGGGCAGGTGCAGCTCATGATCGGCAACCTGCCGCCGATTCTGCCGCACATTAAGTCCGGCAAAGTTCGCGCGTTGGGCGTTTCCACGTTGAAGCGATTCGCGGCGACGCCGGATTTACCGCCTGTCGCGGACACGGTTCAGGGCTACGAATCGCTCGCGTGGTTCGGCTTGTTCGCGCCTGCTGCGACGCCGTCGGACATTGTGGCGAAGTGGCACACCGATGTGGTCGCGGTGTTGGCGTTGCCTGAGATTCGTGAGCGTGTGGTTCAGCTCGGGTTTGAGGTCGTGGGCAACACGCCCGAGGCTTACGCAGCGCTGGTGAAGAACGACATCGCCAAATGGCAGCGCGTCGTGAAAGCCTCTGGCGCAAAGGCGGAGTAGGGCGGGCTGTCATCGCGCCAGATGATGTACGTTTAACAGCTTTTATGCGCTAGCGACCGCCGAGCGGTCGTTTGAGCAATAAAATGTTGTTTGTTGACTTGTTAATGAAACTGCGTCTAACGACCGCCTGACGGTCGTTAGACGGTAAAAGCCATTAAACCGTCGTATTCGTGCGGTTATCATGCGGCGGTGCAGCACGACAAACCACAACTGCGCGGGGCGTTTCCCGCGCACTGAGCCGGTAAACCCATGATCGATCATCCGCAGCGCGCCGCGCTTCACAACGAAATTCACGCCCGACCGCCGGAGCCGATGACGGC
>JAGNQL010000201.1 GCA_017989135.1 Burkholderiales bacterium
ACTGCGGCACGTCAAGCTCGCCGGCGCCACTTTCGGCCAACGTTGGCTGGTCGGGAGGCATCGGTGAGCGCGCGCGCGTGCTCACCGCGAGCGCAATTAAACGGCCTGACTTGATGTGCGGCATTACGGAGGCCGCGCCAAGCACCGCCACCGTCACTTGGCCCGCGATGACGTCGTTGACCGCTTGCCCACCGCCTTTGTATGGAACATGCAAAAGATCGATACCCATAGCCCGCGAGAACTGCTCGCCAAGCAAGTGCTGAATCGAGCCTTGTCCCGAACTTGCGTACGGCACTTGATTGGGCTTGCTGCGGGCCAACACTTGCAGCTCTTTCATTGTCTTGATGCCCGACGCGGGCGATGTCACCACGACGATAGGTTGATACGACAAAACCGCAACGGGCGTGAATGATTTGGTCAAGTCCCAGCTCGTGGTGCGAAACAGCGGAATCAGCGAGACCGAGTCCGACGCCACCAAAAACGTGTGCTGATCTTTCGGGGCGCGCAGCATTGCCTCAACGCCCACCGCGCCGTTGGCTCCGGGCTTGTTATCCACCAACACTGACTGGCCCAGCCGTTGGCGAACGCCTTCGGCGACCAGACGAGCTGCCACGTCGTTCGACCCGCCTGCGGGAAATGGCACCACGAAGGTGAGCGACTTCGACGGCCACTCTTGCGCAAATCCGGCGACCGGCACCAACGCGAGGGCGGCCAGAAACAAGCTCAGGGTGCGACGCAATTGGGAAAAACTGTGCGATGGCATGAGAAATCCTTATGTGGAATTCGCAGTCTATTCACTTAACATCAGTTAAAACGCAATATTTCTTACAGCATCATCAGTAATTGCTGAAGTATTAGGGGTTCAGGATGAGTTCCGCGCGACTAGATCATCTACGGATTAAGCAGCTGAGGTTTGTTGGTTTGTTGGCTTCGCTCGGTTCACTGGCCGCGACAGCCGAACATCTGTCGATGACGGCCTCGGCGGCGAGCATGATGCTCAAAGAAATCGAAGGCATTTTTAACGTCAAACTCTTTCGCCGACAGGGCCGAGGCATGGCGTTGACCGAACAGGGGCGCGCGCTGCTGCCACGATGTCAGACCGTGCTTGGCGAAGTGGGCGCCATGCGCGCGTCGATTCAAGGCACCGAGGTTCCGCTGTTACGCATCGGCGCGTTTCCACACACGACCACGACGGTATTGCCGAAAATCGTCCGGGACCTGATCTCTGGAACGCCTGCGTGGCGAATTCAGCTTTTCGAGCAGAGCGCGGAGGACTTGTTGGAGCGCTTGCTTGCGGGCGAGATTGATTTGATGTTGGGGCGGCTCCCACGGAAAGCGTCCAACAATGAACTTGTAGCCAGTTTGGCGCAACGCGTACTCTACGAGGGCAGCTTGTCAGTGGTGTGCAGACGAAAGCACCCGTTAGCCGATCAACGCCCGTTGCCGCTGGAAGCGCTGCTGGAGTGGCCGTGGGTTCTGCCTAACGAGCAATCCACGACACGTGTCGCGGTGATGGACGCGTTTCTCCGGCGAGGGCTGACTCCACCCGTCCCTGTGGTTGAGGCTCCGTCGTACTTTTACGGCCTGTCCCTGCTGGCCGAGACCGATTTACTGACCTGCTGCGCTAGTTCACCTGGGTTGTCCAACGACAAGAGGTTTTCGATACTTCCCGTTGAAGTGAGCCTTAATGCAACGCCCGTTGCGTTGATCTGGAGGAAAAGCTCCGCCGAGGCGCAGCGCGCGGTAGACCAGCTTGATCGGGTCGCTGCAGCCGTCGCAGATTGGCGGGGATAGCGAGCGGTGACGCGTCAATAGGCGCAACGACATCAAGCCCGTGACTTAGCCGCAGTTCGTGCCAACCGTCTAAACAAAGCAGTTTGTAGGCGCGGACTCGGCCGCGCTTCGCCTGTGGCAACAAGCGACGTCAAGTGGTCGCCACTCCTTTAAGCGAACAGTATTGCGTCAGGATTGCTTCGCACGACGACGTAGCGCGTACGCGCCGAACGCGGCGAGTAACGCGAAGCCGCCGAGCGCGCCGCCGGCGGGAATTGGTGTTGAAGGCGCGACGAGAACCGACACGCCGACGTTGTCGAGCACCGAGCCGGCGCACGACGAGCCGCCGCCGAGAACGCCGCCGCTGAACGCGAGTGTGGTGCTCGTGGAGGTCGCGGTGAAGGTGAAGCTTTGCGATGCGTAGTTCATGCTGCTCGTCGTTGCGCCGGCTGTGTCGAACGTGAAATTCGCGGTGGACGCGGCGGCCGAGGCCGTGAGCGTTTTGATGCCGCCATCGGGGTTGCCCGCGAGCGAGAACGTAACTTGGTATATCGCGCCGGGCAAGGTGTCGAACGTTTGCTGCACGCCACCTGCCGTGCCGCACGAGAGCATGTCGATCGAACGCGTGCCGTTCGCCGCGGCCCAGTAGGTGTCCATGTAGTCCACGCCATCGCCGGTAACGGTCCACCCAGTGATCGCGGTCGAACCGGCGCTAAGCGAGTCAAACGAGCCGGTGTTGGCGAGCGTGCCGGATTCGAAGCTGCCGTTTTGGAACGGCGCTGCGATGGCGTGCGACGCGAGCAGCGCGAGCGAGGCGGTGGTGAGGATGTGGCGCATGGGAGCTCCGGTGGTCGTTATGCCTTTAATGCTAGAGCGCTATGGCACATAGCGCAATGACGATGCATTAGTCAACCGTCGCGCCGGACGCTTTGACGATTTCGGCCCAACGCGTGACGTCGGCGCGGATGAACTGCGCGAAATCGTTGCCGCGTTTGACGAGGACTTGCGCGCCCTGCGACGCGAAGCGCGACTGAATCTCGGGCAGTTGCACGACTGCGGCGAATTCGTTTGCCAACATCGCGACGATGTCGGGGGGCGTGCCAGCGGGTGCAATCACGCCAAACCACGAACGAATGTCGTAATCACGCAGGCCGCTCTCTTGCAGCGTCGGCGCACTCGCGTACGCAGGGATGCGCTCGGGCGAGGTGGCCGCCAGCACTTTGAGGCGACCCGCGGCGATTTGCTGCGCGACTTCAACGGGTGTGGCAAACATCAATTGCGTTTGTCCGCCCACGAGATCGATGATCGCTGGGCCGCCGCCTTTGTAGGGCACATGCACCAACTCAACGCCTGCGCGTAGTTTGAAGAACTCCCCCGCGAGGTGCGGCACCGTGCCGTTGCCCGCGGAGGCGAAGCTCAGTGACTTCGGCTTCGCTTTTGCGAGCGCGACGAGCTCGCTCACGCTATTGGCGGGGAGCGACGGATGCGCGACCAAAATGAACGGCGATACCGCGAGCAAGGTGACCGGCGTGAAGTCTTTTTGCGCGTCGTACGGTAGCTTCGGATACATCACTTGCGAGATCGCAAATGGCGTCGGCGCGAAGAGGAGCGTGTAGCCGTCGTTCGGCGATTTGGCGACGGATGCGGTGCCGATCGTGGTGCCAGCGCCGGGCTTGTTGTCGATGACGACGGCTTGCTTGATGCGCTCGGAGAGCTTTTGGCCGATGTCGCGCGCGAGGATGTCGGTTGCGCCGCCCGGCGCGAACGGCACGACCAGTTTGATCGGTTTGTTCGGATAGTTTGACGCGGACGATTGTGCAGCGACGGGCGCAACCGACAGGGCAAATGCGGCGCACGTGAGCGTGACCAGCGCGGACGAAAATTTCTTCATAGTTCCACCTCCAGTAAGAGCGGTTGATGATCGGACGCGACGGTCTCGGCGTTGACCGTGAGCGCGCGGACGTGAGTGCGTAGGTTGTCCGACACAAAGACGAAATCAAAGCAGCGCGGCGCTTTCGTGGCGTCGTGCAGATCAACCGTGTTCGCGTGCGGCGTGTGCGGGTGCGTGAGCGGCCACGCATCGACGTATCCGGGCGCGCCATTGGCGCACTCCTTTTGCAGATGTTTGATCGCATCGTCGTCGGGCAAACAATTGAAGTCGCCGGTGAGGATTGCGCGCGTGCCGCGTGGCAGCGTCTCGAAGGGGCTGCCAATTTTGTGGCGTTGAAATTCATCGGCGGCGTGCGATTCCGCGTCGGCGTGAATGTTGTGCAGCATGCGCACTTGCGCCATGCGTTGAAGCGCCGAGTAAAACTCAAGGTGCGTCGTCGTGACACGCAGCGCGCCGCCCGGCGCGTCGAGCACAACTTCTAGCGCGAGGCGCGGCATCGTCGGCAGCGTCGGCTCCGCAGGCCACGGCAATTGGTGGCGCAGCACTTGCAAGACGGGCAACCGCGTGAAGGTCATGTTGCCGAATTGCTGACGACCACGCGCGGGCGTGAAGCGGTCGACGGCGACGCCGCTTATGGCCTGATACTCGGGGAGCAACGCGGCGAGCGCGGCGAATTGGTCGTCGCCGTTGTTGCCCGCGAGCGCGGGGTAATTGCTAGTGACTTCTTGCAGGCACAACACATCAAAATCCGCCACCTCGCGCGCCGTGTTCACGATGCGGCGCAGGTCAACGCGGCCATCGACGCCGAGGCCCCATTGAATATTCCAGGTGATGAGTTTCACGGCGAAAGCAGCTTAAGTAGATGGCGGCGCAAGTCAGAGAAGCGCCACTGTACCGGAGTTTGTCGCGCGTCATTGCGCGTGGGTTCATGAGTAACAGCTTTTACATAAAATTAAGCGCTAGCGACCACCAGACGGCGCATTGACAAAAAATAGCATTAAAGTCGACAATATAAATAGTGTGGCCGAAACGACCGCACAGCAGTCGCTGGAACGCAAAAGCCATAAGCGTGCGCAGAAAAAGACGGATGTCGCAATTCGTTCGTGGATTGCGTAATACTGGGAAGGACAGGGCGAAAGGTTTTGGGCAATGGTGCGAGTGCTAAGCGGTGCGTGGCGGGCGGTGGCGATGAGTATTGTGCTCGGCATGGCTG
>JAGNQL010000202.1 GCA_017989135.1 Burkholderiales bacterium
GTGCCGTAGCGGGGCTTGAACTCATCGAAATCGCTGCCGTCCACGATGCGCGCAATCACTTCGCGCACATCGAACGGCTTGCGCGTATCCGTCGGGATCACGCCGTAGAGCTCATGCGGATCGAACAACGGCTCAACGTTTTCGGTCATTGAAAGTTGCGCCGGCTTCACCGTGTTCAGATTCGCCACCGCTTGGCGCGCAAGCCCCAGTGCGTGCGCATCGTTTTGCGCGAGTTGATCGGCCACGCCAGACAAGCGCGTATGCACATCGCCCCCGCCCAAATCTTCGGCCGTCACCACTTCACCAGTGGCTGCCTTGACGAGCGGAGGTCCCGCCAAGAAGATGGTGCCTTGGTTTTTCACGATGATTGACTCATCGCTCATCGCGGGGACGTATGCACCGCCCGCCGTGCACGAGCCCATCACCACGGCGATCTGCGAAATGCCCGCCGCGCTCATCGTGGCTTGGTTGAAGAAGATGCGACCAAAGTGTTCGCGATCGGCAAACACATCGTCTTGGTTCGGCAAGTTTGCACCGCCGGAATCGACAAGGTAAATGCACGGCATGCGATTCTGCGACGCAATTTCCTGCGCGCGCAAATGCTTTTTTACCGTCATCGGGTAGTAGGTGCCGCCCTTAACCGTCGCGTCGTTGGCGACGATCACACATTCACGACCACTCACTCGACCGATGCCCGTGATGATGCCCGCGCCAGGCGATTCGTTGTTGTACATCTCGAACGCGGCCAGCGCCGAGAGTTCAAGAAAAGGAGAACCCGGGTCGAGGAGTTGCTTGACGCGGTCTCGCGGCAGCAGCTTGGCTCTCGCTGTGTGTTTCGCGCGTGCCGCTTCGCCTCCGCCTAATGCAGCCGCAGCGTGTTTCGCACGAAGGTCATCAACGAGTGCTTGCATCGCCGCCGTGGAGGCGACAACGTTGGCGTCGCGCGGATTGAGTTTTGATTCGATTATTGGCATCAGTATTTCCACGCACCTTGTTTCAACCACCGCTCCATCATCGGCAAGCGATCCGCCCCCCAGAACGGTTCATCATCGACGATGAAATACGGCGATCCAAAAATGCCTTTTGCGATGGCCGCTTCGACGTTCGCTTTGAGTTTCGCTTTGATGTCTTCGCTTTGCGCGGCGGCAATCACTTCTTCCGCGCTGTAGCCAAGGCCCGCAGCGATGTCGCCGATAACGTCGAGCTTGCCGATGTCCCGGTCACCGCGAAAGAATGCACGGTAAAGCTCAAGCGCAAACTTCTTGGAGTGCGCGGGATGCTTCTCCTGCATCCACAATACGGCGCGCGCTGGGTTTTGCGTGGCGATAGGAAAGGTAGTCGGCGCGTTATACGGAATTCCGTAGAACGCCGCGCTGCGCCGGAAATCGCGCTCGGAATATGGACCCTTCATAGGCGCCATCGTGAGCGGTTGGCCGCCCGTCGTCTTAAACACGACGCCGAGCAAAATCGGATGCCAATTCACTGTGCGACCACAGCGTTGCCCTAGCTCCTCGATCATCTCCGCAGCGAGATAACCGTACGGTGACGAGAAGTCGAAGTAGAAATCGATTGCGCCTGCCATGAGCTGCCCTCTAGGATTGATATGCACCAGACGCCAAACCGCGTCCGATCAAAATTTTCTGAATGTCGCTCGTGCCCTCGTAAATCTGGCACACACGAACGTCGCGGTAAATGCGCTCGACCGGAAAGTCGGTCACGTAGCCATAGCCGCCGTGAATTTGGATCGCGTCGGAGCAAATGCGCTCGGCCATTTCGCTCGCGAAAAGCTTCGCCATCGCGGCCTGAGTGAGGCAGGGCACGCCTGCGTCTTTCAGGCTCGCTGCGTGGTGAATGAGCGATCGCGCGGCTTCGATTTGCGTCGCCATGTCGGCGAGCTTGAATTGAACGGCTTGGTGCTCAAAGATCGGTTTGCCGAAGGCTTCGCGCTCTTTCGCGTATCGAAGCGCGGCTTCGAAGGCCGCACGCGCCATGCCCACGCTTTGTGACGCGATGCCGATGCGCCCGCCTTCTAGGCCAGCGAGCGCAATCTTGTATCCCGCGCCTTCCTCGCCGATCATGAGCGAGGCCGGTACGCGGCAGTTCTCAAACAAAATCTGCGCAGTGTCGCTGGAGTGTTGTCCGAGCTTGTCTTCGATGCGAGCGACCGTGTAGCCCGGCGTTTTCGTCGGCACGAGAAACGCGCTGATGCCGCGCTTGCCCGCCGCTTTGTCGGTAACGGCCATCACGATGGCGACGTCCGCGTTCTTGCCGGAGGTGATGAACTGCTTGACGCCGTTCAAAACGAAATGGTCACCGTCGCGCGTTGCCGTAGTGCGCAGTCCCGACGCGTCCGAGCCTACATGCGGCTCGGTCAGGCAAAACGCGCCGAGCATCTCGCCACGCGCCAGTGGCACGAGCCAATCGCGCTTTTGCTGTTCGCTCGCGAAGCTCATCATGATCGAACACACGGGGCAGTTGTTCACCGAAATCACGGTGCTCACACCGCCGTCACCCGCCGCGATTTCTTCGAGGATGATCGCAAGCGAGGAATAGTCCATGCCCGCGCCGCCGTATACGTCGGGTACGGCGATGCCGTAGCAACCCATCTCGGCAAGGCCTTTTAGTTCAGCCGCCGGGAACGTGTGCGCCTTGTCCCAAGCTGCCGCCTTTGGCGCAATATGGTCTTGCACGTACGCACGCACGCTATCGCGCACCATGCGTTGGTCTTCAGTGAGCAACATTGTGCTGCGTCCTTTTTTCGTCGTCGCTAATGTTCATTCGTTCGGCGTGATTCACGGAGCTGGGCCTTCGCCACCTTTTGGCCCCCAGAACACGACCCAGGTGGCGAAGTCGTCGCTGAAATCCGTGAAGCGGTGTTCCGCGCCTGCGGGCACGAAGAGCGCGTCGCCCGCAGCGCATGCGATGCGCTCGCCTTCGAGTGTGAAAGTCGCGCTACCCGTGTGAACAAAATAGAGTTCGTCTTGCGCATGCGGTGTTTGCGGATCGGTGCCGCGCGGGGCGTAGAGTTCGACCGACATCGTGCCGTTGGCGAGCGCGGCCGCGAAGCGTTCACCTTGCGGCCATTTCGTTGAGACGCGGCCAGGCAATTGTTTAAGTAGTTCCGCAGCGCGCGCATGCTTCATGATTTGCGCTCGACAGTTTCTATGGGCATGCCAGCCGCTTTCCACGCGGTAAATCCGCCCGCCATATGCGCAACGTTGCTGAGCCCCATGTCTTGAAACATCTTTGCTTCAAGCGCCGAGCGCCACGCGCCAGCGCAATAGAGCACGAAGCGTTTGCCACTTGCGTAGATCGGCTTGTGATACGGGCTTAGCGGGTCGATCCAAAATTCGTTCATGCCGCGCGGGCAATGAAGCGCGCCGGGAATTTTTCCTTCGCGCCAGAGTTCGCGTACGTCGCGGATGTCGATGATCTGTGTGTTTGGATCGTCCATCGCCGCGCGCGTCTCTTCGAGCGAGAGCGTGACGATTTCCGCTTCGGCGGCGCGGACGAGATCCATCGCGCTACGCATACGTACCACCAGAAAATGCCACATACAGCTTTATGGCGCCACCGACAGCCAGGCGGTCATTCAAGGCACATTTATGCGAATGTCGACTTAATAGATAAATGGCATGCAACGACCGCTGGGCTGTCGTTTCAGTCAAAAAGTCGTACATGCGCAGCAGCGCGTCTATTCGCCGACGTCGGTTAAATTCAACGTACATCTGTCGGGTTCACTCGCTCGAAGTAATCGCCCAAAATGTACGCGCCGAACCCCATCGCGAACGAGGTGATCAACCACGTTGGACCAGAAAACCAAACGCCGGACCACCAATGGTCCGAAACTTGTAGGCCGAAAGCGCGAGCAGCACCGCCGCCGATCGCGGCTAGGATAGGCACGAAAACTAGGGTAATTGCGCCGTTCACCAAGTTCAAGTTGGGCGAAGCGTAAAACCAACCCACAGCAATTAGCGGCAATGTCCACAGGCGAACTAGCTCAGCGCGGCTGAGGGCCAACCACATCTGAAATCCGATCGCTGCCGCAGCGGGCATCGAGACAGCCAGTCGAAACCAGAGCGGTATGCGAACCATCGGCACGCCCATTTCCATTACCACGGAATCGTTGCGCCCGTGTTGTCGAAGAAGCCGCCGTGTTTGTCCGACGCGTTTTCGATCACGTGGCGCATGCCGGCGACGCTCTCCGTTGGCGTGAGCATCGCTTGCGGTCCGCCCATGTCGGTGCGCACCCAGCCCGGATGCAACGCCATGACGCGCACGCCTTTTTTGCCAAGTTCGAGTGACGTTGCCTTCACCACGGCGTTGAGCGCCGCTTTGCTCGCACGATACGCGATGCCAGACGACGAGCTCATGCCCGAAATCGAGCCCATGCGTGACGAAAGGAACACCATCGCGCCGCGGGCCTTCGCTACGTTGTGCGCGAACGCAAGCGTCAGGCGCAACGGTCCGAGCACGTTGGTGCGCATGACGAGATCAAAGTCTTCGGTGGGCATATCGGTCAAACCGTCGCTTCGCGGGCCGTACACACCAGCGTTGCAAATCATCACGTCGATGGAATCGTCCTTGAGTTTTTCGGCGAGCGCTTCGATCGACGACGATGTGCTCGTGTCGAGCGCCTCGATACGCACGCCGACCCGGCGAAGTTCCGCCGCTTCAGCGGGACGGCGACAGGTAGCGATCACCTCAAAACCGTCGGCAACGTATTGCTTCGCGAATTCAAGGCCGAGGCCACGGTTAGCGCCGATGATGAGTACTGTTTTTGCCATGCTTTTTTCGGTGTAGGAGTGGGTCTGTGAGGCGCTGTCGCGCCGTTTCCCCCATTTTCCTACATCATCTC
>JAGNQL010000203.1 GCA_017989135.1 Burkholderiales bacterium
CAAAGAGGTGTTGACTCGGTTACACGACTGATCAGGGGGGGCACGTGACGCGTTCGGGGCGTCCCAAACGATTTGTTCAGTTTCTGGAACGAGCTGCCAATCGTCGAATGCGTAGTATGACAAGCGGGCAGCGGGCAAATGCGTGCCTATTCTGTCGCTCAAAATACGAAGTTCGGTTTTGTGTCGTTCGGTGCCTTGATTGCGGGACAAGCGTTCTTTGAGTCGAATCAGGTAACTTACGTACGCTAGGTGCTCGAAGGGCGACGCCGAAAGAGGCGCCGCCCAGCCAAGAACCTCGTCAAAAATCTCGGCGCGCGGACTTCCCTCTGCGATACCGTTTCTCGTGAGCGATGACAACGAGTTGAGGACGTGGTATCGCATGCGAAGAGGCGTGTCATTGTGCAATGGTCTAAGATTTACCGTGTGGTTTTCGACGTCGTTGGCCAGCCCTCCTCGAGCGGCAGCAATCGCATGTAGAGCCGATTTTGCGTCATTTGGCAATGCGACGTAGCCTGGCCTAGCGCAATAGTCTTTGCTCAGAATCACGCCTTCCCACGAGTAATATTTCGTCAACGTTTTGAACCCGGGTGACAGTTGAATCGCACCTGGTGTATGCACACGATATCGGGACGACGAACCTTCATCCAATAGCGTCGCCTTGGAGGCGACGTCTGGCCCCTCAATGCCTCTTAGTGCACGGTCATGCTCCGAATACGTGAACCCGCGTGACTCGGTCGGATGGCCAACGTATTCGTCCTTTAACTGACCTTTCGCGCGGCCCGTCACAATCACCTCACGTACTGGTTGTCCCGTGCTCGCGTCAAGAATTTTCAGTTCCACAACCACGGGCGCTCCCCGCGAGTCAACCGGCGGATCGGAAGCCAGAATTTGGGCCTGCTCCCGTCGCGATTCGTCGATGCTTCGCGTTGGCATCGACGTTGGCTTTGAACATGCAGCGAGTACCGTGCTGAACAGTATGAGAATCAGCGTTCGCTGCATTGTGTCGGCGTGGCCTCTATTCATGAGCGGTGATTTTGCGTTATTGATGCGATGCATCGAAAAATACCATCAGTTGACTAATCGTCAATGTGACAGTCAGGTTGCGGTTGCGGGGCTCGCGAGTTCCTCCAATGAAGGCTGGAAGAACTCGCCAAAATCAAAGCTGGCGGCTTCATCGGCAAGTTCGATCGCGCGGCCGAGATTTTTACGAAAATGAGCACGCAGGACGCGTTTGAAGAGTTCCTCACACTGCCGTTGTACGAAGAAATCTAAGCTACCCAATTTGCTGCGGCGCATCACGAAATACGCGCCATAAGCATAAATAAGCGCAAAAACGCACCGTTACGGTGCGTTTTTGCTTTATTAGAGCAATTTGATAACCCGCAGGTCTGGATTTTCTGGAACTGGCGACCTAAAATCGCTGTCTTACCGCTCATATGAGTGCGCGCAGGAGTGGATCCGGAGGCCGTCAAGCTTTTTGGATCGCGTAGCACCGAACTCGGTATATCGGGCAGGACGCCACAAGAAGCGAACCCGCCGATTTGGATGTATCGAATACTCACGGAATGGAAAATGGCTAAAAAATCGGCGCCCGTACTGTCGCGGGCTAATCTTTGGTCGCTTGAAGAATACGAAAAGCGTCGCCCCACCTTTCGACCAGAGGTGATCGCGCACAAGAAAAATCGCACAGTGCATCTGGGCAACCACCTCACGCTTCAATTTGAAGACGAGATGACGGTTCGCTATCAGATCCAAGAAATGCTGCACGCCGAAGAAACCGACGGCGACAGCGTGCAAAACGAACTCGACGCCTACTTGCCGCTCATCCCCGATGGCAGCAACTTCAAGGCCACGATGTTGCTCGAATACAGCGACGAGATTGAGCGCAAGCGTCAACTCTCGCAACTCATCGGCATCGAAGATCGCGTCTGGATTCAAGTGGAAGGCAGCTCCAAGCTCTACTCCATCTCCGACGAAGATCAAGACCGCGAGAACGACTACAAAGCGTCGCCCGTGCACTCGCTTCGTTTCGAACTCACGAAAGAAATGAAAGCCGCACTGAAGTACGGCGTCGGCCTCGCAGTAGGCGTGGACCACCCACGCTACAAAGCCGCGATCAACCCGCTGCCACAAACCGTGCGCAACGCACTCGTGCTTGACCTGAAGTAATTCGATCCTTGCGCGAGAAAGAAAAAGCGACCTTCGTGTCGCTTTTTTTTATGCGCGCACGGTCAGGAAGTGCACGACCAGAAGAGCGGCGGAAGCCGCGAAACCGGTTGCATGCATCGCTCTTGTGCGATCCGCGCGCCATCACCAGTTCGTTGGGGCTCCAAATTCCGTTCGTGGTGAGCCTGTCGAACCATGAACACCTAACCAGCCGGCTCTCCGACTGATACGATTGCGAATGCGGCCTGCAAACAGCATAGCCGCGGCGTAAACAACTGTTTCGCAAAAAAAGAACTCACATCATGCGTTCTGCTTCGAATCGGTGTTGTTTCAACCAGGGGAAATCAGTGCAAATACAGATCGTCGCAGAGTAAGGCTTCGTCGTGGGCGACTCGACTTTTGTGGCATGTGACTCTCCGGATGGGAGGTACGCCGCGATTTTTGAAGATGACGGCACGACGGGATATTTCTATGCGTACGATGCGTCGAAAGAGCAACCAATCCAGGATACGTTGCAAATTTATAACGTTGGCGATGTTCCCAGAAGCGGGCGAGATTCGGTCATCCAAGTGGGTTGGTCAGTTGACAATCTAAAGGTGGCGCTTTTGATCAACGACTTCATGCACGCGATTTTTGACTTTTCTTCCGCGCAAGGCTATTGCCGCACAGGTTTCCCGCGGCCGGTGGCTAGTGGGCGTTGGGGCAGTGAAGGCCACGCGTGGCGCGATTCGGCTGTTGAGCTTTTCGCTTGAGCCCATCCGTTCGCATCGTCTAATCTCCCTTACAAAGCCGCCCTCAACCGCCGAATCCCTTCCTCCAATTTCGGCATGCTCACGGCGTAGGCCATCCTTACGTGCTCGCGCGAGCGGTAGCTGCCGAAATCTATGCCTGGGGCGAAGCTGACGCCTGTGCGGTTCAAGATGTCTAGGGCGAAGGCTTCGCTGTCTTTGGTGAAGGCGGTGACGTCGGCGTAGACGAAGAAGCCGCCGTCGGGCATGACGGGGATGTTGAAGCCGATGTTTGTAAGTGCGTTTGCGAAGTAATCGCGGCGCGCTTCGAATTCGGCGCGGCGTTGTTCGGCGATTGCATAGCCCGCGTCGGTGAAGCAGGCGAGTGCGGCGTTTTGCGAGAGCGCGGCGGGCGAGATGTAGAGATTTTGCGCGAGTTTTTCTAGGTCGCGCACGTGGCGTTCGGGCGCGACGACCCAGCCCAAGCGCCAGCCCGTCATGTTGAAATATTTCGAGAAACTGTTGATCGAAAACGCGTCGTCGGTGTGCGCGAGCACGGTCTCGGGTTTGCGGCCGTAGTTGAGCCCGGCGTATGTTTCGTCGGAGATCAACGCGCCGCCGCGTGCGGCGACGCAGTCGACGATGCGTTTGAGTTCGCCGTCTTTCACGCTCGTGCCCGTGGGGTTCGACGGGCTCGCGACGAGCACGCCTTTCGTCTTCGCGCCCCAGGCTTTGTCGATCAAATCGGCGGTGAATTGGTAGCGCTCTTCGGGCCCGACGTTGATGGTGCACGGCACGCCTTCCATGACGCGGACGAAGTGGCGATTGCACGGGTACGACGGATCGGTGAGCAAGATTTCGTCGTCACGATCCACTAGCAGCGCGCATACGAGGAGCAGCGCCGCCGAGCCGCCCGCGGTCACGATGATTCGCTCGGGCGCAATGTCGAGGCCGTGAATGCGTTTGTAATGCCCACTGATGGCCTCACGCAGCGGACGAATGCCCAGCGCGCTGGTGTAGTAAATCTGGCCGCTGGCGAGGAAGGTTTGAGCGGCGTCGATCACGGGTTGCGGCGTCGGAAAATCCGGCTCGCCGATTTCCATGTGGATCACATCTTTGCCCGCCGCTTCCAGCGCGCGCGCGTGGCTCGCGATCTCCATGACGTGGAACGGCTCGATGTGGTTAAGGCGAGCGGCGAGGCGGTTGTGGTCGAGAAGGCGAGACAAGATGGGGACTCGGTTGGGGCGGGAATACCAAAAAAAGGGTGTAACGCGTGTAACGTCAAGTAACGTCTAACCGGCCGCAGGGCCGTGTTTTGCTGCATTTCCGAGTGTATCTTCGCATCACTGAATCAGGCGTCGCGCAGCTCGCGTGAAGCGCCGACGACACCGGAGCGAAAGATCATGTCTACCTCAGCAAGTGCAGTTCTCAAAGCCGCTGCGAGTTGGCGCGGGCGCAGGTTTTCACAGGCGGGATACGGAATGAGTCCGTACTGCGCGTCGTTTGTTCGATGGTGCTTTGAGCGAGCGACCGGAAAGAAACTAGGTTTGCCCGAGGTGACTCGCGTTCCGTATTACGTGCGCAAGGGCATTCACGTTTCACCCGGTCCGTGGTTTGCCGACTCTTTGGCCGGTGACGAGGTGGGCCCGGTGGTGACTTCGCAGCAGCCGGGCGACTTGGTGTTCTTTCACGATACGGCGGATGGGCCGTGGCCGCGCGGTTCGATCACGCACGTCGGGATCGCGGCAGACAACACTGACATGATTGCCGACGCTGGGAGCGGCAGCTTGGTGTGGTTTCGCTCGCATCGCGCGAACTTCCCCGGCAACTTTGTAGAGATTCGTCGCCCGCTCGTGTTGGGCGCGGCTCACTCGGCGAACGTACAGCGCAGCGCCATCATGATTTCGCACGGCCACGCCTTCGGTATGGCGCGCGGTAAACATATGCCGAATGTGGAATTG